>JALQXR010000009.1 GCA_023263105.1 Marivivens sp. | reverse complement strand
GGCGCTGCGCGAAGGGTCCTACAATATGCGTCTGGTGCACCAGATCCCCGAGATCATTGCAGGCATCCAGTCCCTGAACCGCGCCTATCTGCCCAGCTATATCACCGGTGCCTATGTGGTGAATCTGGCCGCTCGTACCAAAGTCTCTCAGTCCGACTTGACGCCCGGATTCGTGCACGTCGTTCCGTGTAACGGCGGCCGCCTCACGGTCGAGACAAACCTGACCAACGTTGCGATCATCACAAACTGCGAGGTCAAGTTCTCGAACGGCGTCGCGTTGGATCAGGTGGTCTTTGCGACCACCTCGACCAGCAGTAAATCTTTCAACTCGTCCAACGGCTTGACGCTGGGACGAAATGACAACTGTGCGGCTGGCGGCAGCGTCCGACTGATCACCTACGGCGGGATGGAGGTCGCCTCCAGCCTGAATATGTACGGAAGTCAGGTCGTGGCGGCAGGCGATATTGCCTTTGCGGCCAACGCAAACGGTATCAAAGGCGCCTCGATGGTGGCCGGTGGCCGGATCGATGGCACGTCCAACATGAACATGGGCTTTTGCGGGACGGGTATGAACGACCTCTACGAAGCCTCCTATTTCCGAATGGCCCTTTGATCGGCCATCGAATGGCCGACCAATTCGCGCAACTTCGTCGCATATAGAAAAATTGTGTCGAAATACGCCATTGCGTGCCGCTTTCCCCTTGTTAGTGTTCCCTTCGACACAAGCATAGGGTGGCGGCATGCGATATAACGCCTGGCAGATTTTCAAAGAGGCGTTCACGGGCCAGACCGGCTGGAAACCCGTCTGGCGCGATCCCGAGCCGAAAAAGGAATATGACATCGTCCTGATCGGCGGCGGTGGGCACGGGCTTTCGACCGCGTATTACCTTGCCAAGAACCACGGCCTGACCAACATCGCGGTGCTGGAAAAGGGCTATATCGGCAGCGGAAACATCGGACGTAACACCACAATCGTCCGCGCCAACTATTTCCTGCCCGGCAACTCCGAGTTCTACAGCCATTCGCTGAAGCTGTGGGAAGGGCTGGAGTCCGACCTGAACTATAACGTCATGCATTCGCAGCGCGGTCTGATCAACCTGTTCCATTCCGACGGGCAGCGCGACGCCTTTGTCCGGCGCGGTAACGCCATGATCAACCAAGGCGATGACGCGGTTCTTTTGGATCGCGACGGCGTGCGCCAGCATCTGCCCTATATTGATTTCGACAATGTGCGCTTTCCCGTCTACGGCGGCCTGCTGCATCCGCGCGGCGGAACCGCCCGCCACGATGCGGTCGCATGGGGCTATGCGCGCGGGGCCGACCAGCGCGGCGTCGATCTGATCCAGAACTGCGAAGTGACCGGCATCGACATCTCGAACGGCAAAGTCACCGGCGTGCAGACCTCTCGCGGGCCGATCCGCGCGAAGAAGGTCGCGATGGTTGCGGCGGGGCGGTCGGGTCAGGTCGCCGCTATGGCGGGCATGCGCCTGCCGATCGAAAGCCATGTCTTGCAGGCATTTGTCACCGAGGGCCTGAAACCGGTCATCGACCACGTGGTCAGCTTTGGCATGGGCCACTTCTATATCAGCCAGTCGGACAAGGGCGGGCTGGTCTTTGGCGGAGATCTGGATTTCTACAGCTCCTACGCCCAACGCGGCAATCTTCCGATGAAAGAGCACGTGATGGAGGCCGCGATGACGCTGATGCCGATGATCGGCAAGGCAAAGGTGCTGCGGTCATGGGGCGGCATCATGGACATGTCGCCGGACGGCTCTCCGATCATCGACCGGACCCATGTGGACGGGCTGTTCGTGAACTGCGGCTGGAACTACGGAGGGTTCAAGGCAGTGCCCGCCTCTGGCTGGGCCTATGCCCACCTGATCGCGACCGGCAAACCGCATGACACCGCCGCGCGCTACCGGCTGGACCGGTTCACGACGGGCCGCGGGATCATGGACGAAGAGGGCACCGGCTCTCAGCACAATTTGCACTAGGGGCTGACAGATGCGCCAGACGACCCATTCGACAGACAGGACACCGGCATGAGGATCACCTGCCCCCATTGCGGCGAACGCGACCGCCGCGAGTTCACCTATCAGGGTGCGTCCGAAATCATGGCACGCCCCGACGCCGACGCCGGAGTCAGCGCCTTTGCGGACTATCTACACCTGCGCGACAACCCCGCAGGGGACACGCGCGACATGTGGTATCACGACCCCTGCGGCGCGTGGATCGTGGTCGACCGCAATACGGTAACCCATGCCGTGACTGGCTCGACGCTTGCTCGGGAGGGCCGGACATGAGGCTCAAGGGCAAAGGATTTCCTGACCAGCAACGCTCTGTGCCGTTCACCTTTGACGGAGAGCGGATGACCGGCCACGCGGGCGACACGCTGGCCTCGGCGCTGTTGGGCAACGGCGTGCGTCTGGTCGGGCGGAGTTTCAAATACCACCGCCCCCGCGGCGTCTATGGCGCTGGCTCGGAAGAGCCCAATGCGCTGGTGACCATCGGCCACGGTGCCGCTGCCGACCCCAACGTGCGCGCGACGGTCCAAGAGTTGTACGAAGGGCTGGAGGCACGCAGCCAAAACCGCTGGCCGTCGCTAAAGACCGACGTCATGGCGGTCAACGACCTGCTGTCGCCCTTCCTTGGCGCGGGCTTCTATTACAAGACGTTCATGTGGCCGCGCAGCTTTTGGGAAAAGCTCTACGAGCCGTTCATTCGCCGCGCCGCGGGGCTTGGTGCCCTGTCCGGCGACCACAACGAAGACCGCTACGAACGCGCCTTTGCCTTTTGTGACCTTCTGGTAATCGGTGCCGGACCTGCGGGGCTCATGGCGGCGCTGACGGCGGCGCGTGCGGGCGTCGATGTGATCCTTGCCGACGAAGACAGCCGGATGGGCGGACGACTGTTGTCCGAAACCACCGAGGTCGACGGCAAGACGGGCCACCTCTGGGCCGATGACGTTCTGGCCGAGTTGCGCGGGATGGACAACGTCCGGCTGATGACCCGCACCACCGTTTTCGGCGCCTATGACCAAGGCACGTTCGGCGCGTTGGAACGGGTGGGCCACCACAAACCGCGCAAGGGCGACGAACTGCCGCGTGAATGTTTCTGGCGGATCGTGGCGCAGCGGTCGATCCTGTGCGCCGGTGCCCTAGAGCGCCCGATCGCCTTTCCCAACAACGACCGCCCCGGCATCATGTCGGCCAGCGCGGTGCGCAGCTTTGCCAACCGCTACGGCGTGGTGGGTGCGCCCGAAGTCGCGGTTTTTGCGAACAACGACGATGCCCACCGGACCGCGCGCGATCTGATCGCGGCGGGGGTTAAGGTATCGGCGCTGATCGACAGCCGTGACGACGTCGAGGTCAAGGTCGACGCGCCCGTCTTTACCGGCGCGCGGGTGGTCCAGACCTCGGGTCGGCTGGGGCTAGAGGGGCTGACCGTCGAACAGGGCGGTCGTCGCCACGGGATCAAGGCGGGCGTGTTGGCGATGTCGGGGGGCTGGAACCCTTCGGTGCATCTGACCTGTCATATGAACGGCCGTCCTGTCTGGGACGCGGGGATCCAATCCTTTGTGCCGCGCGACGGGGCAATCCCCGGCATGACGGTCGCAGGGGCGGCGCGGGGCCGGTTTTCGACCGCCGCCTGTCTTGCGGACGGGGCCGAACAGGGTGCCGCCGCTGCGACCGCGCTGGGCAGGAAAAACGTCATATCCCCCGATGTCCCGCACGCCGAAGGCGCGGCCTACCGGCATCAGCCGCTCTGGGCGGTCGAAGGGCGCGGTCGCAAATGGATCGACTTTCAGAACGACGTCCACGTCAAGGATATCAAGCTGGCGGCGCAGGAAAATTTCCGGTCGGTCGAGCATATGAAGCGCTACACGACCCAAGGGATGGCGACCGATCAGGGCAAGAACTCGAACGTTGTCGCTTTGGCCGTTCTGGCAGATGCGACCGGACGGGGTATTCCCGAAACCGGCACCACGACCTTCCGTCCGCCCTATTCGCCCGTCGCAATCGCGGCGTTGGGTGCGGGCGCGCAGGGCAAGGGGTTCGCCCCCCAACGGTTCACCACCAGCCACGCGGCAAGCATTGCGCGCGGGGCACCGATGATCGAAGCGGGGTTGTGGTACCGACCGTCCTACTTCCCCGCGACGGGTGAAAAGACCTGGCGCGAGGCCTGCGACCGCGAAGTCCAGATGGTCCGCTCGACCGTTGGTGTCTGCGATGTCTCCACCTTGGGGAAAATCGACATTCAGGGGCCGGATGCGGCTGCTTTTCTGGACTTTGTTTACACAAACACGATGTCGACGCTGAAAGTCGGCAAAGTCCGCTACGGGCTCATGCTGCGCGAAGACGGCTATGTGCTGGATGACGGCACCTGTTCGCGGCTGGGTGAGATGCACTTTGTGATCACCACGACGACGGCGGCAGCGGCCTTGGTCATGCGACACCTCGACTTTGTGGCGCAGGCGCTCCGACCCGATCTGGACGTGCAAATCGTGTCGGTGACAGAACAATGGGCGCAGTTCGGTGTGGTCGGCGCCAAAAGCCGCGAGGTGCTGAACACCATTCTGGACAAGCCGATCGACGACGACTCGATGCCTTATATGGGCTGTGCGGATGTCGGGGTCGCGGGCGTGTCGGGACGGCTGTTCCGGATCTCGTTCTCGGGCGAGCACGCCTACGAAGTCGCCGTGCCCGCACGGTTTGGCGACAGCCTCTACCGGTTGCTGGTTGCGAACGCCGAAATGTTCGGCGGAGGGCCCTACGGGATGGAGGCGCTGAACGTCTTGCGGATCGAAAAGGGCTTTATCACCCACGCCGAAATCCACGGCCGGACCACCGCTTTCGACATTGGTATGGACCGGATGATCAGCCCGAAAAAGGACTGCATAGGCAAGACACTGGCCCGCCGTGACGGGTTGGTGGACGAGGGCCGTGAGCAGTTGGTCGGCCTGAAACCTGCCGGAGCGGTCAAGCAACTGACAGCCGGCGCGCATCTGTTCGACGCTGGCGCCGTTGCGACACGAGAGAACGATCAGGGCTATGTCACCTCGGTCTGCTATTCGCCGACCGTCGAAAGCTACCTTGGCCTCGCGTTCCTGAAAAACGGTCGCGCGCGGCACGGGCAAACGGTCCGTCTGGTCGACCATCTGCGCGGCATCGAAGCGCTCTGCATCGTTTGCGATCCCGTTTTCTTTGATCCCGAAGGAGGGCGTCTGCGTGGTTAAGCTGATTGCTCAAACCCCCTGCGAGGGGCAATTGCCGATGACCATCGGCGACGTGACATTGACCGAGGTCGTGATCCAGACCGCGTGGAACGTGGCACCCTTTGCGGGCAAAGAGGCCGATGTATCCAAAGCACTAGAGGCCCAGAGCGGGGTCGGTTTCCCCGCCGCGAACCGCATGTTGACCAAGGCCGGATCGCGCAGCATCTGGGTCGGTGCGGGGCGTGCGCTGGTTCAATGCGATGGGCTTCCCGAATTGTCCGGTCTGGCCGCGGTCACCGAACAGGGCGATGCGATTGCGGCGGTCCGGCTCGACGGTCCTGCCGCCGAAGCAACGCTTGCGCGGCTTGTGCCGCTCGATCTGCGGGTGTCGACCTTTAAGAGGGGCCATACGGCCCGCAGCTTTGTGGGGCATATGGCGGCATCGGTGACCCGTGTCGGGGCAGAGGCCTTCGAGGTGATGGTGATGCGGTCCATGGCCCGCACGCTGGTCCACGAACTGGAAGAAGCCGCCAAAGGATTGGCCGCGCGAGCCTGATAGTTTTCCGATCAGACATACAAAAAGGCCGGCGTTTTCGCGCCGGCCTTTGATGTTTTGCGATCTTGCCGCCCGTCAGCGACCGGTGATCAGGCCCATGCTTTCGAGCTTCAAGAGCACCTGATGGGCGCAGTTGTCGACCTCGACGTTTTCGGTTTCCAGCCGGACTTCGGGGTTCTGCGGCTCTTCGTAGGGGTCGGAAATGCCGGTGAATTCCTTGATCTTGCCTTCACGGGCCAGTTTATAGAGTCCCTTGCGGTCGCGGCGCTCACATTCCTCGATCGAGGTGGCGACATGGGCTTCGATGAAAGAGCCGTATTGTTCGATCATCTCGCGCACGGCGCGGCGGGTCGCGGTGTAAGGCGCGATGGGCGCACAGATCGCGATGCCGCCGTTCTTTGTGATCTCAGACGCGACATAGCCAATCCGCTTGATGTTGATGTCGCGGTGCTCTTTGGAAAATCCCAGCTCTGAGGACAGGTGTTTGCGTACGACATCGCCGTCCAGCAGTGTCACGGGGCGTCCGCCCAGTTCCATCAGTTTGACCATCAGCGCATTCGCGACCGTCGACTTGCCCGAGCCCGACAGGCCGGTGAAGAAAACGGTAAAGCCCTGCTTGGACCGTGCCGGAGAGGTGCGGCGCAGTTCCTTGACGACCTCGGGGAAGCTGAACCATTCGGGGATGTCCAGACCTTCGCGCAGTCGGCGGCGGAGTTCGGTGCCCGAGATATCGAGCACGGTACAGCCCTCGGGGACTTCGTTCGCGGGGAAATACTGGGCGCGCTCCTGCACATAGACCATGTGCTTGAAATCAACCATTTCGAGGCCGATTTCGGATTCGTATTTCTTAAAGAGGTCCTGTGCATCGTAGGGGCCGTAGAAATCCTCTCCGGCGCTGTTCTTGCCCGGGCCTGCGTGGTCGCGACCGACGATAAAGTGGGTGCAGCCGTGGTTCTTGCGGATCAGGCCGTGCCAGACGGCTTCGCGCGGGCCGGCCATGCGCATGGCAAGGTTCAAAAGGCTCATCGACGTGGTCGCGGCCGGATATTTGTCCAGTACGGCTTCGTAGCAACGGACGCGGGTAAAGTGGTCCACGTCGCCCGGTTTGGTCATGCCGACAACCGGATGGATCAGCAGGTTGGCCTGTGCTTCACGCGCGGCGCGGAAGGTGAGTTCCTGATGCGCGCGGTGCAGGGGGTTGCGGGTCTGGAACGCGACGATCTTGCGCCAGCCCAGCTTGCGGAAATGGGCGCGCAGTTCGTTCGGGGTGTCGCGGCGCATTTTGAAATCGTAGTGGACGGGCTGCTGGATGCCGGTGATCGGGCCGCCCAGATAGACCTTGCCCGCGGTGTTGTGCAGGTAGTTGACCGCCGGATGGGCCAGATCGTCCGCACCAAAGACCATCTTGGCCTCGTGGGATTTGTTGGGCTCCCATTTGTCGGTGACGGTCATCGTGGCAAGGATCACGCCCTCTTGGTCGCGCAGGGCGATGTCCTGTCCCAGTTCGACCGTTTCGGCAAACTTTTCAGAGACATCCAGCGTGACGGGCATGGGCCATAGGCTGCCGTCGGCCAGTCGCATGGTGTCGACGACGCTGTCGTAATCGGCCTGATTCAGGAAGCCTTTGAGCGGGTTGAAGCCGCCGTTCATCAAAAGCTCTAGATCGCAGATCTGCCGCGGGGACATGTCCCAGCTGGTCAAGTCGGCGGCTTCCAGCTTCAGCTTCTGGGCGCTTTCATAAGAGACATAAAGTTCCGGAATCGGAGAAAGGTTGGATTGCATCGGTCGGGTCCTGAAATTTTGGGGAGAGAGGCCAGTCGAAGTGCCGGTCAGTTCTGCATGAAGCGCGTCGTATTCAGCGAATTTCCGCGCGAGGAAAGAGTCAGTCAGGCGGGTCTTTTCCGCAGCGCCGCGGGTCGTCAGCGCATAGGCAAAGCGTTGTCTGCGGTCGGGGCCCTTGCGGTCGCCGACACGGATGAGTCCGCTGTCCGCAGAGGCCCGCAACAGCGCGTTCAGCCGGCCCAGCGACACGCCGATTGCCGCGGCGATGTCCCGTTGGGATGCATCGGGCGCGATATCCAGTTGCCGCAGAAAGCGGAACCGCAGATCGGCGTCAAAATGGGTTTCGTCAGAAAGGCTCACGGGCGACTCGTAGTGTGTTCACGCGTGAACACATCGCACGAAACTGTTGATCAATCTATAAAAAACTTGGGAAAGGACAAAAATCCTGTCTCGTGGGATCGTTTAGAACAAAACGCGCCGCCAGTGCCCTGACGACGCGTCGATTGTTTCCGGCTGCTGGTGCAATCAGTCGTTTTCGGCCAGCCAGCGTTCGGCGTCGAGCGCGGCCATGCAGCCCATTCCGGCGCTGGTGACGGCCTGACGGTAGACGTGGTCGGTCAGGTCGCCGGCCGCAAAGACACCGGGGATCGATGTGCGGGTCGAGCCCGGTTCGACTTGTACATAGCCGCCGTGGTGCAGGTCCAGCTGGTCCTTGACCAGTTCGCTGGCCGGTGCGTGCCCGATTGCGATGAACAGTCCCTTGCAGGGGATCTGGGTGATTTCGCCGGTTGTCACGTGCTTGACGCGGACACCTTCGACGCCCAGAGGGCTGTCGGTCCCGACGACTTCGTCGACTTCGTGAAACCACAGGGTTTCGATCTTTGGGTGCTTCATCAGGCGATCTTGCAGGATCTTTTCTGCCCGCAGTTCGTCGCGACGGTGGACCAGAGTGACCTTCGACGCGAAATTGGTCAGAAAGAGCGCTTCTTCCACGGCGGTGTTCCCGCCGCCGACGACCACGATTTCCTGCCCGCGATAAAAGAAGCCGTCACAGGTCGCGCAGGCCGAAACGCCAAAGCCCTTGAACCGCTCTTCGGTCGGAAGACCAAGCCATTTGGCACGGGCGCCGGTGGCAAGGATCACGGCGTCGGCGGTGTAGACCGTGCCGCTGTCGCCCTTGGCGGTGAAGGGGCGCTTTTGCAGGTCCAGATCGGTGATCAGGTCCATGATGATCTCGGCGCCCATTTCGCGGGCATGGGATTCCATCCGGACCATCAGGTCGGGGCCTTGGACTTCGGTATCGCCGGGCCAGTTTTCGACCTCGGTCGTGGTGGTCAGCTGTCCGCCGGGTTCCATCCCCTGAACAAGGATCGGTTGCAGCATTGCGCGGCTCGCGTAGACGGCGGCGGTGTAGCCCGCGGGGCCGGAGCCGATGATCAATACCTTGGTGTGACGCGATTGTGCCATTCGGGGGCCTTTCATATCGGATTCGTATTGGATATAGCGGCGCGGTCCGGTTGGTTAAAGCCCCCGAAGCAGGAGTCGGGCTTGCCCTAGGGACATGGCTTGCAGCCGACCCAATGAAACATTATTCCACAGTTGCGAAATAATATTGCGCTGCGCAGGTGCGCGGCGTAGTGTTTGCAAAAATATGACGGAGTCATCATGCCCGGAACGAAGTTAGACGAAATCGACCGTATGATCCTTGCGGAATTGCAGGCGGATGGTCGGATGACGAACGTCGAACTTGCAAAGCGGGTAGGTATCTCTGCACCCCCCTGTCTGCGCCGCGTGCGGACTCTGGAAGAACAGGGATACATCCGCGGTTACCACGCCGAGGTCGACGCGCGCGAACTGGGGTTCGAGGTTCAGGTTTTTGCCATGGTGGGGCTTGTCAGCCAGGCCGAAAGCGATCTGGCCGCCTTCGAGCGCCGCACGCAGGGCTGGCCGCTGGTCCGAGAGTGCCACATGCTGAACGGCGAAGTGGACTTTATCCTCAAATGCGTCGCGCCGGATCTTCGCACGTTCCAGAGGTTCCTGACCGAGGAGCTGACCGCCGCGCCGAATGTCGCGAGCGTGAAGACAAGCCTTGTCATTCGCGGCGCAAAGGACGAGCCGGGCGTCCCGTTCGACGTTCTGGAAGAGCGGCTGGCGCGCAAGGCCTGAGGTCAGGCCGCGCCGTATACCTCGAGATCCGATACGTTGATGCGCGGATAGCGCAGGGCGGTCACGTCCAGAATATCGCCCAGATGGGGCATCAGCGACATGAACAGCTTCAGCATTTCGCCGCGCAGCGGAAAGCGATGGGCGGGTCCGGTGTGATAGCTTTCGACCTCCAGACCGGCGGCGATCAGGCGCTCTTGTTCGACAAAGCCCAGATGGAATGACTCGACCGCCGTCGCGGGGCGAACTTTGACCATGTTGATGCCGTCGATCAGATCGCGCATCGGCACAAAGGCACCATCGGTCCCGACCAGATGCTGGGTCCGCGCGCTGCTGTCGAAAATCCGTGCCGCCGGACCGAAAACACAATCCATGCTGGGGCGGCTGTAACCGACAGAGTCAGCGGCGACGCGGATCAGGTACTCCATTTCCGGCGACTGGTTCTGGGCCGAAGGGACAATGACGCAGGACCCTTTCCAACGCAGGGTGCGAAACCCGCCACCGGCAACACGCAGACGGTCGCCGGGCATCAGGTCCTCGACCGCGACATGGCCCTGTTCGGTTTCAAAGGTTGTGCCCCGCGCGAAGGCGGAAAAAGCCTCTTCGAAGGCAGGGATCGCCGGAGCGATGCGCTGAAGCTCTTCGAGGCAGCCATTTTCATCAAGATAACTGACAGAATACCGCCGCATGAGCATCTGCGACGCAGCGGGTTGATCGGTACGGTCAAAAATCGGCCGCGGAGTGTAATTTTGGCGCACGTGCGCAGGAGCAAAAACTGACATGCGTTACCCTTTGGATACGCACCGTCCGTCGGCCCCCACCGACAACTTCCGGTAATTCTGGAATGACACCTTTTTCGCCCGCCTTTGCCGATTTTGTCAAATTTTCGTGGAAAATGGACCGCTGGACCGGTCAATCGGGTGTTCGGGGCTTTGATTGTGCGCCCCTGGCGGACAATCCGATGATTTTGGACGAATCACTGTGTTGAATGACATAGGGGCCGCCAGCGGTGACTGGCGGCCCCTATGTTGATGGGTCAGAGGCTTAGGCCGAGGCGGCGCGAAGCGTCGTTTTGGGGATCACCAGTTCGGGACGGCGCAGCGCGGCCTTGCGGCGGGCGATGAAAGCTTCGCGGCGCAGACCGCGTTCCCAAGGCATACGGACCTTGCAGGTTTCAGCTTCGACCAGAACCGATTTCATCCAACGTTTTTGCATCTTTGTCTCCTGCCCGATGTCGTGCCGGTGATCTCCGGCGTTGAACCCAGATTGATGGGGGTTCGCGGCAGTTCTTGGGCGCGAAACAGTCTAATTCGCGGAACCTTCATTTTCCCCTAACGCAAGGCGACGCACTGCCGGACGTGGCCGAAGGCCAAGGAAACAAGGGCGCAGAGGATCGGGGATTGTTTCGGGCTTCGGGATATTGCGGCAAAATCGCCCCAATTTCACTCAGTTTCGCCCCATTGGGGTCAAAGCCGGATGGCCGCGATCAGGCGACCATAATCGGCCTCTTTGTTGTGGACGCTGCGGCGATAGCTGTAGAACCGCGCGGCGTCGGAATAGGTGCAATGCCGCGTCCATTCCGCCCGCGCGATGCCCGCCGCCCGCAGACGGTCAAGCCCAAGTCCCGGCAGGTTGAACAGAAGCCGGTCTCCGGTGCCATTGGTGAAGAACCGCGCAAAGGCGGGGTCTTCGTCATAGAAGCTGTCAAAGAATTCGGGCCCGACTTCGTAGGCGGCCTGAGAGATCGTGGGCCCGATCACCGCGACCGTTCTGGACCGATCGGCGCCCAGAGCCTCCATCGCGTCGATCGTTGCTTCCAACACGCCGCCCAGCGTGCCCTTCCAGCCCGCATGGGCCGCGCCGATCACGCCGGCCTCTGCGTCAGCGAAAAGCACGGGTTGGCAATCCGCGGTGAGAACGGTCAGCGCAACGCCCGGTCGGTTGGTGACCAAGGCATCCGCGCGCACGCCCGCCGGCATTTCGTCGTTCACGGTGACGACGGTTGAGGAATGGATCTGGTGGACTCCGGCAAGGTCTTCGGGCGTGACCTCCATCGCGGCGGCGACGCGGCCTCTGTTGATCGACACCGCTTCGTGCTGGTCGCTGCTGCCAAAGCCGCAATTCAGTCCCGCAAATATCCCCGACGAAGCCCCGCCGGCGCGGGTAAAGAACCCGTGTCGGAACGGAGACAGAATATCGGCAGTGATGATCTCGATCGTCATGCCTCGCACCCGGGTGGCGGGGTGGCTCCGTCCGGAAACAGGGCCATTACCTTGAACAAGTCACCCATTTCGGTCGGATGGGTCAAGCGACGATGTGCGGTGACGACTGCTTCCAGCTCTGCGCCGGCCAATTTGGCGGCCAAGGCGCGTGCGCGTGCCGTAATTCCCAGCCGTTCCAGAAAGACGCCTTGGGTCGTCAGCCTGCTGTGGCGGGCAGGGGCCGCGGCCTGTGCCACGGCTTCGAAATCCACGTGTGCGGTGATATCGGCGGTCCCCGGAGCGCTGATCGGATCGACCGAGGCGTGGCCCTCGATGGCCTGCAACGTATCCCCGAGCGAACGCCAGTCGCCATAGTCGACGAACAGCGCCGCGCCGCCGTGGGCCGCGATCCGGCGTCCGGTTTCCGAGACGACTGCGGGCAATTGAGCGCAAAGTTCGACGATGTCGCCTTTGGACGTGTCCGAAAGCCGGTGCGCCAGCATCGACAGCGGGGCAGGGGCCGAGACGCCGATGGCCAGTTCGCCCTCGACCAGCCCGACCATGCGTTCGCGCCAGCCGGTCCCGTCGCGTTGGAACTGGCGGATGGGCAAGGCGTCCAGAAATTCGTTCGCGATCAGGAACAGCGGGCCCTCTGGCACGTCATCCAGCCGGTCGTGCCATGTGGCCTGCGGCACCCGTTCGGCCTGTTGGGCGCGCAATCGGGGAGAGGCTTCGATCAGGTGGACGCGCGCCGCATCGGCAAAACCCGGCACGGCGCGGGTGGCGCGCAGCGCGTCCTGCATGAGCGTGCCTCGGCCCGGGCCGAGTTCGACCAGATAGAACGGCGCGGGCGCACCTTGGTTCAGCCACGCTTGGGCCAGCGACAGGCCGACCAGTTCTCCGAACATCTGGCTGATGTCTGGGGCGGTGATGAAATCGCCCTTTGTGCCGAAAGGATCGCGGGCGGTGTAATACCCGTGTTCAGGGTGCAGAAGCGCCTCTGCCATATAGTCCGCGACGGTAATCGGTCCGGTGGCCGCGATCCGTGCGGCAAGCAGCTTTTGCAGTTCGGTCATGCCCGACGGGCCCGCAGGATCAGCGCCAGCCCGATCAGGATCATCGGCAGCGACAGGGTCTGACCCGCCGTGAGTCCCCACCCGTCGACATGCAGATAAAGACCAAGCGGATTGCCGGCGGTCACGAATTGCTCGTCCGGCTGGCGGACGAATTCGACCAGAAACCGCGCAAGCCCATAGAACCCAAAGAACACGCCGGTCAGGAACCAGCCCTTTTTCAGCGCCCCCCGACGGAAGGCGACCCAGAGGACCAGAAGCCCGAGGATCAGCCCCTCGAGAGCGGCTTCGTACAGCTGGCTGGGATGGCGCGAACACTCTGTCAGGATCGTCAGGCAGTTGTTTGCAGCCTGCCCCGGAAAGACAACGGCCCAAGGCACATCGCTGACGCGGCCCCAAAGCTCGGCGTTGATGAAATTCGCAATCCGGCCAAGGAACAGCCCCCAGGGCGCGGCAACCGCAAAGGCGTCGGCAATCGGCGCAAGCGGCAGGCCGTGACGTCGTGAAAAGACGACAATCGCGATTATCACGCCCGCAAATCCGCCGTGGAACGACATGCCGCCGCGCCAGAGTTGCAGGATCGTCAGCGGGTTGGCCAAGAACTCGGCCGGTGAATAGAACAGCACGTAGCCGATCCGCCCGCCCGCGATGATGCCGACGATGATCCATGTGATCAGCGCTTCGAGCGTGATCAGGTCCATCGGGGCGGTGTCGTTTTTCCAAAGGGCGGGGCGCTTCATCATGGCCCGCAACAGGCCCCATCCGATGATGATCCCGCCGATATAGGCCAGCGCGTACCAGCGCAGCGCAAAGGTGGTTCCAAAGAAGTCGATGGAAAAGACCTCGGGCGAGATATCGGGAAATGGAATGGCGCCAAACATGTCGTAATGGATGGGCGGGCGCGGAGGGGAAGTCAACAGCCCCCAACGGCGCGGCGGGGTGGTTGCGATTGCCCGTAACAGGTCCCATATAGGGTCCAGTCAACGCCGGAGGCCCCAATGCAAACCCGCAACAAGATCATGGACGACCTGAGCCAGCTGATGACCAACGCCATGGGTGTTGCCCAAGGCGCGCGGGACGAAGCCAACAACGCGATGAAGTCGATGCTGGACCGCTGGCTGGCCGACCGTGACTTTGTCACCCGCGAAGAATTCGACGCGGTCCGCGCGATGGCCCAGAAAGCCCGCGAAGAAAACGCAGCCCTGCTGGGGCGCATCGAAGCGCTGGAAGCCAAAGGCAAATCTAAGAAGTGACCCTAGCCCTTCGGGGCTTTGGAATTTTCCGCCAGCCAATGCGCGACGATGGCGTTGGCGTGGCCGTGGCCCATGCCGTGCTCTGATTTCAGCCAGCCGACATAGTCCATGTGTTTACGGTCGGAAAGCGCCGCAAGCAGCGCCTTCCATTCCGTGACGGGCCGCCCGTACTTTGCCTCGATCGAGGGAAAATACGATGCGGGCCCTTTGACCTTATCGGTCACGCGTCGAACTCGGACAGATAGGCGACGATCAGGTCAAGGGCGGCCTGAAGGTCGTCTTTGTCGACCATCTCGGTCACGGTGTGGACATAGCGGGTGCCGACCACGATACCGATCGCCCGCGCGCCTGCGGCGGCTTGCTGGGCGGCGGCGCCGTCCTGACCGCCCGCGCCAAGGATGGTGCGCTGATACGGGATGTTGGCCTTTTTCGCCACGGCCTCGACTTCGGCCACCAGCTTTTTGTCCGCGATGAAACTGCTGTCACGGACATGAATGCCCACGCCTTTGCCTTGGGTCGTGGTGACGTCGTTTTCCTTGACGCCCGGAGTGTCGCAGGACAGCGTCACGTCGATGCCCAGCCCGATATCCGGCTTGATCGCATAGGCCGCAGTGCGCGCGCCGCGCAGGCCGACTTCTTCCTGACAGGTGAACGCCACGTGGATTTCCGCGCCTTTGCCTTTTTTGCCCAGCTTGCGCATCGCCTCGATGCCCAGCCAGACCGCCACGCGGTTGTCCAGCGCCTTGGACACGACCTTGTTTCCCAGCTCAAGGAACGGCTCGTCCATCACGACGTAATCCCCGACCTGAACCAGATCGCGCGCCTTTTCGCCCAGCCCCAGATCGACGAAGAATTCATTCGGCGCGGGGATTTTCTTGCGGTCTTCGGGCGACGAGATATGGACCGGCTTTCCGGCGGGGTTCATCACGCCTTTGTAGTCGCCGTTCTCTGTGCAGACCAGAACGCGGCGGGAAAAGAGGTTCCGCGGGTCGAACCCTCCGACCGGCTGGAGGTAAAGAAACCCGTCTTTCGACACGTGGCTCACCAGAAAGCCGATCTCGTCCATGTGGCACAGCAGCATGATTTTCGGCGCGCCGGCCTTCGCGGCATTGCGGCGGCACAGCAAAGAGCCCATCGGATCGGTGGTGACGTCGTCGAACAGGCCCTTGATCTCTTCGGTGACAAGGGCGCGAACGCGCTCTTCGTGACCCGGGACGCCGGGAGTTTCACAAAGTTGTTTCAATAGGTCGGTATTCATGAGGAGCCTCCGTTTATGGGGCTCAATGTGTCCTTGGGGCAGGTCGGGTTCAATGCCAAAAAGTGCCCCGTCTGTGGGCTAAAACCCGAGTTATCCCCAAAAAACTGCTTTACAGATCAAGGGTTCAGGCCCACCATATCTCGTAGGGGCGGTTATAATGCCCACCGCCACTTGAGCAGGCAACTAGCGCTAGGGTGCTGCCAATTTCCCTGCGCTACAAGAAAAGCGAGGCCAAGCAATGGCATTGTCGGAGCAGTATGTCGACGGGGGCGACATCCATCCAATCGATTTGGTGGAGCATATCGCCGAGCACCACGAATGGGAATTCGATCGCATCGCGGACGACCAGATCGCGATGATGGTGGAAGGCCAGTGGCGCAACTACTCGATCACGCTGGCATGGTCGGCCTACGACGAAACTCTTAGGCTGATTTGCACCTTTGAAATGGAACCGCCAGCCGACCGTCACCCCGAGCTTTACGAGGCCCTGAACAAGGCCAACGACCAGTGCTGGTCGGGGGCGTTCACATGGTGGGAAGAACAGCAGTTGATGGTGTTCCGCTATGGGCTGATCCTTGCGGGTGAACAGATCGCCAGCGCCGGCCAGATCGACACGATGATCGGGTCCGCCGTGTCTAGCTGCGAACGCTACTATCCGGCGTTCCAACTGGTGACTTGGGGCGGACGCACGGCATCGGAATCGATGGATATCGCGATAGCAGAGGCCTACGGCCGCGCCTGACGTCGCCCCGCCGGACAAAGACAGCGCGCCGCTGTGCCCGCGCTGCCTTGCGGCTCATTTCTCCCTTGTCTAACCTCTTGTCAGGACAGGAGGGATATCGATGAACACCGATGAACTGGACCGGCGCGGGCTGGTGTTGCTGGGCTGTGGCAAGATGGGCTCGGCGCTGCTGGCAGGCTGGCTGAAAAGCGGGTTGTCGCGTGGCGCGGTCTGGGTGATCGACCCCTATCCCAGCGACTGGGTCAAGGCGCAGGGCATTCACCTAAACGAAAGCCTGCCTGCCGATCCCGCCATCGTTCTGGTCGCGGTAAAGCCGCAGATGATGGGGGCCGCGCTGCCGACGCTCAAGGCGCTGGGCAACGGATCGACCGTGTTTCTGTCCATCGCGGCAGGCACCCCGATCGCTGCGTTCGAGGCGGCGCTGGGCGACCGCACTCCGATCATCCGCGCGATGCCGAACACTCCCGCCGCCATTGGCCGTGGCATTTCGGCGGTGTTCGGAAACCACCATGTAACTGAAGCCCAGCTGGCGTTGGGCGAGGCCCTGCTGCAATCGGTCGGACAGACAGTGCGCCTGACCGACGAAGGCCAGATGGACGCGGTGACTGGCGTGTCGGGGTCCGGACCGGCCTATGTGTTCCACCTGATCGAAACGATGGCCGCCGCAGGCGTGGCGCAGGGTCTTGCGCCCGATCTGGCGATGGCATTGGCGAAGGCCACGGTCGCGGGGGCTGGCGCTCTTGCCGAGGAAGCCGACGAAGATCCGGCGCAATTGCGGGTGAATGTGACGTCGCCCAACGGGACGACTCAGGCGGCACTCGAGGTGCTGATGGATGCGGACGCAGGCTTTCCCGCGCTGCTGAACCGCGCCATCGCCGCGGCCACACGCCGCGCAAAGGAGCTTTCGAATGGCTGAGATCGACTTCGATGACTTCCTGAAGGTCGACATCCGCGTCGGCCGCGTGGCGCGCGCCGAACCCTATCCCGAAGCCCGCAAACCGGCGATCAAGATGTGGATCGATTTCGGCGGAGAGATCGGGGAAAAGCGGACCTCGGCACAGGTGACGGTGCACTACGACCCCGAAACGCTGATCGGGCGGCAGGTCATGGCGGTGGTGAATTTTCCACCCCGCCAGATCGGAAAATTCATGTCCGAGGTTCTTGTCCTTGGGGTGCCGGACAAAGACGGCGCGATTGTTTTGCTATCACCGGATCAGGACGTTCCGGTCGGAGGACGGATGCATTGACCCAGAAAAAGCTGCTGATCACCCGCCACATTGCAGAGCCGGTTATCGAACAGGCCCGTGCGCGGTTTGACACGGTCGTCCGCGAAAGCGGCGACGGGATGGACGAAGCCGAGGTCCTCGCCGCCCTGACCGCCTATGACGCGATCCTGCCGACGCTGGGCGACCGGTTCACGGCAGAGACATTTGCAAGGGCGGGTGCCGGACTGCGCTGTAAGGTGCTTGGGAATTTCGGTGTCGGCTACAACCACATCGACGCGGCAGCGGCGGCTGCTCATGGTGTCGTAGTGACCAACACGCCGGACGTGCTGACCGACGCGACCGCCGATATCGGCTGGACGCTGATCCTTGCCACTGCGCGGCGCGCGGGCGAAGGCGAACGGATGGTGCGTGCTGGTCAGTGGGGGGGCTTTGGTCCGAAATCGATGCTGGGCACCCATGTGACGGGCAAGACCCTAGGGATCGTGGGCATGGGACGGATCGGCCAAGCGGTCGCCCGTCGCGGGCACTTTGGCTTTGGTATGGACGTCGTTTTCTACAACCGGTCGGCCAAGCAGACGGACTTTCCGGCACGGCAGCTGGCCAGCCTGAACGACGTTATGTCGGCAGCCGATTTTGTCGTCGTCACGACGCCGGGTGGAAAAGAGACGACGGGTTTGATCGGGGCCGACGCTTTGGCCGCAATGAAGCCGAGCGGAATTTTTGTGAACATCTCGCGCGGCGAAGTCGTCGACGAACCCGCGCTGATCTCGGCTCTGGCCGAGGGCCGGATCGCTGGGGCGGGACTCGATGTTTATGAAAAAGAGCCCCACGTCCCCGAGGCCCTGCGGGCGTTGGAGAACTGCGTGCTGCTGCCACATCTGGGATCGGCGACCGTCGAGACGCGGCAGGCCATGGGCCAGATGGCTCTGGACAACATCATCGCGTGGGACGAGGGCCGAGACCCGCCGCAGCGGGTGAACTAGGGGGCGCTGCCCCCTCGGGTCCGGTGGACCCTCACCCCCGGAGTTTTGGACCAAAGAAGCGCGGGCGGTCAGTCGGGTGTGTCGCCGACGGCTTCGCGCCAATGGCGTCGGCATAGGGAAACGTAGCGGTCGTTGCCTCCGATCGAGACCTGATCGCCTTGGGTGAGCACCGTTCCGTCCGGCGCTTTGCGGACAACCATCGTCGCCTTTTTCCCGCAGTGGCAGATCGTGCGGACTTCGCGCATTTCATCGGCCAAAGCGAGCAGCGCGGCGGAGCCCGGGAACAGGTTTCCAAGGAAATCGACACGCAGCCCGAAGCACATGATCGGCACGCCCAGATCGTCCACGGCGCGGGCCAGTTGCCAGACCTGCTCGGGCTCAAGGAACTGCGACTCGTCCACGAAAATGCAGGCGCAGGGGCCGTCGTCCAGTCGGCGGGCGATCTTTGCAAAGAGGTCTTCGCCCGGCTCGAAGGTGTCCGCGGCTGCACCGATGCCAATACGACTTGCAATGCGGCCTTCACCGGCGCGGTTGTCGAATCTTGCCGTCAGCAAATAGGTCTGCATCCCGCGTTCGATATAGTTGTGGGACGCCTGAAGCAGCACCGTCGATTTGCCGGCGTTCATCGTGGAATAGTTGAAGTAGAGCTTTGCCATGTCTTCACCTAGCGCCGTGAGCGAGGCGGGACAAGGGGGGCGGCAGGGTCGAAGACGCCGTTGCCCCGCGCGCACGATTTGCCAGCGTGCGCAGCGGGCTGGATGTGGCTGCCCCCGACCCCCGGCCATCCCCGAAACGAGGACGACCCGCCCTGACAAAGCTTGTCAGGAGGGCCTGTATGACGGAAGACTGTTTAGAAATTCTGAAACGCGTGCGGAAAACACTATGTCGGACATCGTCGGCGGTTACCTCAAGAAACACAGCGAGGCATTGGTCAAGGATATCGGCGTAGAGGCAGCCGCAAGGTTGTCGGGAAAGTCGAAGGCGACGCTGGGTCGGTATTATTCGGACGCCGACGAACATTCCGACCGGTTCATGCCCGTCGATGTGGTGGCCTCGCTAGAGGCGGCGGCGTCGTATCCGCATGTCACCGCCGCTTTGGCCGAGCTGCGCGGCTCGGGGATCACGTTGGAGCGGTCGGGGCGCAATTCGGGCGGGGTCAATGCCGATGTGATCGCGCTGTCCCGGCGGTTTGCCGCCCTTATGGCGGAATATAGTCAGTCGATCGAGGACGGTGTCATTTCTGTGAATGAAACCAAGCGGTTGCTAAAAGAGACGACGCGGCTTCAGAAGGTGCTTGTCGACATGAAACTGCATCTGGAGCAGGGGTTGTCCTAGGACCGTTCGACGACGACCGATCCGACAGAATACCCCGCGCCGAAAGAGCAGATCAGCCCCTGATCCCCGCGCGACATACCGCCTGAGTGCTTGGAAAACGCGATGATGGACCCCGCGGACGAGGTGTTTGCGTAGTCCTGCAGGATGTTGGGTTGTTCGCCCGGCTCGGGGTCCCGACCCAGCACTTTCTTGCCGATATAGTCGTTCATCGTCTTGTTCGCCTGATGCAGCCACAGCCGCTTTAGGCTGGCGGGATCGATGCCGTCGTCGGCAAGGTGATCAAGGATATGTTTGCTGACCATCGGGAGCACTTCTTTGAAGACCTTGCGGCCCTCTTGCATGAACTGCATGTCGCGGCGGTCGTCCATGGCGTCATGGGTGCGCCGCAGGAAACCGTTGTTGTTGCGGATGTTGTTCGAGAACTTGGTGGCCAGACGCGTGGAGAGGACCTTGAAGTGGTCGCCGGACAGCCCTTCGTCCCGTTCGATCACGACTGCTGTGGCCACGTCGCCGAAGATGAAATGGCAGTCGCGGTCGCGCCATTCGAGGTGGGCCGAGCAGATTTCAGGGTTCACGACAAGCGCACGGCGGATGGACCCCGCGCGGATCATGTCGACCGCGGTCTGGATGCCGAAAGTGGCCGAGGAGCAGGCCACGTTCAAATCGAAAGCAAAGCCGTTGCTGCCCAGAAGGTCTTGGATTTCCACGGCAATCGCGGGGTAGGCGCGTTCGTGGTTCGAGGCTGCGCAAAACAACGCGTCGATGTCGGCGGCCTTTAGACCTGCTTGCGCGAGGGCCTTGTTCGCGGCGTCGACCCCCATTTCAGCCATGATCGACGGTTCGTCGTCAGACCGGTTGCGGAGCCGCGGGAACATTCGGTCGGGGTCCAGAACGCCTTCGCGGTCCATGACGAACCGTTGCTCGATTCCAGAAGCCGCGACGATGAAGTCGGCAGAGGAATGGGCCATTGCCGTCGCGCTGCCCGCAGCGATGTCATCGGCGTGGGCGGCGTTCCATTTGTCGGCATAGGCGTTGAACGCCACGACCAGATCGTCATTGGTGATGATCTGCTCAGGTGTGAAAACGCCGGTTCCGGTGATCGCCGCTTTGTACATTTCCGTCCCCCAGAGGTTACCTTAGGGCACAGTAAATCCGAGCCGTGTGAGGGTCCAGCGTGACGCTAGGGCACGGGATTGGGGTGGTCCGGCGGCAAGGCCTGTCGCCGCCGGAGGGATCGGGTCAAGCCTGCAGCGAGCGGACGCTGACTTCGCCTTCCTGACGGGCCTGCATGGCCTGCACCGCGGCGACAGAGGCGGCGGCGGTGGTAAAGTACGGGATCTTGTCATAAAGCGCGACCGAACGGATTTCGCGGCTGTCTTCAACGGCTTGCGCGCCTTCGGTGGTGTTGAACACCAGCGCGATATGGCCGTCTTTCAGCCGGTCGACCACGGTCAGCCCGCCTTCGTAGACCTTGTTCACCGTTTCGACGTCCACGCCCGAGGCGATCAGCCATTCGGCCGTCCCGCTGGTCGCCACGATCTGGAAGCCCAAGGCGATCAGCCCGCGGGCGGCGGTCAGCATTTCCGAGGTCTTGTCTGCGTCGCGGATCGAAATGAACACGTTGCCTTCGTCGGGAAGGATCGTGCCCGCGCCCATCTGCGCCTTCAGGAATGCGCGGGCAAAGCTGCGGTCCCAGCCCATGACTTCGCCGGTTGACCGCATTTCGGGTCCAAGGATCGTATCAACGCCGGGGAAGCGGGCGAAAGGCATCACGGCCTCTTTGACGCTGAACCAAGGCATATCCGGATCAACGAGCGTCATCGGGTCCGCGTAGGGCAGTGGCGTTTCGTAGCCCACGTTTTCATAGGGCGGGCGAACCGGGAAATCGGTCAGCTTTTCGCCCGCCATCAGTCGCGCCGCGATCGAGGCGATGGCGCTGTCGGTGGCTTTGGCGACAAAGGGGACGGTGCGGCTGGCGCGGGGGTTGACCTCTAGCAGGTAGACGACGCTGTCCTTCACCGCGAACTGCACGTTCATCAGACCGACGACGCCCAGCGACAGGGCCAGCTTTACAGTCTGCTGTTCGATTTCCGACAGGACCGCGCGGGGCAGGGTGTGCGGCGGAAGGCAGCAGGCACTGTCGCCCGAGTGGACGCCGGCTTCTTCGATGTGCTGCATGATGCCCGCGATGTGGACGCGTTCGCCGTCGCACAGCGCGTCGACATCGACCTCGGTCGCGCCGGACAGGTAGCTGTCCAACAGCACGGGGCTGTCGCCCGACACCACCACCGCTTCGCGGATGTAGCGGCGCAGGTGGTCCATGTCGCGCACGATCTCCATTGCGCGGCCACCCAGGACATAGGACGGGCGGATCACCAGCGGAAAGCCGATGTCTTTTGCGATTTCAATGGCTTGCTCGTCGGTCGAGGCAATGCCGTTCACCGGCTGCTTTAGACCCAGACGGTTGACGAGGTCCTGAAACCGCTCGCGGTCCTCGGCCAGATCGATCGCATCGGGCGAGGTGCCAAGGATCGGGATGCCTGCGTCGTTCAGGTCGTTGGCCAGCTTCAGCGGAGTCTGGCCGCCGAACTGCACGATCACGCCGTGCAGGGTGCCGTTTTCCTTTTCCACGCGCAGGATTTCCATCACGTGTTCAAAGGTCAGCGGCTCGAAATACAGCCGGTCCGAGGTGTCATAGTCGGTCGAGACGGTTTCGGGGTTGCAGTTGACCATGATGGTTTCATAGCCCTGATCGGTCAGGGCGAAACAGGCGTGGCAGCAGCAGTAGTCGAATTCGATCCCTTGACCGATCCGGTTCGGACCACCGCCCAGAATGACGACTTTTTTCTTGTCCGAGGGACGCGCTTCGCATTCCACGTCGCCCATCGCGGGGGCTTCGTAGGTGGAATACATATAGGGGGTTTGCGCTTCGAACTCGGCGGCGCAGGTGTCGATCCGCTTGAACACGGCGTTCACACCCAGATTGCGACGGGCGCGGGCGACCTGTGCTTCGTCGCGGCCGGTCAAAGTGGCAAGGCGCGCGTCGGTAAAGCCCATCATCTTGAGGTCGCGGATGCCGTCTTCGGTCACCGGCAGGCCGTTCTTGCGGATATTCTGCTCGACGTCGACGATTTCGCGGATACGGGCCAGGAACCACGGGTCGTATTTGGTGATCGCGTTGATTTCGTCGTTCGACAGCCCGTGGCGCATGGCTTGGGCGATGGTACGCAGGCGGTCGGGGGTGGCTTTGGACAGGGCGGCGGTCACGGCGGTCTTTGCCGGAGCCCCGGGGATGTCGACTTCGTCAAAGCCGGACAGTCCGGTTTCAAGGCTGGCGAGCGCTTTTTGCATCGACTCGTGGAAGGTCCGGCCGATGGCCATCGCTTCGCCCACCGACTTCATCGCGGTGGTCAGCTCGGGCTTGGAGCCCGGGAATTTTTCAAAGGCAAAGCGCGGGATCTTCGTGACGACATAGTCGATCGTCGGTTCGAAGCTGGCGGGAGTCACCTTTGTGATGTCGTTGTCCAGTTCGTCCAGCGTGTAGCCGACGGCAAGCTTTGCGGCGATCTTGGCAATCGGGAAGCCCGTCGCCTTGGAGGCCAGCGCCGACGACCGCGACACGCGCGGGTTCATTTCGATCACGACCATGCGGCCATCAGCGGGGTTGATCGCCCACTGAACGTTCGAGCCGCCGGTTTCCACGCCGATTTCGCGCAGAACCGCGATCGAGTGGTTGCGCATGATCTGGTATTCTTTGTCGGTCAGCGTCAGCGCGGGGGCCACGGTGATCGAGTCGCCGGTGTGAACGCCCATCGGGTCCACGTTTTCGATCGAGCAGACGATAATTGCGTTGTCCGCTTTGTCGCGCACAACTTCCATTTCGTATTCTTTCCAGCCCAGCAGGCTTTCGTCGATCAGGATCTGCCCGACCGGCGAGGCATCCATGCCCGACCGGCAATAGTGCTCGAACTCGGCGCGGTTGTAGGCGACGCCGCCGCCGGTGCCGCCAAGGGTAAAGGCAGGGCGGATGATCGCCGGCAGTCCGATATCTTCGAGCGCGTCAAGCGCCAGTGCGAGGCCCGCCTTGAGGTCCTTTTTGCCTTTGACGCCCTTCGGCGCGGTCACGATGGTCGCGCGCGGGTTTTCGATGCCCAGCCGGTCCATCGCTTCGCGGAACAGCTTGCGGTCTTCGGCCATTTCGATGGCTTCGCGCTTGGCGCCGATCATTTCCACGCCGAACTGCTCCAGCACGCCCATGTCGGCCAGCGCCAGTGCGGTGTTCAGGCCGGTCTGCCCGCCCATCGTGGGAAGCAACGCGTCGGGGCGTTCCTTTTCGATGATCTTGGCGACGACCTCGGGGGTGATCGGTTCGATGTAGGTGGCATCGGCCAGACCGGGGTCGGTCATGATCGTCGCGGGGTTGGAGTTGACGAGCACGACCCGATAACCCTCTTCGCGCAGCGCCTTACAGGCCTGAGCACCAGAGTAGTCGAATTCGCAGGCCTGTCCGATGACAATGGGCCCCGCTCCGATGATCATGATCGACTTGATGTCGGTTCTCTTCGGCATGGCGGACCTCGTCTGTGATATGTGGCAGCTGCGCGCGGCAGCAGGGCGCACGCAAATTGTTGGGGGTTATAGACAGAGTCGACCAAGGTTCAAGAGGGAAAGCCGGTCCTATATGTCACAGGGTCCCGATAATCCGGATTATCCGCGCGGCAGGACGCAAACCGCCCGAATGGGCCAAAACGAGCCGGAACGCCCCCGAAGGGGCCCGTTTTGCCCCGCCCGCGCTTGACATCCTTGCCGCAACCCGCTGTATCGGCGCGACGCCTACCCAGACGCCCAACGAACGGAAACTGTATCATGCACGCCTATCGCAGCCACACCTGTGCCGCCCTGAACAAGAGCCACGTCGGAGAGAAAGTCCGGCTGTCAGGCTGGGTCCACCGCGTGCGCGATCACGGCGGCATCCTGTTCATCGACCTGCGCGACCACTATGGCGTGACGCAGGTCCTGTGCGACCCAGACTCGGCTGCGTTCAAGGACGTGGAAAAGGTCCGCAGCGAATGGTGCATCCGCATCGACGGAGAGGTCAAAGCCCGTTCCGCCGATCTGGTGAACCCCAAGCTGCCCACCGGCGAAATCGAAGTCTTCGTCCGCGAGATCGAAGTTCTGGGCGCCGCCAACGAACTGCCTCTGATGGTCTTTGGCGATCAGGAATACCCCGAAGAAACCCGCCTGCGGTATCGCTATCTGGACCTGCGCCGCGAGGCGATGCAGGACAACATGAAACTGCGGTCCGATGTGGTCCGGTCGATGCGTCAGCGGATGTGGAACAACGGCTTCCGCGAATTCCAGACGCCGATCATCACGGCCTCCAGCCCCGAAGGCGCGCGCGACTTTCTGGTTCCGTCGCGTCTGCATCCGGGAAAATTCTACGCGCTGCCGCAGGCACCGCAGCAGTTCAAACAGCTGATCATGGTGTCGGGCTACGACAAGTATTTCCAGATCGCACCCTGCTTCCGTGACGAAGACCCGCGGGCCGACCGGTCGCCGACCGATTTCTACCAGCTCGACCTTGAAATGTCCTTTGTCACCCAGCAGGACGTGTTCGACACGATCTCTCCTGTTTTGGCAGGCGTATTCGAGGAATTCGGCGCAGGCGCCAAGGTCGACAACCCCGCCGAGTGGCCGCAGATCAGCTATCGCGATGCCGCCATGTGGTATGGCACCGACAAGCCCGACCTGCGCAACCCGATCAAGATGCAGGACGTGTCCGAACATTTCCGCGGCTCGGGTTTCGCGATCTTCGCCAAACTGCTTGAGCAGGACGGCACCCAGATCCGCGCCATTCCCGCGCCGACCGGCGGCAGCCGCAAATTCTGCGACCGCATGAACGCCTTTGCCCAGAAAGAGGGCCTGCCGGGCATGGGGTATATCTTCTGGCGCGAGACTGACGGCGCGATGGAAGCCGCGGGCCCCTTGGCCAAGAACATCGGCCCCGAACGGACCGAGGCGATCCGCCAGCAGCTGGGTCTGGGCGTGGGCGATGCGGCCTTCTTCCTTGGCGGCAAACCGGCGGTCTTTGAAAAGGTCGCAGGCAAGGCGCGCACTGTCATCGGTGACGAACTGGGCCTGACCGAAAAGAACCGCTTTGCATTCGCGTGGATCGTGGATTTCCCGATCTACCAGAAAGACGAAGAAACCGGCGGTTACGAATTCGAACACAACCCCTTCTCCATGCCGCAGGGCGGAATGGACGCGCTGAACGGCGACCCGCTCGACGTGATGGGCTATCAGTACGACCTTGCCTGTAACGGCTACGAACTGGTGTCGGGTGCGATCCGGAACCACAAACCCGAGATCATGTTCAAGGCCTTTGAAATCGCGGGCTACGGCGAAGAAGAAGTCCACAACCGCTTTGGCGGGATGGTCAACGCCTTCCAATATGGCGCTCCGCCCCACGGTGGCTGTGCCGCCGGTATCGACCGTATCGTCATGCTGCTGGCCGACACCGCCAACATCCGCGAAGTCATCATGTTCCCGATGAACCAGCGTGCCGAGGACCTGATGATGGGCGCGCCGTCGCTGCCGATGAACGAACAGCTTCGCGAACTGCGGCTGCGCGTTCTGCCGCCAGAGTCCTGATGCTTTACGCTGTGGCGGTCCCCTCTGCGCTGATGGCGCTAGAGAGGGTGGACCACTTTGTCGATCTGATAGAGGCGTCGGGGCAACCTGACGCCTTTTTCGATGCCCGCCTTGCCCCCGATATGCTGGACCTTGCCGCGCAATTGCGGACCACGGTTGTCTTTGCTCTTAGGGTGACCCTGCCCTTGGCCGGACAGCCGCCAGAAGCCGGAAAGTTCCCCCGCAGTATCGACGGGCTGCGCGCGCGGACCGCTCATGCGCGGGCCCTGATCCTGGCGCTGAAGCCCGAGTCCTTTGCCGGTTCCGAAAACAGGGTCATCGCCCATCGCGCGGGCTTTGCGGATCTGGAACAAAGCGGCGGGGAGTATCTTTCGACCTTTGCACTGCCGAACCTCTGGTTCCACCTCAGCGCCGCTTTCGCGATCCTGCGGATGCGGGGACTGCCGGTGGGTAAGGCCGACTTTGACGGGCTCCATTCCTATCCGGCAGGGTTTTCATGGGAAGTGGCCCAGCCGCCAAAGGGCCAAGCGACTTGAACGCCCTTCGGCTTTACCCTAAGGAAAGCGCATGAATTATGCGCTCCACATCCCTGTGACCCGACGCCGACGCTGATTTCCGCGTCTTTGGCGCCTTTTTGCGCGTTTTTCCTTGAACCTTCCCGCCAATCGGTGCCCCCTGCATCGGCTTTGTTTCAAAAAAGAGGGTCTATCCAATGATCACGTCTGTCCTGCCGACCTATAACCGCGCGCCCATGACTTTCGTCAAAGGCGAAGGGTCCTGGCTTATCGAAGCGGACGGCCGACGTTATCTGGACCTTGCTGCCGGCATCGCCGTGAATTCGCTTGGCCATGCGAACCCCGAACTGGTCGAGGTGCTGACACAGCAGGCGAACGCCCTGTGGCACACGTCGAACCTGTATCAGATCCCCGCCCAGCAGGCGCTGGCCGACAAGCTGGTCGAGGCGACCTTTGCCGACACCTGTTTCTTTACCAACTCGGGGACCGAGGCCTGTGAACTGGCCGTCAAGATGGCCCGCCGCTACTGGTACGACAAAGGCCAGACCGAACGGGTCAAGATCATTGCCTTCGAAGGCGCCTTTCATGGTCGGTCATCTGCGGCCATCGCGGCTGCGGGTTCCGAAAAGATGACCAAAGGCTTTGGCCCGCTTCTGCCCGGTTTCATCCATCTGAAGTGGGGCGACCATGAAGCGCTGGACGCAGCGATCAAGGGCGCCGATGTGGCCGCTGTGATCGTCGAGCCCGTTCAGGGCGAAGGCGGCATCCGCCCGCTGCCCGAACCCTGCCTCAAGGGCCTGCGCGACCTCTGTGACCAGACCGGCGTGCTGATGATCCTTGACGAAGTGCAGTGCGGCGTGGGCCGGACTGGGCGTCTGTTCGCGCATGAATGGTCCGGCATCACGCCTGACATCATGATGGTGGCCAAGGGCATCGGAGGAGGCTTCCCGCTGGGCGCTGTTCTGGCGACCGAGGCGGCAGCCTCCTGCATGGTCGCGGGCACCCACGGCTCGACCTATGGCGGCAACCCCTTGGGCTGCGCGATCGGCGGCAAGGTGATGGACATCGTCAGCGACCCCGCCTTTCTGGCCGAGGTGAACCGCAAAGCAGCGCTGCTGCGTCAGCGACTCGAAGGGCTTGTCGGCAGCTATCCCGACATCTTCGAAGAAGTCCGCGGGGTCGGCCTGATGCTCGGGTTGAAGTGCCGCGTGCCCAACACCGACGTCGTCAAAGCCGGCTATGACCAACACGTCCTGACTGTCCCGGCCGCCGACAATGCCGTCCGGCTGCTGCCCGCGCTGAACATTCCTGATGAAGACATTCAGCAAGCCGTCGCCCGACTGGACCGCGCCGCCGCCAGCCTGTCGAAGACCTAACACCCTAGCCGCGCCACAGAGCGGGCAGCCTGAAAGACCAGACCATGAGACATTTTCTAGATATCAACAAAACCGACCCGTCGGAGCTGAGATCTATCATCGACCGCGCAGCGGCGATGAAGACCGCCCGCAATGGCCGCCCAAAGGGAACGCCCGACGACGATCAGCCTCTTGCGGGGCGCATGGTCGCCTTGATATTCGAAAAGCCCTCGACCAGAACCCGCGTGTCCTTTGACGTGGGCGTGCGCCAGATGGGCGGCCAGACGATGGTGCTGTCGGGCTCGGAAATGCAACTGGGCCACGGCGAAACCATCGCCGACACCGCCCGCGTCCTGTCGCGCTACGTCGACCTGATCATGATCCGGACCTTCGAAGAGCAAACCCTGCTAGAGATGGCCGAATACGCCACGGTGCCGGTGATCAACGGGCTGACCAACCGCAGCCACCCCTGCCAGATCATGGCCGACGTGATGACCTTTGAAGAACATCGCGGCCCGATCCGTGGCCGCAAGGTGGTCTGGTCCGGCGACGGCAACAACGTCTGCGGCAGCTTCATCCATGCGGCGGGGCAGTTCGGCTTTGACCTGACTTTTACCGGACCCGAAACACTGGACCCCGAAGCAGGCTTTGTGGACGAGGCCCGCGCGAAAGGCTCGAACATCGTCATCGAACGCGATCCCGCGCGCGCCGTTCAGGGGGCCGATCTGGTGGTCACCGATACTTGGGTCAGCATGCACGACCCGCAGTCCGCGCGCGAACGCCGCCATAACCAGCTGCGGGGCTATCAGGTCAACTCGGCGCTCATGGAGCAGGCCAAGGACGACGCGCTGTTTATGCATTGCCTGCCCGCCCACCGCGACGACGAAGCCACCAGCGAAGTGATGGACGGCCCGCATTCGGTGATCTTCGACGAAGCCGAAAACCGGCTCCACGCGCAAAAAGCCATCATGCGCTGGTGCCTCGGCGTCTGAGCCCCATTGCCTTTCGCCTCGGGCTGCTGAACTGTCGCCGCAGTCAACCAGCCCGAGGCTCCTCATGCACAGCTACGTCATCCCTCCGATCCTTCAGTCGCTTCGCGCGATGGATAAGGTGCTTGGAATCGCAGAACAGCACTGCACCGACAAGTCGCTGGATCCCGCGACGCTCCTGACCTTTCGGCTCTTTCCGGACATGTTCAATTTCACCCGTCAGGTGCAGTTGACCACCGACTTTGCCGTGCGCTGTCCGGCGCGGCTGACCGGCGCGGACCTGCCGGCGTTTCCGGATGTCGAAACCACGTTTCCTGAACTGCGGGACAGGGTGCAGCGCGCGTCGGATTTCGTGAAAACCTTTGATGCGGACAGCTTCCAGGGCGCCGAGGACCGAGAGATCGTCCTAAAGCTCCGGTCGGGCGAAATGGTTCTGAAGGGCCAGCAGTATGCCTCTAGCTACGCCTTGCCACAGCTCTTTTTCCATCTGACCACGGCCTATAACATCCTGCGCCACAACGGCGTGGTTCTGGGCAAGCGCGACTATATGGGTGCGACGTAACCGAGCCCGACCGACCTCAGACGAAGATGGCGTGCAGGGCCAGATAGATCAGCCCCGACATCAACGCTGCGGCGGGCACGGTGATGACCCATGCGGCGACGATCGTCAGGAAATGGCTGCGGCGGACCAGCTTGCGGCGGCGGCGTTCTTCGGCGGCAATACGCACCGCCGGAGCACGGGCCGAGCTTGACTTGCGGGCACGGCGTTCGGCGTGCCACTCGCGGAAAAATCCGACCCCGAACACCGCCCCGACCGCGATATGGGTCGACGACACGGGCAGCCCCAGCCAACTGGCGATGATCACCGTGATGGCCGCCGACAGGGCCACGCAAAAGGCCCGCATCGGGTTGAGCTTTGTGATCTGGCTGCCAACCATGCGGATCAGCTTTGGGCCGAAAAAGATAAGGCCAAAGGATATCCCGAAGGCCCCGATGATCATCACCCAGTTCGGGATGTTGACCACGCCCGCGAATTCGCCGAACTCGGCGGCGTGAACGATCGCGGCCAACGGACCGACCGCGTTTGCCACGTCATTGGCGCCATGGGCGAACGACAAAAGAGCGGCAGAAAACACCAAAGGCAGACCAAAGAGCACCTTGAGCGACTTGTTGCGGTTTTCCAGTCCGGCCGATTTTCGGGCGATATAGGGGCGGCTGATCAAGACGACCGCGACACCGACGATCAGACCGACCAAAAGCGCAGTCCCCGAGTCGACGGAAATGATCTTTTTCAGCCCCTTCAGCGCAAGGTAGGTCGCAAAGGTTCCCGCCATGATCCCCATCAGCACCGGCACCCAACGGCGCGCGGCGGCCAGCTTGTCGGGCTGATAGATGATAAAGGCTTTGATAAAGGCAAGAAACGCAGCCGCAATCGCGCCACCCAGAACAGGGGAAATCACCCAGCTTGCCGCAATCGCACCCATGTTGGGCCAGTTCACCGCGGAAAATCCGGCAGCAGCGATACCTGCGCCCATGACGCCCCCGACCACGGAATGTGTCGTAGAGACCGGCGCTCCGACCCAGGTCGCAAGGTTGACCCAAAGCGCCGACGATATCAGCGCCGCCATCATGGCCCAGATGAAAACCTCGGTCGTCGAGACGCTTTCAGGCGCAATGATGCCCTTTGAAATGGTCGAAACAACGTCGCCACCAGCCAACAAAGCGCCCGCACTTTCGCAGATCGCCGCGATGACAATCGCGCCGCCCATCGTCAGCGCTTTTGCCCCGACAGCCGGACCCATGTTGTTGGCGACGTCATTGGCGCCGATGTTCAGCGCCATATAGGCGCCGAATACCGCGGCCGCGACGATGATGGCGGTATTGGTGGAGCCCCCGATAAGCACGGCAGCCGCGATCCCGACGATGCCGACGAACAGTACCGACAGCCCCATGCCCACCATCGGACGCGCAACATATTGGGTCGCCTGCTCCAAAGTGGCGATGCGACCCAGATCTCGGTCCAGAGTTTTCCAGTGATGGTTCGGCTGATTGTCGGGCATAGTCTTCTTCCGGTTGGTGGCACCGGCCGTTCAACCGGGTCCTACCGACCTAATCCGAAGACAGAATTTAATCAACGAATGTGTTCAGGCTGCCTGCGCGTAGCCGTGGATCAGCGATCTAAGTCCGGGTTCGTCGACCAGCTCCAGCGCTTCCGAAGTCGAAACCCAGCGACGCTCGCGCATTTCGGATTCCGGATATTCCGCAACAGTTTCAGTGACTTCGACGGGGTAGACTTGGACAAGGCAGGGTCGGGCCTGCCCGTGGTCGTTGATCTTTTTGCAATTGAACGAAGCAATCGGAAGCGCCGCCGCGATCCCCTGACGGACGCCCGCTTCTTCCCATGCCTCGCGAAGCGCCGTTTCGCGCCCGTCCAAACCGCTGATCGGCCAGCCCTTCGGCAGGATCCATCGGCCATTGCTGGACGTCACCAGCAGGATTTCACGTCCCGCCGAGCCGTCGCGCCAGCACAGCGCCGCAAGCTGCAAGGCGGGCGGACGCCGGAACAAATAGATCAGGACCTCTGACCAAGCAGAGCGAAAGAGACGGGGCATATGAAACCTAAAGAAGCCTGCAACATATTATTTTGCCCCTTA
>JALQXR010000099.1 GCA_023263105.1 Marivivens sp. | reverse complement strand
CACGACCGAGCCGCCGGAGCGGACCGCGCCAAAGTCGTTTGCCATCGCCAGATCGTGGATATCGTCCAGCCCCGTCTTGCCGGAAATCGGGCGCGACCCTTCGCGGACCATCTTGATCCCGTTGTCGCCGATCGGGTTGTGCGACGCCGTGACCATCAGCCCCCCCACCGCATCAAAGTGATCGGTCGCGAAATAGACCTCTTCGGTGCCGCAGAGGCCGATATCGTAGACCGTGCAGCCTTCGTCCGACAGGCCCCGCCCCAATGCCGCCTGCAACCCCGGAGAGCTTTCGCGCGCATCCCGGCCGGTGACGACAACCCCCTGCCCGATCACGCGGGCAAAGGCGCGGCCCACGCGATAGGCAAGGTCGTCGTTCAGTTCGTCGCCCAAACGGCCGCGAATGTCATAGCTTTTGAAAGCGGGGTGACGGGTCATTTTGCGAGGGCCTCTTCCAGTGCGGGTCTAAAACGGTTTTCGTAATCGGACCCGACAAGCGGGCCGGCAAATCGGAACAGCACGGTTCCGTCACCGTCGATGATAAAGGTCTCGGGCGGGGCTGTCACACCCCAGTCGATCGACGTGCGCCCGCGCGGATCAAAGCCGCTGGCGAAAAAGGGATCGCCCTCTTCGGTCAGGTAGGCCATGGCCTTGTCTTCGGTGTCGCGAAAGTTGATCCCGCCCAGCCGGATGCCCTCGGCGGCCATGGCCTTTAGCGTCGGGTGTTCGGCGCGGCACGGCGGGCACCAGCTGGCCCAATAGTTCACCACGGTGATTTCTCCGGTGCGCAGGTCCGCGTCCGTCAACACCGGCAGGTCCGCAAGCGGCTCGGTGGGAACGGCAGGTGCGGGCCGTCCGATCAAGGTCGACGGCAGTTCGTCGCCGTTGCCAAAGAACATCCCCCCCGCAAAGAGTCCCGCGATAGCCGCAAACACCACGGGCGGCAGAATGACGAGAGGAGAAACCTTAGGCATCGGATTTCTCGACCGCTTCCAGTTCGGCCTTAACGCGGCGCGCGCGAAGGATGCTGACCCATGTGATCCCGATCAGGATCGCGGCAGAGGCGGCATAGGCGCTTAGGACTTCGACAGCATATTTACCAAGATCAGGCATGGATCAGGCCCTCCGTGCACGGGTGAGAAGCGCCTTGATCCGGCGGACGCGGATTTCGGTGCGGGTCCGCAGGATCACAAGCGCGATAAACAGCAGGATAAAGCCCGCCATGGACAACAGGAGCGGCTGGTAAAAGACGTCCGATACGTTTTCCTCTTTGTCCAGCGAGAGCGACGCGCCCTGATGCAGGCCCTGGTTCCAGAAATTCACCGCGTAGCGCGACAGCAGCGCAAAGACCGAGCCGACGATGCAAAGAACGCTGGTCAGGTCGGCGGCGGTGTCCGGGTCTTCGATCGCGGCCCAAAGGGCGACATAGCCAAGATAGAAAAGGAACAGGATCAGGAACGATGTCAGGCGCGGGTCCCACGCCCACCACGTGCCCCACATCGGCTGACCCCAGATCGCTCCGGTCGCCAGCGCGATCAAGGTCATGGCGATCCCCACCGGCGCGGCGGCGCGCGCCGCCAGAGCCGAAACGTGATGCCGGCGGACCAGCCAGATCAGCGATGCCACCAGCATCATGAGCCAGGCGTTGATCGCCATCAGGGCCGAGGGCACGTGCAGATAGATGATCTTTACGGTCGAGCCCTGCCGGTAGTCGTCAGGCGTGAAAAAGAACCCCCACACCAGTCCAACAGCCAGACAAAGCCCCGCCAGTCCAAAGACCCAAGGCAGGACCGGAGCGGTTGTCGACATGAATTTCTTCGGGTTTGCATATTCCCAGATCGACATTGAGCCTCCCTCTCGCGCCTCGGGCGCTGCTATTTCAAATTGACACGAAGGGCCGCCGCGCTGGCGAAAGGCAAAAGCGCGAAACAGCCCAAGGTGATCCCGGCCAGCATGATCAGTGGCGTAGTTGTTGCCAAGCCCTCAGCGCCACGGCGGACGACTTCGGCGCCGAAAATCAGCGTGGGCACATAAAGCGGCAAGACCAGCAGCGACAGCAAAAGCCCGCCGCGCCGGACGCCGACGGTCAGCGCCGCGCCAAAGGTCCCGATCATCGACAGCGCCGGCGTGCCCAAAGCCAGCGACCCCAAGAGAGGCAGGTAACCCTCTGGTTTCAAATGAAGAAGAAAGCCCAGCACAGGCGCGGCCATGGTTAGCGGCAAGCCGGTGGTCAGCCAATGTGCGACCGCTTTGACCAGACCCGTCGCCTCGAGTGGCAGGGGCGATGTCGCCAACAGGGCCAGCGATCCGTCTTCGTAATCCAGCGCCAAAATCCGGTCCAGCGACAGGAGCGCGGCCAGCAAAGCCGCGACCCAAAGGATGCCCGGCGCGATACGGGACAAAAGCTCGGTCTGGGGTCCGACACCGAAAGGCACCAGCACCACAACGATCAGGAAAAACGCCAGCCCCAGGCCAAAGCCGCCACCGGCACGAACCGCAAGTCGCAGATCCCGTGTCAGGAGCGCGATCAAAGGAACGCCTCGTCGCTGCCGCCGCGCGCCTCGGGCGTGGCGCGATACGGGCCCAGATCCAGTTCGGGCGCGTCGATGCCCAAATCGATATGCGTGGCGATCACCGCGACCCCGCCCTGCGACAGATGAACATCGCGCAGGAAGTCGGCGAAAAGCTTTACCGAAAACCGGTCCAGCGACACGGTCGGCTCGTCCAGAAACAGCACCTTGCGGCCGATCACGCCCAGCCGCGCCAGCCCCAGCCGACGTTTCTGCCCCGCCGAGAGCGTCGCCGCGGCGCGGTCGCGCAGGTCGGTCAGATCGAACCGGTCAAAGATGTCGTCCGGCAGCGGGCGGGCATAGATGTCGGCCCAGAACCGCAGGTTTTCGGTCACGCTAAGGGTCGATTTCACCCCGTCGGCATGGCTGGCATAGGCCGCTTCTTCGGGCGGAAAATCGATGGTCCCCGACAGCGCCGGTTGCAGTCCGGCCAGCGTGCGCAGCAGTGTCGTCTTGCCGATGCCGTTCGCCCCCCGCAGGATCAACGCGTCGCCTGCGGCAATGTCAAAGGTCACGCCTTCGAGCACAGGGACGCCGCCCCTTTCGCAAGCCAGATTGTTCACGCGAAGCATCATGATATCGCCATATACGAAACCCGGGCGGCGCGAAAGCTTAGACCGGAAGCAGCGCCAATCCGACGCGGCGGCCTTCGGACAAAAGGACGTTGTATGTCCGGCAGGCGGCGGGGCTGGTCATCGGCTCGGCGCCGATACCGGCGGCTTCCAGAGCCTCGCGGGCGGCGGCGGGGATATGCGCGATCTCGGCTCCGGTGCCGACGAACAAAACGTCGATCGACTCGGCCTCTTTGATCAGCAGGTCCAGATCGTCATACCCGCCCCAAGAGCCAACGCCCGACGGCAAAACGGTGATCGCGCCTTCGTAGACCTTGCCCCCGAGCCGAAAGAACCCCGGCCCGTAGCCTTCGACCGGAACGGCGTTGGTATAGCGGATCTCGTTCAGGCGCATGGCCGTCCTCCGGTCAGGCGTCGATATCCATGAACTGGTTGCCGGTGGGCTTTTTGTCCTTGGACCAGTCCCGCTTCACGCCCAGCATCAGAACGATGTTCTTGGCGATGTAGATCGACGAATATGTGCCGACGATAATGCCCCAAGTGATCGCGAAGACAAAGCCGCGGATCACGTCGCCGCCCAGAACCAAAAGCGCGACGAGCGCAATCAGCGTGGTGCCCGACGTCATCATCGTCCGGCTCAGGGTTTCGTTCGCGGAGCGGTTCAACACGTCGACCAAAGGCATCGTCTTGTATTTGATCAGGTTTTCCCGCGCGCGGTCAAAGACCACCACGGTATCGTTGATCGAATAGCCCACGATCGTCAGCAGCGCCGCAATGGTGGTCAGGTCGAATTTGATCTGGAACAGCGCCCAAAGTCCGATGGTCAGGCCCACGTCGTGGGCCAGCGCCACGACGGCACCCAAAGCGAACTGCCATTCGAACCGCAGCCAGATGTACAGCACGATGGCCAGAACGGCGCCTGCGACCGCAAGGATCGCGGTGGTGATCAGTTCGGCGGACACTTTCGGACCGACGCTTTCGACCGACGGAAAGGTGATCGACGGATCGATGGCCTGCAGCGCGGCCTCGATCTTTGCGATGGTTTCGGAGGCGACGCTTTCGTCGCCTTCCTGCGCCTCGATCCGGATCATCGCGACGTGCTGGTCGTCGTCAAAGGTCGGGTCGAAGACTTCGGTAATTGCGACGTCGCCCAGACCAAGCGGCGCAATGGCCGCGCGATAGGCGCCTACGTCGACGACCTGGGTCGAGTCCGTGCGGATCGTGGTCCCGCCACGGAAGTCGATGCCAAAGTTCAGCCCCATCGAAAAGAACAGGACGACAGAGGCGACCAGCAGCACGATCGAGCCACCAAAGGTGATCTTTGCATAGCCGAAGAAGTTGAAATTCGTTTCGTCGGGGATCAGGCGAAGCCGCATTGGATCAAACCTCGATAGTTTTCGGGCGACGACGCTGGAACCACCAGACGATCATCAGACGTGTCACGAAGATGGCGGTAAAGACCGATGTCAGGATGCCCAGACCAAGGGTCGTGGCAAAGCCGCGCACCGGACCGGATCCGATCATCCACAGGATCGCTGCGGTGATAAAGGTCGTGACGTTTGCGTCCAGAATGGCCGACAGGGCACGTTCGTATCCCAGTTCGATGGCGCGTGCGGGGCCTCGGGCGGTTTTCAGTTCCTCGCGGATACGTTCAAAAACCAGAACGTTGGCGTCAACGGCCATACCGATTGTCAGCACGATACCGGCGATACCGGGCAGCGTGAGAGTGGCACCCAACAGGCTGAGCACACCGATGATCAGGGCCACGTTGAAGGCCAGCGCGATGTTGGCGATCCAGCCGAACAGGCCGTAGGTCGCAGCCATAAAGACCACCACCGCCGCCATGCCGACCAGTGCGGCGACCCGTCCCGCGTCGATACTGTCCTGTCCCAATTCGGGGCCAACGGTCCGTTCTTCAAGGAACACAAGCTCGGCCGGAAGCGCACCGGCCCGCAGCAAAACGGCAAGGTTCGTCGACTCTTCGATCGAGAAGTTGCCGGTGATGATCCCCGACCCGCCGGGAATGTGGCTTTGGATCGTGGGGGCGCTGATCACCTCGTCGTCCAGCACGATGGCAAACGGCGCGCCGATGTTTTCGGCGGTGTAATCCCCGAATTTCCGTGCGCCGCTGGCGTTAAAGCGGAAATTGACGGCAGGTCGGCCGTTCTGATCGAAGGCAGGCTGCGCGTCGACCAGTTCTTCGCCGGACACCACGGGGGTGCGTTCAAGGATGTAGAACACGCCTTCTTCGTCGACAGAGGGCAGGATTTCATTGCCCGCGCCGGGGTTGGCGTTGGCGTCGGTGCTGCGCGACACGACCGGCTGGAACGTCAACTGGGCGGTCGCGCCGATCCAGCCCTTCAGTTCCTGCGCGGATTTGGCGCCGGGAACCTGGATCAGGATGCGGTCGGCGCCCTGACGGACGATCGACGGCTCTCGGGTTCCGGCGGCGTCGATCCGGCGACGGACGATTTCCAGCGATTGCTGCAGAACCCGTTCGTCGGTGGCGATCTTTTCGGCCTCGGACAATTTGATCGTGATCGTGTCACCGGCGGCAAGAACGGTAAAGTTCGAGCTTCCGGCGCCGGTCAGCGACACCACCGGCTGCGCAAGCCCGCGCACCAGTTCGGCCGCCCTCTCCAGTCCGGCAGAGTTCGAAATCTTGACCCGCAGCAGCCCCGGTTCCGCGTTTTCGCGGGTGACGAAGCCCACGACATCGCGTTCGGCGGCAAGCACGTCGCGGACCTCGGGCCAGAGACCGTCCATGAAGGTCACATAGGCGTCTGCCGTCTGCACCTCGGCCAGCAGGTGGGCACCCCCCCGCAGGTCGAGTCCCAGATTGATCAGCTGGTGCGGCATGAACGAGGGCCAGCTGGCCGCTGCTGCTTCCAGTTCCGGCGTCACCAGCCCTGATTCCATCGTCTCGCGGGCGTCGTTTGCACGTTCCACACGGTCATAGAACAGGTTCGGAGAGGCCAGAACCAGCCCCGCCAAACAGGCCCCGACGATCAGGACTTGGTTGAACTTGGAGATATGTAGCATCGGCCGGCCCCCTGCCCGCGCGGTGACGATCAGGCTTTGGCCGGCTCGGTCTTGTTCAGAACGGTGGTGATGGTCGAACGGATCACGCGGACGTTGACGCCGGTTGCGATTTCGACCTCGATCTCGTTCTCGCCGTCTTTGACCTTGGTCACCTTACCGACGAACCCGCCGCCGGTCACAACCTGATCGCCGCGACGCAGGGCGTCGATCATCTGCTGGTGTTCTTTCAGCTTCTTCTGCTGCGGACGGATAAGAAGGAAATACATGATCCCGAAAACGAGGATCAGCGGGATAACGGATTGAATGCCCTGCATAGGTCTTGCCCCTGTATTTGGGGCGGCGACGGCCCCTTTGGGTGGATAGGATCCGGGCTCTGCCCGAAAGTCGCGGCACCCTAAGCCCGGGCCGATGGATTGGCAACCGCACCCGAGCCAAGTTGGCGCTTGGGCGCGATATATGTCCCGCAAGGCCGCAGCGAAAGGGCAAACAGCGTGTTTGACGCGCCAATTCTGCCCCCTGTGATGTGGCACAACGACCGCAAACACCGGCGGAACCGGACGGGGCGCGCTTTTGCAGTTTCGTCCGGCGGCACTTTGGGGCATAGGAGCCGCATTGGAAAACCATGATCCCTCCGCACCGTGAAAGGACCGGAAAAATGCACGATATCCGTACCATCCGCGACAACCCCGCCGCTTTCGACGCGGCGCTGTCTCGCCGTGGGATCACCGGTGTGTCGTCGCAGATCCTTGCCCTTGACGAAGAGCGCCGCGCGATGATCCACGCCGCAGAGACGGCGCAGGCCGATCAAAACCGCGCGAGCAAGGAAGTCGGAGCCGCCAAAGCAAAGGGCGACGACGCCGAATTCGAACGTCTGCGCGCGCTTGTGGCCGAAAAGAAGGCCGAGGTCGCGTCGATGACCGAAGCGGCCAAGGCAAAGGACGCGGAACTGGGCGATCTGCTGCTGACGATCCCGAACCTGCCATACGACGACGTGCCGAACGGCAAGGACGAAGCCGACAACGTGGAAATCCACCGCTGGGGCAACGTGCCGAATTTGGCCTTTGCCGCGAAAGAGCACTACGACATCGCCGGTGTGAAGGCGGGCATGAACTTTGAAACCGCGGCCAAGCTGTCGGGCAGCCGTTTTGTCGTGCTGTCGGGGGCTGTCGCGCGGGTGCACCGCGCCTTGGCGCAGTTCATGATCGACACCCACGTCGAAGACCACGCCCTGACCGAGGCCATCACCCCCGTTCTGGTCCTGCCGGAAATGATGCTGGGCACCGGCCAGTTGCCGAAATTCGGCGAGGACAGCTATCAGACCACCAACGGCTGGTGGCTGATCCCCACCGCCGAGGTCACGCTGACGAACTTCGTCAACGGCGAGACCGTGGACGAAGACAGCCTGCCCCGCCGCTATGTCGCCCACACCCAGTGTTTCCGGTCCGAGGCCGGCAGCGCCGGACGTGACACCGCGGGCATGTTGCGCCAGCACCAGTTCGAAAAGGTCGAGATGGTGTCCATCACCACTCCCGATCAATCCGAGGCCGAGCACCGCCGCATGACCGATTGCGCGCAGGCGATCCTTGAGAAACTGGAGCTACCCTATCGCACGGTCGTGCTGTGCAGCGGTGACATGGGCGCAGGCGCCCGGCGCACCCATGATCTGGAAGTCTGGCTGCCCGGCCAGAACACCTACCGCGAGATCAGCTCGGTTTCGACCTGCGTTATAGTCCTTCTGAAGCTTAGATTGGCTGTGTCGCCCATACTCGGCAAAAATTTTATCAATGCTATCGTCAGATTCTGCTTTGTACTT
>JALQXR010000098.1:7736-8001 GCA_023263105.1 Marivivens sp. | reverse complement strand
GATCAAAGTCGTCAAAACGGGCAACCGCCGAGGGAAGAAATGAGCAACAAAAACAGCCACGACAGCGATGTAAGCTTCATTCGCGCGCTGGCAGAACTGCTGCGCGAAAACGATCTCACCGAACTTCAGGTGAAGCGCGACTACGCCGAGAATGACAGCTTGAACGTCCGCGTGAGCCGCCAGACCCAGGTGATCAACCAGGTCGCCGTGCCCGCCGCAGCCCCTGTCATGTCCGCAGCGCCCGCCGCTGCCATGGCCCCCGCCG
>JALQXR010000098.1:0-7726 GCA_023263105.1 Marivivens sp. | reverse complement strand
ACCGCGGCCTCGTCGTTGCACGAAGACGTGAGCGCCGCCGCCGCCTCCCTGGGGTCCGCGGCCTGCTGCGCCTCGTGCAGCCGCCGCACGAGCGTCTCGAGCACAAGGGCCTGCAGAGCTGCCATGGCCCCCGCCGCCGCGGCCTCTAGCGATCCGGCGAGCCATCCCGGCGCGGTGACGTCGCCCATGGTCGGGACCTGCTACCTTGCCGCCGAACCCGGTGCGGCTGTTTTCGCACCCGTAGGTGCGACCGTAAAAGAGGGCGACACGCTCCTTATCATCGAAGCGATGAAGACGATGAACCAGATCCCCGCGCCTCGGTCCGGCACGATCAAACGGATTCTCGTCGAAGACGGCTCGCCTGTGGAATATGGCGCTCCGTTGATGATCATCGAATAGGCCCGCGCCGATGTTCGATAAAATCCTCATTGCAAACAGGGGCGAGATCGCGCTGCGCGTGGTCCGTGCCTGCCGGGAAATGGGCATCAAGTCCGTCGCGGTCCATTCGACCGCCGACGCCGACGCGATGCACGTGCGGATGGCCGACGAAGCCGTCTGTATCGGCCCCAACCCCTCTGGACAGTCCTATCTGAGCTTTCCGGCGATCATCTCGGCCTGCGAAATCACCGGCGCCCAGGCGATCCACCCCGGCTACGGCTTCCTGTCTGAAAACGCAGCCTTCGTGCAGGCGGTCGAAGACCACGACCTGACCTTTATCGGCCCCTCGGCCGAGCACATCCGCATCATGGGCGACAAGATCACCGCCAAGGAAACCGCCAAAGCGCTGGGTATCCCGGTCGTTCCGGGCTCGGACGGCGGGGTGCCCAACCTTGCCACCGCGAAAACGGTTGCGGCGGAAATCGGCTATCCCGTGATCATCAAGGCGACTGCCGGTGGCGGCGGACGCGGGATGAAGGTCGCGAAGACCGAAAAAGACATCGAAACTGCTTTTTCAACGGCCCGCAGCGAAGCCAAGGCCGCCTTTGGCAACGACGAAGTCTATATCGAAAAATACCTGACCACGCCCCGCCATATCGAAATTCAGGTCTTTGGTGACGGCAAGGGCAAGGCGGTGCATCTGGGCGAGCGGGACTGTTCGCTGCAGCGGCGCCACCAGAAGGTCTTCGAAGAGGCCCCCGGCCCCTGCATCACCCCCGAAGAACGCGCCCGCATCGGCAAGATCTGCTCGGACGCCGTGGCAAAGATCAACTACATCGGCGCCGGAACGGTCGAATTCCTGTATGAGAACGGCGAATTCTACTTCATCGAAATGAACACCCGTCTTCAGGTCGAACATCCCGTCACTGAAGGGATTTTCCGGCAGGACCTGGTTCGTGAACAGATCCGCGTCGCCGCGGGCTTGCCGATGTCGTTTTCCCAAGAGGATCTTTGGATCGACGGCCACGCAATCGAGGTGCGGATCAACGCCGAAAAACTGCCGAACTTTTCGCCCTGCCCGGGCAAGATCACGCATTACCACGCGCCCGGTGGGCTGGGTGTGCGGATGGATTCGGCACTGTATGACGGCTATTCGATCCCGCCCTATTACGACAGCCTGATCGGCAAGCTGATCGTCCACGGACGCGACCGCCCCGAAGCACTGGCCCGTCTGAAACGCGCATTGGGAGAGTTGATCGTCGACGGCATCGACACCACGATCCCCCTGTTTCACGCGCTCTTGGAAGAAAAAGACGTGCTGAGCGGCGACTACAACATCCACTGGCTGGAAAAGTGGCTGGAAAAGAACCTCCAGTGACCTGACATCGATCCGCGCGCGCGTCTGACAACCGGACGCGCGCGCGACCCCATGGCGCGGCCCGCGTAATACAGGCACATTGGTCACAATGACCGCGACCTTGACCCCCGAACTCTTATTGACGGCCTATGCGACCGGCGTGTTTCCGATGTCGGAATCCCGCAACGACCCCGAAATCTTTTGGGTCGATCCGAAACGGCGTGGCGTCATTCCTTTGGACGGCTTCCATATCTCTCGGTCCTTGCGGCGGCGGATGCGCAGCGCCGAGTTCACCGCGACGCTGGACACCGATTTTCGCGCGGTTGTCGAGGGCTGTGCCGACCGGCCCGAAACATGGATCAACGCCCAGATTTTCGACCTCTACGGGCAGTTGCACGATCTGGGCGCCGCCCATTCGATAGAAATCAGGGACCGGTCCGGAGAGCTGGTCGGCGGGGTCTATGGCGTCGCCTTGGGTGCGGCGTTCTTCGGGGAAAGCATGTTCAGCAGGACCACGGATGCGTCAAAGATCGCGCTGGCGACACTGGTGCACCTCTTGCGTGGCGCTGGCTTCCGGCTGTTCGACACTCAGTTCCTGACGCCGCATCTGGCCAGTCTGGGCGCGGTCGAGGTCAGCCGCGCCAGCTACCGCGCCGCCTTGGCCGAAGCGATCCGCGCAGAGGCAGAGTTTCCGCCGTCGGGACCGACCGCTCTGCCGGTCTAGAACGTCACTCGAGCACGCAGTTCAACACCCAGACGTCGTAACGCGGATGGTCTAGCGCGTTCAGCGCGGGGGCTGCGGCAATCATCCAGCCCTCAAAGACCGGCGTCGGCGCATCGCGATAGAGGATACGCAATTCGGCATAGGCGTTGCCCGCGGGGTTATCGACCGGATAACGGCAGTCGGACAGCTCGATAGACAAATGGCCAGACTCGACCGTTCCGCCCAGCGGGATCGTGAAATCGGTGACGATGCCTGTGATCTTGTCCAGCACCCGCACGGCCCCCGCCGGCGCAGAGGCGACCGACTCGGCAATGGCGGTCACGGGCAGCAGGCACAGGGCCAATGCGACAGCGCGCAAGATCATTGCGATCCGCCCGACCCCGAAACGGCTGCCACCAGAAGCGAGATCAGGCTGACCGCGCCTTGGGTGTCGAGGATCTGTTCGCCCGCGACAAAGTTGTCGAACGAGCCGCCCGGCATGATTTCGATAAAGCTGCCGCCTAGCAGACCTTCCGATGCGACCACCGCCGTGCTGTCATTGGGCACCGGAACGTCGCCGTCAAAGCTGAGCGTCGTGTCGGCGCGAAAGGTTTCAGCGTTCAGCGCCAGACCGGTGACCGATCCGACCTTGACCCCGCTCATGCGGACGTCGGTCCCAAGAGTGATCCCCTCGGCCGAGCGGAAGCTTGCGGTCAGCGCGTAGCCATCCGCACCGCCGGTGGAAAATCCGGTCACGCGGGCCGAATAGGCCAGAAAGCCCGCGGCAACGGCCAGAACGGCGGCGCCAACCAGAACTTCGGACAGGTTTTCACGCATCGGATATATCCTTGATCAGGGCCGGATCACTCCGGCGACCAGGCCTCGTAGTCGCTGCGGTCGGCGGGCGCATTCGTACGGCGGATCGAGCCGGTCGGCGCATATGCCAAGGCGGTGCCGGTCAGGTTTTCCTGATGCGGCTTTTCCCAGGACTTATGGGTTAGCGGCGCTTCGGTCGGGGCCTTGTCCCATGTCCGGTGCAGCCAGCCGTGCCAGTCGGGGCTGACGCGCGACCCTTCGACTTCGCCGTTGAAGATGACCCAGCGCTTCTTGTCGCTGCGGTCACGGTAATAGACGTTGCCTTCGGCATCCGAGCCCACTTTGACGCCTTTGCGCCAAGTGAAAAACTGGGTGTTGATGGTCTGTCCGTCCCACCAGGTGAAGACGCGCTTGATCGTTTTCAGAAGGCCCATGGTCATCTCCGCAAATCTTCACCCGTCTTGCACCAGAGCGCGGCAAAGGTCCAGTCCGAACCTCTGCCACGGTGGATCAAAGCTGCGTCAGGGCCGGCTCAGAGATAGCGGTTCACTAGGTTTTCCAGCCGCTCCTGCCGTCCCGACCGCGGTTGCGGGGCGATGTTGTCCTTTGCGACCTTCGCAGCAAGAGAGGTCAGGTCCGCACCAAGGATGTCCTTGCCCCGTGCCGTGTCCCACCCCGCGTAACGGTCGGCGCGCGCGGCCTCTAGTTTGCCGTCCTCGAACATGGCGGCTGCCGCCTTCAAACCCGCCGCGCAGCAGTCCATCGCACCCACATGGGCAAGGATCAGATCCGCGGGCTCTAGCGACTGGCGCCGCAGTTTGGCGTCAAAGTTGGTGCCACCGGTCGTGAACCCGCCCGCCTTCAGGATTTCGTAATAGGCCAGCGCCATTTCGCCCACGTTGTTGGGGAACTGATCGGTGTCCCACCCCGACTGATAGTCGTTGCGGTTCATGTCGATCGACCCGAAAATCCCCAGATCGCGGGCCAGCGCCAATTCGTGTTCAAAGGAATGTCCGGCAAGGATCGCGTGGCCCTGCTCGATGTTCATCTTGACTTCGTTCTCTAGCCCGAAGTCCTTCAGGAACCCATAGACCGTGGCGACATCGTAGTCGTATTGGTGCTTGGTCGGCTCTTGCGGTTTTGGCTCGATCAGGATCGCGCCCTTAAAGCCGATCTTGTGCTTATAGTCGATGACGGCCTGCAGGAACCGTCCCGCCTGCGCGCGTTCACGCTTCATATCAGTGTTAAGCAGCGTCTCGTAGCCTTCGCGCCCGCCCCAAAGCACATAGTTTTCGCCCCCCAACTGATGGGTCGCGTCGATGCAGGTCTTAACCGTGGCAGCAGCAAAGGCGTAGACGTCCGGATCGGGGTTCGTCGCCGCGCCCGCCATGAACCGGCGGTGGGAAAACAGGTTCGCGGTCCCCCAAAGCAGTTTGACCCCCGTTTTCTCCATTTTCTGCTGAAAATAGTCGGTGATTTCCTGAAGCCGCGACGTGTTTTCGGCAAAAGTCGCACCTTCGGGACGGACATCGGCGTCGTGGAAACAGAAATACGGCGCGCCAAGGATCTGGAACATCTCGAAAGCCACGTCCGCTTTCAGTTTCGCCGCCTCCATCGTGTCGGAAAACCAAGGACGTTCAAAGGTTTGCCCGCCAAAAGGGTCGCCTCCGGGCCAGGCAAAGGAATGCCAGTAGGCCACCGCAAACCGAAGGTGATCCTTCATCTTTTTGCCAAGAACAACTTGGTCCGCGTCGTAATGGCGGAAGGCGTAATCGTTTTCGGTGGCAGGGCCTTCGAAGGCGACACGGGGAATACCGTTGAAAAAGTCAGTCATTTGGGATCTCTCAGCTAAGGTCCTTGAGGGCCGCATAGGCCCGGCGGTACCGGTCATGTGCCTGCGCGAGCGGGTCGGCAAGCGAAGGGTCTGGATCGAAAGTTCGGGCAATCGGAGGCTCGGTCGCAATCTCGAGCCCTGCGCCGGTGGCCGCCATCTGGCCCAGCCGCGCCGCGCCCAATGCCGCGCCGAAATCGCCGGCTTTCGGGAGGGCAAGCGGGACGCCCAGAACGCTGGCGATCAGTGACACCCAATGGCCGGATTTCGCCCCTCCGCCCAGCGCCAGGGCGCGGTCGATGCGGGTTCCGGTCGCCGCCAGTGCCATCGCGCTGTCGCCAAAGGCAAACGCCACCCCCTCCAACACCGCTCGGGCGGCCGCGCGGGCGTCGGTGGCATGGTCAAGATGCAGGAATTGCCCCCTGATCCGCGCGTCGTTGTGCGGCGTCCGTTCGCCTCCCAGATAGGGCAGAAACAGCGTCCGGCCCGGCGCCGTCACGGGCCCAAGGTCGGACGTCAGCTGCGCCGCGGTTTGACCCGTCAGCCGCGCCAGCCATTCAAGGGCATCGGTCGCGGCAAGGATCACACCCATCTGGTGCCACGTCGCGGGACAGGCGTGACAAAAAGTGTGAACCGCCGTTTCCGGCGCGGGGCGGTAGCCGTCATTGGCCGCGAAAAGCACGCCCGACGTCCCAAGCGACACAAAGGCCTGACCGTCGCGAACAACGCCTGCGCCGATCCCCGCCGCGGCGTTGTCGCCAGCGCCGCCCGCGACGACAACCGCCGGAATCCCCAGCCGAGCCGCCAGATCCGCCCGCAACCGGCCCGACTTTTCGGACCCTTCGACTAGGCTCGGCATGTTGTTGCGGGACAGGCCGCAGCGGGCCAGCAAATCGTCCGACCAGTCGCGCGCGGCACAGTCGAACCATGCGGTTCCTGCCGCGTCGGACATTTCCGACACATGCGCTCCGGTCAGGAACAGGCGTAGGTAATCCTTTGGCAGCAGTATCTTGGAGATTTTCGCGAAGGTCGCAGGTTCGTTTTCGCGAACCCAGTCGACCTTGGGCGCGGTAAATCCGGGAAAGACGATATTGCCCGTGATCGCGCGGAACTTTGGGTCCGCGTCCATCTTTGCTGCCTGCGCTGCGCTGCGGGTGTCGTTCCACAACATGCAGGGCCGAAGCGGCCTGTCCGAGCCGTCGATCAGCGTCGCGCCGTGCATATGACCCGACAGGCCGATCCCTTTGAGAGCCGAACAATCCGCCTGCGCGGCAATCGCGGTCAGAGCTTCCTCTGCCGCCGAGCACCAGCTTTGGGGGTCCTGTTCGGACCAGCCGTCGTGCAGGCGCTGGACCGTCAGACGCACGCTGTGCTCTGCGAGGACGTTCTGGGCGTCGTCGATCAAAATCGCTTTCAGCGACGAAGTGCCAAGATCGAGTCCGATGAACATTCAGAGGTCCGTTGCGCGAAGTGTTAACGCAAACAGCAGAGCATGTTCAGGGGGTGGCTGTCCAACATTTCGGATGGTTCTGACGCAGATCAGCCGGAAAATCGTGCGGTGACTTCGATCTCGATCTTCATTTCCGGCTCTTGCAGACCTGCGACGATCATCGTGGCTGCCGGACGCGCGGTCGCGAAGGCCGCCGAGGTCACAGGCCAGCAGGCGGGCCAGTCGGCTTTGTCCGGCAGGATGTAATTGACCCGCACAACGTGATCCAGGCCGCTTCCCGCCTGTTCCAGAGCCCGCCCGATCGTGGCCAGCGCGTTGCGGCATTGGTCGACGACATCGGCGGGCATCGTCATGGTCGCATAATCATAACCCGTTGTTCCGGCGACAAAAACCCAGCCATCCGCGACAACAGCGCGGCTATAGCCGATCTTTTGCTCAAAGGGGGAACCGGTTGAAATATGCCTGACCGTCATGGACCACCGCCTGAAAACAAAAGGGCGACCCAAGGGCCGCCCGTTTCGTGTTTCGATCAGCCCGCCGAGGCGGCGCTGCCCTTCTTTGCGTCATCCGCGTGGATCATCAGCGGCTTCGCACCGGGTCCGACCGCCTCTTCGTTGACGACGACTTCGGTCACGCTGTCCATCCCGGGCAGTTCGAACATGGTGTCGAGCAGGATGTCTTCGAGGATAGAGCGGAGGCCGCGCGCGCCGGTCTTGCGTTCGATCGCGCGTTTGGCGATCGCGCGCAGCGCGTCGTCGGTGAAGGTGAGCTTGGTTTCTTCGATCTCGAACAGGCGCTGGTACTGTTTGACCAATGCGTTCTTCGGCTGGGTCAGAATGGTGACCAGAGCGTCTTCGTCCAGATCGGTCAAAGTCGCCAGAACCGGCAAACGACCGACGAATTCGGGGATCAGGCCGAATTTCAACAGATCTTCGGGCTCCAGTTCACGGAAAACTTCGCCCACGCCACGGTCGTCCACATCACGCACGTCGGCACCAAAGCCCATCGCGCTGCCTTTGCCGCGCTGGCTGATGATCTTGTCCAGTCCGGCGAAAGCGCCGCCGCAGATGAACAGGATATTGGTGGTGTCGACCTGCAGGAATTCCTGCTGGGGATGTTTGCGGCCACCCTGCGGCGGGACGCTTGCGATGGTGCCTTCCATGATCTTCAACAGAGCCTGCTGCACACCTT
>JALQXR010000097.1 GCA_023263105.1 Marivivens sp. | reverse complement strand
AATGTTACGACGAATTCGACTTCCAGATCCCCGTGGGCAAGAACGGCGATTGCTATGACCGCTACCTCTGCCGCATGGAAGAGATGCGCCAGTCGACCAGCATCATCAAACAGGCGATCGCCAAACTTCGCGCGCCGGAAGGCAAAGGCGACGTGCTGGCCCGTGGCAAGCTGACGCCGCCCAAGCGGGGGGACATGAAGACCTCGATGGAGGCTCTGATCCACCACTTCAAACTTTACACCGAAGGGTTCCACGTGCCGGCCGGCGAAGTCTACGCCGCCGTCGAAGCGCCCAAGGGCGAATTCGGTGTCTACCTCGTGGCCGATGGCAGCAACAAACCCTACCGCGCAAAGCTGCGGGCACCGGGCTATCTGCACCTGCAGGCCATGGATCATATCGCAACTGGCCACCAGTTGGCCGACGTCGCCGCCATCATCGGCACCATGGACGTCGTTTTTGGAGAGATTGACCGCTAATGCTCCGCCGTCTTCACGCCGAACAACCCGACAGCTTTGCCTTTACCGCCGCCAACCTCGCGTGGGCCGAAGCGCAGATCACCAAATACCCCGAAGGCCGTCAGGCCAGCGCGATCATCCCGCTGCTGTGGCGCGCTCAGGAGCAAGAGGGCTGGCTGACCCGCCCCGCTATCGAGGCCGTGGCCGATATGCTGGGTCTTGCCTATATCCGCGCGCTCGAAGTGGCGTCGTTCTACTTTATGTTCCAGCTGCAACCGGTTGGTTCCGTTGCACATATTCAGGTTTGCGGCACTCTGTCCTGCATGATCTGCGGCGCCGAGGACCTGATCGCCGTCTGCAAGGAAAAGATCGCGAAAAACCCGCATGACCTGTCCTCTGACGGCAGGTTTTCGTGGGAAGAGGTCGAATGTCTGGGGTCCTGCGCCAACGCGCCGATGGCCCAGATCGGCAAGGACTATTACGAAGACCTGACCGCCGCGCGTCTGGGTGAAATCATCGACGAACTGGCCGCCGGTAAGGTTCCGGTCCCCGGACCGCAGAATGGCCGCTATGCCGCCGAACCGCTGAAAGGTCTGACCAGCCTGACCCAATACGAAAGCGGCAAGACCCAATACAACGCCAGCGCGGATCTGGCCGTGACCATCGGCGACACCGTCAAGCGGATCGACGGAACCGAGGTTCCTTTGCTGACGCCTTGGCTGGGCAAGACCGCCAAGTCCAAGCCCGCCGCCAAAGCCAAGCCCGCAGCCAAGCCCGCAGCGAAACCTGCGGCCAAACCTGCGGCCAAAGCTGCGGCGAAACCGGCGGCAAAGGCAGACGCTCCTGCCGCCGCGGTCGCCGAAAAGAAACCCGCGACCCTTGCCGCTCCCCGCAAGAGCGGCGCCGACGACCTCAAGAAAATCGGTGGCGTCGGTCCCAAACTCGAAGCGCTGCTGAACGAACTTGGCTTTTGGCATTTCGACCAGATCGCCAAATGGACGGGCGCGGAAATCGCTTGGGTCGACAGCCGCCTGAAGTTCAAGGGCCGGATCGAGCGGGAAGACTGGGTGGCTCAGGCCGCTGCTTTGGCCGCGTCCAAAGGCTGAGGCCGCAATCAGTGAACCCCGTGGCAGATGCGCAGACCGGACGGATGTCCAGAGGGGCGGGGCTCTCTCTGGCCAAGAACCGTTTCGCGTTTGGCGCGTTTTGCCCTAAAACCTGTGCAACGGGGGCCGTTTTCGCGGTGTCCCTGACTGGTTCATTCACCTGGGGAGGTTTCTGATGGCACAGAATGGTTCGTCGCTGGACTGCGGCAAAGTTTGCTGGATCGTGGCCGGTGTGGCCGGCGTCCTGCTGGTCCTGATCCTGCGGGGCATGGCGCATGTGTCGATGCCGGCGTCGATCATCGCGGGGCTTGCCCTGTTCGTGGTCGGCGGCATGATCCTGACCAATTTCTTCTGCGGGTCCGCTCCTGCGTCCGCTGTGGCCCCGACGCCCGCAAGCGCCCAGACAAAGGCACCCGCACCGGCCGCCGCATCCGCCGCATCCGCCGCCGCACCTGCTGCTGCCGCACCTGTTGCGACACCCGCCGCGAAACCCGCCGCGAAACCGGCCGAGGCCCCGAAAGCCGAAACCGCGCCGAAGCCCGCCGCAAAGGCAAAGCCCGAACCGGCCCCAAAGGCCGAGCCCGCGCCGAAAGCGCCCGCGAAACCGAAACCTGCCGCAAAGCCAAAGGCGTCTGATGGCAAGCCGGACTTGCTAAAGGCCGCGCGTGGCGGAAAGCCCGACGACCTGAAACAGATCAAAGGCGTCGGACCAAAGCTCGAATCCGTGCTGCACGGCATGGGGATCTTTCACTTCGACCAGATCGCCGCGCTCGGGAAAGCCGAGCTGGCTTGGGTCGATGCCAACCTAGAAGGCTTCAAAGGCCGCGCCACGCGTGACGACTGGGTCAAGCAGGCCAAGGTGCTGGCCGCCGGCGGGTCGACCGAATTTTCCAGCCGCGTCAAAAAAGGCGGGGTCTACTGATCCCGATGGCCCCGATGTCCGATCAGCCCACCCCCGATACCGGCCGCGCGTCCCGCCGCGCCGCGCTGCTGATTGCGGCGACGGGGGTATTCTGGATCGGCGCGACATTGATCGGCGGCGCGCTGGATCTGTCTCAGCGCCTGCGCGCGCTTTTCGATCTTATGGCCCTTGCCGGTGTCGGCTGGGCTTTGTGGATGAACTATGGCATCTGGCGGCAACGCCAGAACGACAAGGGATAAGCCCATGCTGAGCGATCAGGACCGGATCTTTACCAACATCTACGGGATGCACGACCGGACGCTGAAAGGCGCGATGGCTCGTGGTCATTGGGATGGCACCGCCGGCATCATCAAAAAGGGTCGCGACTGGATCGTGAACGAGATGAAAGCCTCGGGTCTGCGTGGCCGCGGCGGCGCGGGGTTCCCGACCGGTCTGAAGTGGTCCTTCATGCCGAAGGAAAGCGATGGCCGTCCCGCCTATCTGGTCATCAACGCCGACGAATCAGAGCCGGGCACCTGCAAAGACCGCGAAATCATGCGTCACGATCCGCATACGCTGATCGAAGGCGCTCTGATCGCCTCTTTCGCGATGAACGCGAACGCGTGCTACATCTACATCCGCGGCGAATATATCCGCGAACGTGAGGCCCTGCAGGCCGCCATCGACGAAGCCTATGACGCGGGCCTTCTGGGTAAGAACGCCGCGAAGTCGGGCTGGGATTTCGACCTGTATCTGCACCACGGTGCGGGCGCCTATATCTGCGGCGAAGAAACCGCGCTGTTGGAAAGCCTCGAGGGCCGCAAGGGCATGCCGCGGATGAAGCCGCCGTTCCCTGCCGGCGCGGGTCTTTACGGGTGCCCGACCACGGTGAACAACGTCGAATCTATTGCTGTCGTCCCGACCATTCTTCGCCGTGGCGCGTCGTGGTTTGCGGGCTTTGGCCGCCAGAACAACGCGGGCACAAAGCTGTTTGCGATTTCGGGCCACGTCAACAATCCCTGCGTCGTCGAAGAAGCGATGTCGATTTCGTTCGAAGAACTGATCGAAAAGCACTGCGGCGGGATTCGCGGCGGCTGGGACAACCTGCTGGCCGTCATTCCGGGCGGGTCGTCGGTTCCCTGCGTGCGCGGGGAAAAGATGAAAGACGCGCTGATGGACTTCGACTACCTGCGCGGAGAGCTGGGCTCGGGTCTTGGCACCGCGGCGGTGATCGTGATGGACAAATCCACCGACATCATCAAAGCGATCTGGCGGCTGTCCAAGTTCTTCAAGCATGAAAGCTGCGGCCAGTGCACACCCTGCCGCGAGGGCACCGGCTGGATGATGCGCGTGATGGAGCGTCTGGTGACGGGCGAGGCCTCGGTCGAAGAAATCGACATGCTGTTCGACGTGACCAAGCAGGTCGAAGGCCACACGATCTGCGCCCTTGGCGACGCGGCGGCCTGGCCGATCCAGGGCTTGATCCGCAACTTCCGCGACGTGATCGAAGACCGCATCGCCCATAAACGCTCGCCCGTCGCGGCCGAGTAGGCGCCGCGCGACAGAGGTGACAGTTTCACGGCCCCCGGAACGCTCCGGGGGCCGTTTTTCGTTGCCTTGGGGCAGGGGCGACGGGGCGGCGGATCCGGCGGCGCCGCGCCGCCGATCACGGTGGTCTGATCGGAGTTGCTATTGAATAGCGGCGCGGGAACGGCGACATCTGTGGGTGTCGAAACGCCGGAGAGATCATGCGATCCCTAGTCTACAGCCTGTGTCTTTTGCCCCTCGGGATGCCCGCAATGGCTGCGGACGGTCCCCTCAAGGAGGTGGCCTATATCAGCGAAGGGCTGATCATCGCCGCCATGGTGGTCGAGATCGACAGCAAATGCGACACCATCGACGTGCGGCTGCTGCGCGGGATCAACTTTCTTAGCGGGTTGAAGAACCACGCCCGCGATTTGGGCTATTCCGCCGCCGAGATCGACGCCTTTATCAACGACGCCGAGGAAAAGGCGCGGCTGGAAGCAATCGCGCGCGACCGGCTTGCGGCGTTGGGCGTGACTGCGTCGGACAACGCCAGTTATTGCACGGTCGGAGAGGCCGAGATCGCCGCCAACACTTCTGTCGGGCGGCTGCTGCGCTGATCAAGGGCCGGTTCGGCCCCCAGAAGACGAAATTATCCACCCTTTTTGTGTTCTTCCGTCTGGCATTGGGCGGGAGTGCGCGTTAGAACGCGGCGACTGCATTCGCCCGCGTGGGCGCGCACACGACGGACGCGCGCAGGCGGGACGCGGCGACAGAGAACCAAAAGGCTGGCCATGTCCGATCTGCGAAAAATCATCATTGATGGAAAAGAGCTCGAAGTGCCGGGCGCAATGACACTCATTCAGGCCTGTGAAGAGGCCGGAGTCGAAGTGCCGCGCTTCTGCTATCACGAGCGTCTCTCGATCGCCGGCAACTGCCGGATGTGTCTGGTCGAGGTCGTGGGCGGACCGCCCAAACCCGCCGCATCTTGCGCCATGCAGGTGCGCGATCTGCGCCCCGGACCCGAGGGTCAGCCCCCCGTGGTCAAGACCAACAGCCCGATGGTCAAGAAAGCCCGCGAAGGCGTGATGGAATTCCTGCTGATCAACCACCCGCTGGATTGCCCGATTTGCGATCAGGGCGGCGAGTGCGATCTTCAGGATCAGGCGATGGCCTATGGCGTCGACTTCAGCCGCTACCGCGAGCCGAAGCGCGCGGCCGAGGATCTGGATCTGGGCCCGCTGGTCGAAACCCACATGACCCGTTGCATTTCCTGCACCCGTTGTGTGCGCTTCACGACCGAAGTCGCGGGCATCACCCAGATGGGCCAGACCGGCCGTGGCGAAGACAGCGAAATCACCAGCTATCTGGGCGAGACGCTGAATTCCAACATGCAGGGCAACGTGATCGACCTGTGCCCCGTTGGCGCTCTGGTGTCCAAACCCTATGCCTTCACCGCCCGTCCGTGGGAACTGACCAAGACCGAATCCATCGACGTGATGGACGCGCTTGGCTCGAACATCCGTGTCGATACCAAGGGCCGCGAAGTCATGCGCATCCTGCCGCGCAACCACGACGGCGTGAACGAAGAATGGATCAGTGACAAGACCCGCTTTGTCTGGGACGGCCTGCGTCGCCAGCGTCTGGACACGCCCTATATCCGTGAAAACGGCAAGCTGCGCAAAGCCAGCTGGGGCGAGGCCCTGACCGCTGCGGCTGCCGCGATGAAGGGCAAGAAAGTCGCCGGCCTGGTGGGCGATCTTGCCTCGGTCGAAGCCACCTATTCGCTGAAGGCCCTGATCGAAGGGCTGGGCGGCACGGTGGAATGCCGGACCGACAACGCCAAGCTGCCCGGTGGCAACCGTGGCGCCTATGTCGGCAACGCAACGATCGAAGACATCGATACCGCAAAGAACATCCTGCTGATCGGCACCAACCCGCGCGACGAGGCGCCGGTTCTGAACGCCCGTATCCGCAAGGCATGGACCAAGGGCGCGACCGTTGCCCGTCTGGGCCAGCCGGCTGACCTGACCTATGACGTGGTCGAACTCGGTTCGGACCGCGACGCGCTGGCCGCTTTGGCCGCGATGGACCATTCCGACAAACACGGCATCCCCGGCGTGATGATCATCGGGCAGGGCGCGATCAACGAAGCCGACGGCGCCGCCGTTCTGGCCGCCGCGATCAATACCGCGCTCAAGGCCCAGTCCAAGGTTCTGATCCTGCACTCCGCCGCGTCCCGCGTGGGCGCGATGGACGTAGGTGCGGTGACCCAAGGCGGCATGAAGGCCGCGATGGACGGGGCTGAGGTTGTCTATAACCTTGGCGCCGACGAAGTCGAAATCGGTGACGGTGCCTTTGTCATCTACCAAGGCAGCCACGGCGACCGTGGTGCGCACCGCGCGGACATCATCCTTCCGGGTGCCGCCTATACCGAAGAAAACGGGCTATTCGTCAACACCGAAGGCCGCCCCCAGTTGGCCATGCGCGCTGGGTTCGCTCCGGGTGAGGCAAAGGAAAACTGGGCGATCCTGCGGGCGCTGTCGGCAGAGACCGGAACGGTTCTGCCGTGGGACAGCCTTGCGCAACTGCGTCAGGCGCTGGTCGCGGACCGTCCGCATCTGGCCGCCATCGACGAGGTCCCCGAAAACGAGGTCAAGCCGCTCAAGGACGGCAAGCTGGGCAAGGCGACGTTCCGCCCCGCAGTCCGCGATTTCTACCTGACCAACCCGATCGCCCGCGCCAGCGCGCTGATGGCCGAGCTTTCGGCAGGGGCAAAGGCGCGGACCGCGCCGAAAGTCGCGGCGGAGTAAGGATTGCGCATGGGCCGCATAACGGCACTGGCCGCGATGGCAACGGTGACGGGGGCGTGTACGGCCCCGTCCGATGTTGCGTCGCAGTCGGCGTTCAGCCCAGAGTATCTGGGGGTTCAGACCTTTCTTCTGGACGGGGATCTGGTGAATTTCCGGGTGTCCATGCGCGGCGGACGCGACTCTGACGACGTGACGAAATACGCAGAGTGCGCAGCGGCGCAATATGCTCTGATCCGAGGCTACGGTTTCGCGCGCCACCTGCGCACCACAGCCGAGGAAGAGGCTGGCATCTGGAGCGCGGATGCTGTTTACACCATCTCGCCGGCTCTTCCCGAAGGGCTGAAAACGATAGACGCCGAAGTGACGGTTGCCGACTGCGGGCAACTGGGTATCCCAACGGTGTAAGGGGACAGACTATGGTAGAATTCTTCACCACGACCAACCTCGGGATCGCGCTGATGATCCTTGGACAGTGCCTTTTGGTGCTTGTGCCCTTGCTGGTTGCCTTGGCCTTTCTGATGTACGCCGACCGTAAGATCTGGGCCGCTGTCCAGATGCGGCGCGGGCCCAACGTCGTGGGTGTGTTCGGGCTGTTGCAGTCCTTTGCCGACTTTCTGAAGTACATCGTCAAAGAGGTCGTGGTCCCCGCCGGTGCGGATAAGGCCGTGTTCTTCCTTGCGCCGATGATTTCCTTCGTCCTAGCGGTCATCGCCTGGGCGGTGATCCCGTTCAACGACGGATGGGTGCTGTCGGATATCAACGTCGCGATCCTCTATGTCTTTGCGGTGTCCTCGCTTGAGGTTTACGGCGTGATCATGGGCGGCTGGGCGTCGAACTCGAAATACCCGTTCCTTGGCTCGCTTCGCTCTGCCGCGCAGATGATTTCCTACGAAGTCTCGATCGGCCTGATCATCATCGGCGTGATCATTTCGACCGGCTCGATGAACTTTGGCGACATCGTCGCCGCGCAGGATGGTGCCTACGGGATCTTCAACTGGTACTGGCTGCCGCATTTCCCGATGCTGTTCCTGTTCTTTATCTCGGCCCTTGCTGAAACCAACCGCCCGCCCTTCGACCTTCCGGAAGCGGAATCGGAGCTGGTTGCGGGCTATCAGGTCGAATATTCGTCGACCCCGTTCCTGTTGTTCATGATCGGGGAACTGATGGCTGTGGTGCTGATGTGCGCGCTGGTCAGCCTGTTGTTCTTTGGCGGCTGGCTGTCGCCGATCCCGGGTCTGCCGGATGGCGTCCTGTGGATGATCGGCAAGATGGCGTTCTGCTTCTTCATTTTCTCGATGGTGAAGGCGATTACACCGCGTTACCGCTATGACCAACTGATGCGTCTGGGCT
>JALQXR010000096.1 GCA_023263105.1 Marivivens sp. | reverse complement strand
CTGGACCTTTCGACCTGGATGCTGATCGGGGTCTTTGCGGCTTTGGGCACACTCGCCCATGTCGTAATGACGTGGAGCCTGAAATACGCGCCCTCTGCGACTCTGGCCCCGATCCAGTATATGGAGATCCCTTTTTCGATCCTGTTCGGATGGATGGTCTTTAGCGACCTGCCCGACCGGATGGCCACGTCGGGTATCATCTTGTCGATGCTTGCGGGGCTTTACATCATCCTGCGCGAACGGCGGCTTGCGCTGCGTCCACCAGCAGCCGCAGCTCCGATCGGGGAAGGCTGATCAGCACAGGACCAGAGGCCGACACGGACACTGGGCCGGTCGCTTCGTTCGAAACCGACACCAGCCCGTCCGGCGCCAACCGGCACCCGTCGACCGGCCATCGCAAACCCGTGGCGCTGCACTCTGCCGCCGCCAAAGGCAGCAACGAAACACGGGTTCCGGCAGACAGCGCCACCCCTATTCCACCTGCCGGCACCACCATCGCGCAATCCTCTGACCCCAAAAGCACCACATAGCGGTGACTGTGGCGGGCCAAGGCGTTCATGACAGCGAACTGGTGATCCAGCCGCCCGCCGGTAAACCCCACGGCGATCACCACCGGCGCATCGATCCGCAAGAGGCACTTTTCGAAATCGGTCGTGTCCTGTTCTGCGACCGTGACCAGAACCGGACCAAAGGCCGCCCGCGCCTGCTCTGAAATGCTGTCCATATCGCCGATAACCGCCCGAGGCGTCAGCCCAAGCGCCAGAATCGCATCCGCCCCGCCGTCCGCCGCAAACAACTGGGGCGCAAGAGAAAGTGCCTCTTGAACCGCTCCGGGCCGAAGTTTTCCGCCCCCAACGAGCGTGGCCATATCTTTGCTTTCAACATTCAACGGGCTTTTCCTGTATTGTCGACGAATCCGAACCCATTCCTTAAAAAGGTCATGAAATAATCCCGCGCTCAACCTCATTCCGTTCCGGTTTCAGAACCAATCGCTGGTAAAACAGTTGGGCTGGTGTGGTAGAAAGCGAGTCATAGATGGTTGGACCTGCTAAGATTTTAACCGTTTCTTACGGGACTTTCTCGTGCACACTCGAGGGTTTTGACGATTCCTTCGACACGATGAAAGCGATTGCAGAGTATTTTCGTGATTTGGCGGCAGATGACCGCTACTTCGGCGCCGAGCCGCCCACTCCGGATGCAGAAATGCTGGCCCGCATCGCAGAGCGCGAGATTTCGCGCCGTGTGGATGCGCGGATGGAAAACTCGGGAATCGTCCTGCGCCCCGCGCTGAACGAACCTGCCCCCCAAAAACCGCAGCCCGTCGCCGCCCAAGAGCCGGTCGCCGCGCCAGAACCCGCAGCGGCTCCGCGTGTCGAAGCCCGCAGCGACCCGCGTGACGACCAAATCGACGACCCGGCCGGGCACCTGCCAGAGGCCGAGCCGCCCGCAGCGGCCGCGCCCGCCATGCCGCCCGCAGCGCAGGCGCCAAAGGCCCCTGTCGCCCGACCTGTCAAACCCTTGGGTAACACGGCCCGCGCCGCGGCCGCCGCCGCCGCCGCGATGCCGCCCGCCGCTGGGCGCGCCGCACCCGACAGCGTCGCCGCAAAACTCGAGCGAATCCGCGCCGTCGCACGCCGCGCGCCGATTGCTCCGGTCGATGATGCCTTCTTCGAGGATGTCGTGGCCGAAGACGCCGACGACGACGTCATCGGACAAGCCTTCAGCGACACCGGTGACACCCCCCTGACCTCTGCCGAGCCCGAGGTCGCCGTCGATCACCAGCCGGCAGATGACGCCGAAGTAACCGGCGCCGACACCGCGATTGCAGACCCCGAGGAAGAGCCCGAGATCGAGCTTGAAGCCGGCGAAGTCGTCGCGGACCAGCCCGAGGACAACAACGACGACGTCATCCTTCTGGGCAGCTCGGACGCCGACGTGGCCGACGACACGCTGGATGTGGATAACGCGGACGCCGACTTTGACGCCGACGCCTATGCCGAGGCACGCGCCGACGAAAGCGACGAAGACATCTTTGCCGCGCAGGATCAGGCCGACGACGCCGAACCCGATTTCGTCGACCAGCCGGTGGCTGCCGAAGCCGAAGACCAAGACGAGGACCTGTCGATCGACACCATCCTCTCGGCTCTGGCCGAAGACAGCGACAGCAACGCAGAACCGCTGGAAGCCATTGAGGACGCAGAAGAATTCTCTGATGACGGAGTATTCGGCGCTGACCTGATTGCAGAGGACGACGGTTCCGACGACCTGCCCGAGGATAACGCCGAGGCGGTCTTGGTCGCCGAAGTGGAGGTCGAGGACGCGGATGCCGACGCAGAGGACGCAGTCGCCGATGACATCGCGGCCGAGGCCGGTGTTGCCGAAACTCTGGACGCCGACACTCAAGACGACAAGGCGACGTCGACGGAAACGCCCGCCGCAGACGCACCGACGACGATGGTCCGCGTGTTGCGCCGCCGCAAAGCCGAAACCACGGCCGGTACCGCTGCCGAAGCCGCGCCCGTCGTTGCCGCTGGCCCCAACCTTGCCGAACTGGACGGGTTGGACGATCTGGCGCAATTCGGCGGCAACTCGGACACCAGCAGCCTGTCGGACGAAGACGAGGCAGACCTAGCCCGCGATCTGGCTGAACTGTCGGATCTGGACGAAGCAGTTGCCGAGGACGACGGCGAAGACGACGTCGACTATCTCTTGGCCGACGACGACAGTTCTGACGTCATGGACGACGATGGTTCGGACGTCCTGGACGCCGAATATGTGACCGATGAGTCCGACGACGATCAGGCCGTCTCTGACGACGATCAGGACGAATACGACGATGACGCGGAACTGGCCGAAGATCAGCCCGAGCCCGCCGCCGCTCCGCGCCGGTCGTTGCTCGAATCCTCGGGCGATACCGAAGAAGCCCATATTTCCCGCATCATGTCGCAGGCGGACGCCGAAATGGCCGAGCCCAGCAACAAGGATCGGCGCAATGCCATCGCCCAAATGAAAGCCGCCGTCGCCGCAACGGAAGCAGCGCGCCGGTTGGGCGATACCGAACGGCCCGAAAACCGTGCCGAGCGGAGTTTCCGCGCCGATCTGGAACAGGTCGTGCGTCCGGCGCGTCCGGGTCTGGTCGCGATCAGCGCTGGCGGTGCCCGCGCTGACGCCCGCAGCGACCGGCCAAAGCCCGCGCCTTTGCGGTTGGTCGCGTCGCAGCGCGTGGACCTGCCGCGGACAGAGGACACTCCGGCGGAACGCGGTCCGGTACGCCCCCGCCGCATCTCTGGCTCGTCCAGAACGCCCTTGCTGGCCGCGCCGGAAAGCAAACCGGTCACCGATGCTGTGGCCGTCGACCGCGAACCGAACGACTTTGCCGATTACGCGCGCCAGATGGGGGCCCAGACCCTGCGCGACGTTCTGGAAGCGGCGGCAGCCTACGTCTATTTTGTGGAAAAGGGCGAATTCTCGCGTCCGCAAATCCTGACGCTGGTGAAATCCGCAATGGAGCAAGAGCCGCTTCGCGAAGACGGGCTTCGTGCCTTTGGCCTGCTGCTGCGCGAAGGCCGCATCAGCAAGTTGGGCAACGGCCGGTATCGCGCCACGCCCGACAACCGGTTCAATCCGGAGCTTCGGGCCGCAAGAGGCTAAGGTTCACGATATCTGACAGGCAGACAGGGCGGAGAGTTCCGCCCTGTTTCCGTTTTCGGGGGCTTCGATCAGCGCCCTTCGCCGGTGGTGTCGTCAGAGGCGTTCGGGTCCGCCTTGCCCACTCCGCGAAAGACGAATTTGAACGGCAACGCCCAGACCACGCCCAGCGCGATATAGACGAACAGCTCTAGCCACAGCGGCGGGCGGTCCAGCGTCGACATGACGGCCACGGCCGCGACGATATAGGCGGGCAGGCCCACCAACAGGATCACCAGCGACCAGCGACGGCGGGCTTTGTACGACAGCGCCATCAGTCAGCGAAGGGGTCAGTGACGAGGATGGTGTCCTCGCGCTCGGGGCTGGTGGACAAAAGCGCAACGGGGCATTCGATCAACTCTTCGACGCGGCGGACGTATTTGATCGCGTTGGCGGGCAGATCGGCCCAGCTGCGCGCGCCTTCGGTCGATTCGGACCATCCGGGCAGTTCTTCGTAGATCGGGGTGCAGCGCGCCTGACGGTCGGCGGCGGTCGGCAGATAGTCCAGCCGCTGGCCGTCCAGATCGTAGCCCACGCAAATCTTGAGCGTTTCGAAACCGTCCAGCACGTCCAGTTTGGTCAGAGCGATCCCGTTCACGCCCGACGTGGCGCAGGTCTGGCGCAGCAGGCAGGCATCGAACCAGCCGCAGCGGCGCTTGCGGCCCGTGGTGGTGCCGAATTCATGGCCGCGCGTGCCCAGACGGTCGCCGTCGGCATCATGCAGTTCGGTCGGGAACGGACCCTCTCCGACGCGGGTGGTATAGGCTTTGACGATGCCCAGTACAAAGTCGATGGACCCCGGCCCGATGCCGGTGCCGGTCGCCGCCTGCCCCGCGATCACATTCGACGAGGTGACGAAGGGATAGGTGCCGAAATCGATATCCAGCAAAGCGCCCTGCGCCCCTTCGAACAGAATGCGCTTACCGGCCTTGCGGGCGTCGGTCATGACTTTCCAGACCGGCGCTGCGAATTTCAGGATCTCAGGCGCGATTTCCCGCAGTTGCGCCAGCAGACCGTCGCGGTCGATGGGTTCCAGCCCCAGACCGTTGCGCAGCGCGTTGTGGTGGACCAAGGCGCGGTCGACCCGCAGCTCAAGCGTCGCGTTGTCGGCCAGATCGGCCACGCGAATCACGCGGCGGCCGACTTTGTCTTCGTAGGCGGGGCCGATGCCGCGTCCGGTGGTCCCGATCTTTGCCATCGAGTTCTGCGATTCCCGCGCGCGGTCCAGTTCCCCGTGGAACGGCAGGATCAGCGGAGTGTTCTCGGCGATCATCAGGGTCTCGGGGGTGATCTCGACGCCTTGTTCGCGGACGGTGGCGATTTCCTTAATCAGGTGCCAAGGGTCCAGCACCACACCGTTCCCGATCACCGACAGCTTGCCGCCACGCACCACACCCGAAGGCAGCGCGTGCAGTTTGTAGACCTTGCCGTCCACGACCAGAGTATGGCCCGCATTGTGCCCGCCCTGAAATCGCGCGACCACGTCTGCGCGCTCTGACAGCCAGTCTACGATCTTGCCTTTGCCTTCATCGCCCCACTGAGCGCCGACGACCACCACGTTTGCCATGACATCACTTCCCTTTTGGGTTAAGCCCGCGCCCGTATATCGACAGTAGGTGGCCTGCGAAACCGTATTTTCACGGTCGAGGCGTTGGGGATAGGATGTCTCATAAGCCGTCTACCAAGCCGGAGCAGGTATAATGGGATTTTTGATACGCTGGGCTTTTGCTTTTGTGTTGTTGGTCGCGACGTATAACCCCACGCCGTGGAACTACTTTGTCTGGACGCGGGACAACTGGGAAACCAAGCTGTCGATTTCCGTCTTCCTTGGTCTGATCATTTTCATCGGTTACATCATTTACCTGCGCGCCACGGTCCGTTCGAGCGGAATTTTCGGCATGCTTCTGGTTCTGGCGGTATTCGGGACGCTGATCTGGGTGCTGTATGATCAGGGCTGGGTCAATCTTGCCAACCCGACCGTGAACACCTGGGCGGGGCTGTTTGCCTTGTCGGTCGTGCTGGCCATCGGCCTGTCATGGAGCATCGTGCGCCGCCGGCTGTCCGGACAGGCGGACGTCGACGACGTCGACCAGTGAACCAATCCCCCGATCCGGATTGGCCAAAGGGTCTGAGCCGCCCTGCCCTGCGGGGCTTTGCCGCGGCGGGAATAACGACCATTTCGGACCTGACCCGCTGGAGCAGCGCGGACCTGTTGGCGCTGCACGGTGTCGGGCCAAAGGCGGTGACCGTCCTGCGGCCTGCGCTGGCGGCACGCGGGCTTTCGTTTCGCGAAGACGATTGAGGGGTTGCGGCGCGGGGCCGCAGCTTTTAGATACCAGCCGTTCACGGCCACCAGAGTGAGAGCCCGATGGAAAACGTTGTCCTTGTCGTCCACCTGATCCTAGCATTGTCGCTGATCGGCGTCGTGCTGTTGCAGCGCTCGGAAGGCGGTGGCCTTGCCAGCAACGCAGGCGGCGGTATGGCCGCGGCCCGTCCGGGACTGACGGCGGTGGGAAAAGTGACCTGGATCCTTGCAATCGGGTTCATCATCACATCCATCGCGCTGACCATCATCGCCGCGGAAAAATCGGCTGGCGCTTCGGTGCTTGACCGGATCCAGGAGGCGCCCGCCGCCGCCGAAGAACCCGCGACCGATGCCGCGCCGTCACTTGGAACCGAACTTCTTCCGCCCAGCGCGGACGACGGCGCGTCGCTGACGCCCCTCGCGGACTAAGCACAACTTATTGGAGCGCGAAACATCGCTCCAACATCATGTAGCCCGACCGGTTGCGTTTGCGGGGCGAATCCGGTTATACTTAAATCCCGTGAACGAGCGTCCCGTAACGCCACTCCGCGGGCCGTTTTCCATAAATGCTGACCAGATGACTTGAGGGGAACCGGCCCATGGCAAGATATGTATTCATTACGGGCGGCGTGGTCTCGTCTCTGGGCAAAGGGCTGGCCTCTGCGGCGCTGGGGTCGCTGTTGCAGGCGCGCGGTTTTTCGGTCCGCCTGCGCAAGCTTGACCCCTATCTGAACGTCGATCCGGGCACGATGTCGCCCTTCGAGCACGGCGAGGTGTTTGTCACCGACGACGGAGCCGAAACCGACCTTGATCTGGGGCATTACGAACGGTTCACCGGAGTGGCCTGCCGCAAGACCGATTCCGTGTCCTCGGGCCGCATCTATTCCAACGTGCTCGAGAAAGAGCGCCGCGGCGACTATCTGGGCAAGACCATTCAGGTCGTCCCGCACGTCACGAACGAGATCAAGGAATTCCTGCATGTCGGGGAAGACGAGGTCGACTTTATGCTGTGCGAAATCGGCGGCACCGTCGGTGACATCGAGGGCCTGCCCTTCTTCGAAGCGATCCGCCAGTTCAGCCACGAAATGCCGCGCGGCGAATGCATTTTCATGCACCTCACGCTGTTGCCCTATCTGGCGGCAAGCGGCGAACTGAAGACCAAGCCGACCCAGCACTCGGTCAAGGAACTGCAATCCATCGGGATCGCGCCGGACGTTCTGGTCTGCCGGTCCGAGCACCCGATCCCCGAACGCGAACGGGAAAAGATCGCCCTGTTCTGTAACGTCCGCAAAGAAGCGGTCGTCGCCGCCTATGACCTGAAGTCGATCTACGAAGCGCCGCTGGCCTATCACCACGAAGGGCTGGATCAGGCGGTTCTGGATGCGTTCGGGATATCTCCGGCACCGCGGCCGAACCTTGACCGCTGGCTGGACGTGCAGGACCGCATCCGCAACACCGACGGCGAAGTGAACATCGCAATCGTCGGCAAGTATATCCAGCTGGAGGATGCCTATAAGTCGATCAAAGAGGCACTGGTCCACGGCGGCATGGCCAACCGTGTGAAGGTCAACGTCGAATGGGTCGACGCCGAGGTCTTTGACCGCGAAGACGCCGCGCCCCATCTGGAAGGTTTTCACGCGATCCTCGTCCCCGGCGGGTTCGGAGAGCGCGGCACCGAAGGCAAGATCAAGGCCGCCGCCTTTGCCCGCGAACGCAAGGTCCCTTATCTGGGCATTTGCCTCGGGATGCAGATGGCCGTGATCGAGGCCGCGCGGAACGTCGTCGGCGTGACCAAGGCAGGGTCCGAGGAATTCGACCACGAAAAGGGCGAAAAGCGTTTCGAGCCAGTCGTTTACCACCTGAAGGAATGGGTGCAGGGCAACCATAAGGTCGAGCGCAAGACCGATGACGACAAAGGCGGCACCATGCGTCTGGGCGCCTATTCGGCAGCGCTGGAGCAAGGGTCCCGCGTCGCGGAAATCTATGGCACCACAAAAATCGAGGAACGCCATCGTCACCGCTATGAGGTCGACGTGAAATACCGCGGGCGGCTGGAAAAGGCCGGTCTGTGTTTTTCGGGCATGTCGCCCGACGGGCGTTTGCCGGAAATCGTCGAATGGAAGGACCACCCGTGGTTCATCGGCGTCCAGTTCCATCCCGAGCTGAAATCGAAGCCGTTCGATCCTCATCCGCTGTTCCGCGACTTTGTGCGCGCCGCGGTCGAGAATTCGCGTCTGGTCTGAGCAAAGGGGGGCTGTCTGCCCCCCTCGGCCTTTCCGGCCTCACCCCCCGAGGATATTTCTGGCACAAAGGCAGGCGCGCCGACGGGCGGCGTCTGGGAGTAACGGTTCATGTTGTC
>JALQXR010000095.1 GCA_023263105.1 Marivivens sp. | reverse complement strand
GCTCTGATCCTGTCGGTGGTTTCGGTGATCGGACTGGCGTTCTGGGCCTATCACGAAAACTACGAGACCCAGCAAGTCATCCGCGAAGTCCGGCGGCTTCACGCAGACATCGGCGCGGCGCATACGCGGTTGAACGTGCTCGAGGCCGAATGGGCCTATTTGAACCGTCCCGACCGTCTGCGCGATTTGTCCGAGTTGAATTTCGACCGTCTGGGTCTGTTGCCGATGATGCCCTCTACCTTCGGGCGGGTCGACCAGATCGCCTTTCCGGTGGTGATCGAGCAGCCCATCACCGATCCGATCGAAGTCAGCAATACCGGCGTGCAGGAGGGCAATCCGTGATCCGCAAACCGCTTCGCCCGCTTGCCCAGATCCTGAAGGTTCGCGCCTCTGGCGGGGACACGAGCAGGGTCGAGTCCGACAACCGCCGCGCGCGCCACGACATCATGATGGACAAGGCGCGCATCCGCGCCGAGGGCCGCCTGCTGGTCATGGGGCTGGCGTTCTTCTTTGCCTTTGCCACGGTCGGTCTGCGGATGGCGATCCTGTCGGGCACCGAACCCGAAGAGCCCCGCATCGCGGCTTCGGGCAACCCCATCATCGGCCAGCGCGCCGACATCGTCGACCGCAATGGCCGGCTGTTGGCCACCAACCTCGAGACCCACGCGCTGTATGCGCAGCCGCCGCTGATGATCGATCCCTATGGCGCTGCCGCCGGACTGGCTGCGATCTTTCCCGAACTTGACGAAGAAGAGCTGATCGCGAGTTTTACCGGCGACCGGAAATTCGTCTGGATACGGCGTCAGATCAGCCCCGAGCAGATGCAGGCGGTCCATGACATCGGCGATCCCGGTCTGCTGTTCGGGCCCCGCGACATGCGGCTGTATCCCAACGGGCGGATCGCGAGCCATATCCTTGGCGGTGCGGGCTACGGACGCGAAGGTGTCGACGCCGCCGAGGTGATCGGCGTGGCAGGCGTAGAGCGGCAGTTCGATCAATATCTGCGCGACCCCGCCAACGAAGGCGCACCGTTGCAGCTGTCGCTGGACCTGACCATTCAGGCAACCCTTGAAAGGGTGCTGGAAGGCGGCATGATGATCATGAACGCCAAGGGCGCCGCCGCGATCCTGATGGAGGTCGACACCGGCGAGATCGTCGCCATGGCCAGTCTTCCGGACTTTGATCCCAACAACCGCCCGCGTGTGCTGACCTCGGGCGACCAGTCCGACAGCCCGCTGTTCAACCGCGCGGTGCAGGGGGTGTACGAACTGGGTTCGACGTTCAAGATATTTGCCGTCGCGCAGGCCATGGAACTGGGGTTGGTTGAATCGGACACGATGATCGACACCACCGGCCCGCTGACCTGGGGGCGGTTCCGGATCAACGATTTCCACAATTACGGGCCTCGGCTGACGGTTAGCGACGTGATTGTCAAATCGTCGAACATCGGCACCGCACGGATCGCGATCGAGATCGGCGCAGAGCGCCAGCGCGACTTTCTGACCTCGCTTGGTTTCCTTGCCCCGACCACGGTCGAACTGGCCGAAGCCCCGAGCGGCCAGCCCCTGAGCCCGCGCAACTGGTCCGAGATTTCGACCATGACGATTTCCTACGGCCACGGGCTGTCGACGTCGCCGCTGCATCTGGCGTCGGCCTATGCGACGATTGCGAACGGCGGCACGCTGGTGTCCCCGACGCTGGTCCACGGGCAGCCGCACGAACCGGGCCCCCGCGTTCTGTCACCCGAAGTCTCTGCCGCGGCGATGGCGATGTTGCGCGCGGTCGTGACCGACGGCACCGCTTCGTTCGGAGAAGTCGCAGGCTACGAAGTCGCAGGCAAGACAGGCACCGCCGACAAGGCGCGCCCGCAGGGCGGCTATTATGACGACAAGGTCATCGCGACCTTTGCCAGCGCCTTCCCCGCCAGCGATCCGCAGTATGTTCTGGTCGTCACTCTGGACGAGCCGGTCGAAACCTCTGGCACCGAGCCGCGCCGCACCGCCGGCTGGACCGCGGTGCCCGTCGCGGCCGAGATCATCCGCCGCGTCGCGCCGCTGCTTGGGCTTGCTCCGAAGATTGCAAATCTGGAGCTTGAGGGTGTAACTCTGACCTCCAACTGAATGGAGTCGACGACCCAATGCCCTCTGGCACGGACCACACCCGAACCTGCACACTCAGCGACCTTGGCCTGCAGGCCAGAGGCGGGCGTGATCCGCTGATCGGCGGGCTGGCCATCGACAGCAGAGAGGTGTCGCGCGGCACGCTTTTCGCAGCCTTTCCCGGCGCTAAAGTGCATGGCGCGGCCTTCGCGCAATCCGCCATCGACAGCGGCGCGGCGGCGATCCTGACCGATCCGGCGGGGCTGGCTATGCTGGGCTCTGCGGCGGCCAGCGGCGACGTGGCGCTTGTCGTGACCGAAGATCCCAGGGCCGATTTTGCCCGCGCGGCGGCGATCTGGTTTGGCGCGCAGCCTGCGACAGTGGTCGCGGTCACGGGCACGAACGGAAAGACCTCGGTCGCGACGTTCTGCCGCCAACTGTGGGACGCCATGGGCGAAACCGCCTGCAATCTGGGCACCACAGGGGTCGAGGGCGCATGGACCCACCCGCTCAAGCATACCACGCCCGATCCGCTGACCCTGCATCGCGCCTTGGCGCAGGCTGCCGGACAGGGCGTCACCCATCTGGCGATGGAGGCATCGTCCCACGGGTTGGACCAGCGGCGGCTTGACGGGGTCGTCATCAAGGCCGCGGGCTTCACCAATTTCACGCAGGACCATCTGGACTATCACCAGACCTTTGACGCCTATTTCGCGGCCAAGATGGGGCTGTTTGACAGGGTGCTTCCGGCCGATGGCGTGGCGGTGGTCAATATCGACGATCCAAAGGGCCCAGAGGTCGCCGCAAGGGCGGGCGCGAACGGCGCGCGGGTCATCACGGTCGGTCAGGCCAAAGACGCGGACCTCAGGCTTTTGGGGCAGCGGTTCGACGCCACGGGGCAGGACATCCGGTTCAGCTTTGCCGGTCAGGCCCACACCGCGCGGCTGTCGTTGATCGGCGGATTTCAGGCCGCCAACGCCATGCTTGCCGCCGGACTGGTGATCGCGGGCGGGGCCAAGGCGGGGGATGTCTTCGCCGCGCTGCCGATGCTCGGGACCGTTCGGGGCCGGATGCAACTGGCCGCGACGCGGTCCAACGGGGCGGCGGTCTATGTCGATTACGCCCACACGCCCGACGCGGTGGAAACCGCGCTCAGGGCGCTGCGGCCCCATGTGCTGGGCCGCATCATCGCCATCGTCGGCGCGGGCGGGGATCGTGATCGCGGCAAGCGGCCTCTGATGGGGGCCGCGGCGGCACGCAACGCCGATGTGGTCATCGTTTCGGACGACAACCCGCGCAGCGAGAACCCCGCAGAGATCCGCAAGGCCGTCATCGCCGGTGTCGAAGCCGCCGGTTTCGGGGCGGCGGATGTGGGCGACCGCGCCGAAGCGATCCTGCGCGGCGTTGCTGCCCTGGAACCGGGCGACGCGCTGCTGATCGCGGGCAAGGGGCACGAAACGGGCCAGACGATCGGAGACCAGATCCTGCCCTTCGACGACGTGGAACAGGCCAGCATCGCAGTGGCCGCAATCGACGGGGCCCTGGCATGACACTTTGGACTTCGGACGACGCCGCCGCCGCGACAGGCGGCAAGGTCACCGCCCGCTGGCAGGCCGATGGCGTGTCGATCGACACCCGCACTCTGGCTCGGGGCGACCTGTTCGTGGCGCTCAAGGCGGAACGGGACGGCCATGACTTTGTCGCTCAGGCGCTGGAAAAAGGGGCTGCCGCTGCCTTGGTGTCGCGGATACCCGAGGGGGTCGCGGCGGATGCGCCGCTGCTAGTCGTGCCCGACGTGTTGCGCGGCTTAGAGGATCTGGGCCGCGCCGCCCGTGCCCGCACATCGGCGCGGGTCGTGTCGGTGACGGGTTCGGTGGGCAAGACCTCGACCAAGGAAATGCTGCGCGCCGTCCTGTCGCGGCAGGGCCGGACCCACGCGGCCGAGGCCAGCTATAACAACCACTGGGGCGTGCCGCTGACACTGGCGCGGATGCCCGCCGACACCGACTATGCGGTGATCGAAATCGGGATGAACCACCCCGGCGAAATCGCCCCGCTGGCACGGATGACCCGCGCGCATGTCGCGATGGTCACCACCGTCGCCGCCGCCCATCTGGAAGCCTTCGAGTCGCTGGACGGAATCGCGGTCGAAAGGCCTCGGTCACCCAAGGCATGGAGCCGGGCGGCGTCGCCGTTCTGAACGCAGATCTGGCCAACAGCGACATTCTGCGGCGGATCGCCACCGAAAACGGCGCAAGGATCGAATGGTTCGGGACCTCTGCGACGGACTGGCACCTAAAGGGCATCCGCGTGACCCCCGAGGCCACCGTCATCACGGCGGAACGGCACGCGATGCCGCTTTTGTTCAAACTCTCGGTTCCGGGTCGGCATTTCGCGATGAACGCGCTGGGTGTGGTCGCGGTGGCCGAGGCACTGGGCGCCGATATGATCACCGCTTGTCTTGATATCGCCCGCTGGCTGCCGCCTGCAGGGCGCGGCACGCGCGAGGTCATCGTGATCGACCCTGCGAAATCGGGCGAATACCTTGAACTGATCGACGACGCGTTCAACGCCAACCCCACCTCGATGTCCGCAGCCCTAGAGGTTCTGGCGACCCACGCGCCGCGCGATGGGGTGGGGCGGGTGAAAAAGGGGCGGCGGGTCGCGATTCTGGGCGACATGCTGGAGCTGGGTCCGGACGAGGCGGCGCTTCATTCGGCCATGGCCGGGGACCCGTCGGTCGATCGCATCGATCAGGTCCACTGCGCTGGATCGCGGATGCGCGCCCTGTGGGAGGCCCTGCCCGAAGGAAAACGTGGCCGCTGGACCGCGACCGCAACAGAGATGGTCGCCGAATGCGCGCGGCTGGTCGATGCCGGCGACATCGTGCTGGTCAAAGGCTCCAAGGGGAGCCGTGTCAGCCTTGTCGTTGACGCCATCCGCAAATTGGGGCAACGCAGGCCGATGTCCGAAATAGGAGACAAAGACTAATGCTCTACTGGCTGACTGCCCTGTCCGATGGCGGGGACGTGTTCAACCTGTTCCGCTACATCACGTTCCGCGCAGGCGGGGCGTTTTTTACGGCGCTGGTGTTCGGCTTCATTTTTGGCAAGCCGCTGATCAACGTGCTGCGGCGCAAGCAAGGCAAGGGCCAGCCGATCCGTTCGGACGGACCCGAGGCGCATTTCGCCAAAGCCGGCACGCCGACCATGGGCGGTCTTTTGATCATCGCGGCGCTGACCACCGCGACGCTGCTATGGGCACGGCTTGACAACGGCTTTGTCTGGATCGTGCTTTGCGTGACGCTGTCGTTTGCGCTGATCGGGTTCGCAGACGACTATGCAAAGGTGCGCAAGCAATCCTCGGCAGGGGTTTCGGGCAAGGTCCGCATCCTGTTCGGGCTGGTGATCGCGACGGCTGCGGCCTATGCGTCGGCGGTGCTGCATCCCGCCGCGCTGACCCACCAGCTGGCGCTGCCCATCTTCAAGGACACGCTTGTTAACCTTGGCATTTTCTTCGTTCCCTTCGGCGTCTTTGTCATCGTCGGAGCGGCCAATGCGGTGAACTTTACCGACGGTCTGGACGGGCTGGCCATCATGCCCGTGATGATCGCGGCGGCGACCTTTGGCGTCATTGCCTATGCGGTCGGTCGTGTCGACTTTACCGAATATCTGGACGTGCATTACGTGCCGAACACCGGCGAGCTGCTGATCTTTTGCGCGGCGCTGATCGGCGGAGGTCTGGGGTTCCTTTGGTACAACGCGCCGCCCGCCGCCGTGTTCATGGGCGACACCGGAAGCCTTGCGTTGGGCGGGGCTCTGGGGGCGATTGCCGTTGCCACGAAACACGAAATCGTTCTGGCCATCGTTGGCGGGTTGTTCGTGGTCGAAACGCTGTCGGTGATCATTCAGGTCCTGTATTTCAAGCGGACGGGCAAGCGCGTGTTCCTGATGGCGCCGATCCACCACCACTATGAAAAGAAGGGCTGGTCCGAGCCTCAGATCGTGATCCGGTTCTGGATCATTTCGCTGATCCTCGCCATGATCGGTCTTGCAACTCTTAAGGTCCGGTAAGCCGGACACAGGAAACGGGGCAGGGCGATGATACCGGTCAAGGGCGTCGATGGGGCAAAGGTTGCCGTTCTGGGCTTGGGGCGCTCTGGCCTGAGCACCGCCCGCGCGCTCAAGGCAGGCGGGGCCGAAGTCTGCGCTTGGGACGACAGCCCCCGTGGCCGCGAAACCGCCGAGGCCGAGGGGATCGCTCTGGTCGACCTGACCCGTGACCGCGCCTATGACGGCGTGTCGATGCTGATCACCTCGCCCGGTATTCCGCATTTGTATCCCGCTCCGCATCCCGCGATTGCGGCGGCCTATGCCGCAGGGGTTCCGGTCGACAACGACATCGGGCTGTTCTTCCGGTCCTTCGCGACCGAGGCATGGGACGACTTTGATACCGTGCCGCGCGTGGTCGCGGTCACCGGCTCGAACGGCAAGTCGACGACTTCGGCGCTGATCCACCATATCCTGAGAGACGCGGGCAAGCCCTGCCAGCTGGCGGGCAATATCGGACGTGGGGTTCTGGATCTGGAGCCCGCGCAGGACGGCGAAGTGGTGGTGCTGGAACTGTCCAGTTATCAGACAGAGCTTGCGCGCGCGCTGACGCCGGACGTCGCGGTGTTTACCAACCTGTCGCCCGATCATCTGGACCGGCATGGCGGCGCCGGTGGCTATTTCGCGGCCAAGAGGCGGCTCTTTGCCGAAGGCGGCCCCGATCGCGCGGTGATCGGCGTGGACGAGCCCGAGGGCCGCTATCTGGTCAACCAACTGTCAGAAGGTCCGGGCGACGACCGGGTCATCCGCATCTCGGTTGACACCAAGCTGGCAGGGGGCGGCTGGAACGTCTTTGCGCGCAAAGGGTTCCTGTCCGAATACCGCAATGACCGGCAGGTCGGTTCGATCGATCTTCGACCCATCACCGGGCTGCCCGGCTCGCACAACCACCAGAATGCCTGCGCCGCCTATGCGGTGTGCCGCACGCTCGGGCTGGGGCCGCGCGCCATCGAAGCGGCGATGCAAAGCTATCCGGGTCTGCCGCATCGCAGCCAGATGATCGCGGAAGCAGGGGGCGTGCGCTACGTCAACGACAGCAAAGCCACGAACGTCGACAGCGCGGCCAAGGCTCTGCAGGCCTTTGGCAGGATCCGCTGGATCTGCGGCGGGCTGGAAAAAGAAGGCGGGCTATCCGCGCTTGCGCCGCATCTGGGGGCGGTCGTCAAAGCCTATGTCATCGGTCGCGAGGCCGAAGCCTTTGCCCGCCAGTTGACCGGCGTCGATGCCGAGATTTGCGGAACCATGGCCGCTGCCGTCGACCGCGCCGTGGCCGAAGCCCGGGAAGGCGACGTCGTCCTGCTGGCCCCTGCGGCGGCCAGTTTCGACCAATACGACAATTTCGAGCGCAGGGGCGAAGACTTTGCCGCGCAGGTCACCCGCGCGTTGGCCGCGCGCTAAGTCGCGGGACGCTTAGGGCGTCAACAGCCGGACGCCCGGCATTTTCGAAATCTGGAACACGTCGTCGTCGTACATCTGCGACAGGCTGTCGATGACCTCTTCGGTCCAACCCGGCAGGTCGAGCGTCTCTTCCACTTCGTCGTCGATCGCGAATTTGTCGAGGAAGGCCGCGATGATCCGGCGCTTTTGGCTTTCGGTCTTGGGCGGGTGGTCCTTGATATAGGCAAGGAACCGGCTCAGACCTTCGGGCGACATGATCGATGACAGAAGGTCGAAGCCGCCGGAAATGCGGGTCGACGCCTTTACGCCCGAGATTTCGCGCATCAGCTGGGCCCAGATCATCGGGGTGTCTTCGTTGCACCAGACGGTGACCTTTGCCTGCGGCGCGCTCGCCTCGGGCACCGCCTCAGGCTGCCCTCCAGCGGCTCCAGCCGTGGGGGCGGAGGCGGTCCTCGCGGGCCCCTCAGGCGCGAGGGCGTCGGTCACCTCGGGGGATGTAGTGGGCATGGCCCTGGGCGGATGCCCAGAAACAACTCGATCTGGTCGTTGGGAAAGAGGCTTGCCAGACCTGCGGCCTTGAACCCCGCCAAGCCGTAAAAGTCGCCGTTTTCGAAAATCCGGTTGGGAATACAGATGAAGGAATCGTGGCTCATCACCAGCCGGTGTGCGGCGTGATGGTCGATGATCGCATCAAGCAGGATGTCGCGCGTATCGACGGCGGGCGGGGCGCCGTTCAGATTCTGGATCGTTTCGCGGACCAAAC
>JALQXR010000094.1 GCA_023263105.1 Marivivens sp. | reverse complement strand
CAACATCGCCATCATTGCTCACGTTGACCTCGGCAAGACGACCCTGGTCGACCAGCTGTTGCGTCAATCCGGGTCCTTCCGCGAAAACCAGGCCGTCGCCGATCGTGCGATGGACAGCAACGACATCGAACGCGAACGCGGCATCACCATTCTGGCGAAATGTACGTCTGTGGAATGGAAAGGCGCGCGGATCAACATCGTCGACACGCCCGGCCACGCCGACTTTGGCGGCGAAGTCGAACGCATCCTCAGCATGGTCGACGGCGTGGTTCTGCTGGTTGACGCGGCCGAGGGCCCGATGCCCCAGACCAAATTCGTGACCTCTAAGGCATTGAAACTGGGCCTAAAACCCATCGTCGTTCTGAACAAGGTCGACAAGCCGGATGCCGAACCCGACCGCGCACTGGACGAATGCTTCGACCTCTTTGCCAACCTTGGCGCAGACGACGAACAGCTGGATTTCCCGCATCTTTACGCCTCTGGCCGCTCGGGCTGGTGCGATACCGAACTGGATGGCCCGCGCAAAGACCTGTCGGCCCTGTTCGATCTGGTTGTGCGTCACGTCGAGGCGCCGAAGCAGCTGGCCGCCCGCAACGAACCCTTCCGCATGCTGGCCACGACCCTCTCTGCCGACCCGTTCATCGGTCGCATCCTGACGGGCCGAGTTGAAGCCGGTACGCTGAAAGTCGGCGAAAACATCAAGGCGCTGAACCGCAAGAGCGAGCGTATCGAACAGTTCCGCGTGACCAAGATCCTTGCCTTCCGTGGCCTTGCCCAGCAGCCGATCGACGAAGCCGTCGCTGGCGACATCGTCACCGTTGCCGGCATGACCAAGGCGACAGTTGCCGACACGCTGTGTGATCAGTCGGTCGACGCCGCGATCCCCGCACAGCCGATCGACCCGCCGACCATCACCGTGACCTTCGGCATCAACGACAGCCCGCTGGCTGGCCGCGACGGCAAAAAGGTCCAAAGCCGCGTCATCCGTGAACGCCTGATGAAAGAGGCCGAAACCAACGTCGCGATCCGCGTTGCCGACACTCCGGGTGGAGAAGCCTTCGAGGTTTCGGGCCGTGGCGAACTCCAGATGGGCGTGCTGATCGAAAACATGCGCCGCGAAGGGTTCGAACTGTCGATTTCCCGCCCCGAGGTGATCTTTAAGGAAGAAGACGGCGTCCGCATGGAGCCGGTCGAAGAAGTCACCATCGACGTCGACGACGAATACACCGGCGCGGTCGTCGAAAAGCTGACCGGCCCCCGCAAGGGCGATCTGGTCGAGATGAAGGCCGCTGGCGCAGGCAAGACCCGCATCGTGGCCCATGTCCCGTCGCGCGGACTGATCGGCTATCAGGGCGAATTCCTGACCGACACGCGCGGATCGGGCGTGCTGAACCGCATCTTCCACGGCTGGACCGAACACCGCGGCACCATTCAGGGCCGTCGTCAGGGCGTCCTGATCTCGATGGAGAACGGAACCGCCGTCGCCTATGCGCTCTGGAACCTTGAAGAGCGCGGCAAGATGTTCGTCGTGCCGCAGGATCCGGTCTACGAAGGCATGATCATCGGCGAACACAGCCGTGACAACGACCTCGACGTTAACCCGTTGAAGGGCAAGAAACTGACCAACGTGCGCGCCTCGGGCACCGACGAAGCGGTCCGCCTGACCCCGCCGGTCGTGATGTCGCTGGAACAGGCCATCGCCTACGTCAACGACGACGAACTGGTCGAGGTCACCCCGACCGCGATCCGACTGCGCAAACGCTATCTGGACCCGCACGAACGCAAGCGGATGGCCCGCGCGTCCGCCTAAGTCACTGACAAGAATACCAAAGGGCGCAGGAGATCATCCCGCGCCCTTTTGCTTTGCCGCGCCTTTGGGGCTTAGCCTTCGGTGGTCTCGATCACCATAAGCTCCCGCTCGGACGCGTTGCGCGCGTGGCTCAGGGCTTCTTGGTATTCGGGCGAATGATAGCAGGCCACCGCCGCGTCGACCGACGGGAAACGGGCCACGACGTTGCGCGGGCGGTCCTTACCTTCGAGCTGCACATACTTGCCGCCGCGGGCGATGAATTTGCCCCCGTGTTTGGCAATCGCAGGGCCGGCCAGAGCGGCGTATTTGCCGTAGGCCTCGGTGTCCGTGACGGTCACATGGGCGATCCAGAGTGCGGGCATAGGTCAGTCCTTTCGTTTCAGACGCCGTCGACGATCGCGATGTCCCGCTTGGACGCGCGCAGCGCGATGGGCAGGATTTCGCGATATTCGTCGCTGTTGTACCATGCCTTGGCCGTGGCGCGGTCGGGGAATTCGATCACGACCTGACGCGACGCGGTGGTACCTTCGACGGTTTCGGGATTGCCGCCCTTCACCAGAAACCGGCCGCCCCATTTTTCAGCCAAAGCAACGGTTTGGCGGGCGTAGGTCATGTAGTCGTCCGGATCCGTGACCTCGATCGAGGCGATAATATAGGCGGGCATCACTTGGCCCCCAGCACGGCTTCTGCCGCGGCAATCGCCGCATCGGCATTCGCCGCACTCGCGCCGCCGCCCTGAGCCATATCCGGACGGCCACCGCCACCCTTGCCGCCCAGTTCGGCAACCGCCGCCCGCAGGATATCCACGGCCGAGACCTGACCCGTCAGATCCGCCGTCACGCCCGCAGCAACGGCCGCCTTGTCGCCGGTGTCCGCAATCAGCAGGACAGCGCCAGAGCCGATCTGGGCCTTCATGTCGTCCATCAAAGCCGGAAGATCCTTGCCGGTCACGCCCTGCAGCACCTGCGCCTTGAACGCGATGCCGTTGATCGTCTTGGCGGCAGAGTCGGCTTTCGACCCGCCCGACATCGCCAGATCGCGGCGCAGCTGCGCCACTTCGTTGGCCAGTGCCTTGCGTTCGTCCATCAGTGCGCGGACCTTTGCGGCGGGATCTTCCCCACCGATTTTCAAGAGGCCCTCGATCTCGGCCAGCTTCAGGTCGCGGGCGCGCAATTCGGCCATCGCGGCTTGGCCCGTCAACGCTTCGATCCGGCGGATTCCGGCGGCCGAGGCGGTTTCGGACAGCAGCGCAAACACACCGATATCGCCGGTCTGACGCACATGGGTGCCGCCGCAGAGTTCCAGACTATAGGTCGCGCCGTCCGCGCCCTTGCCCGAGCCGACTTGGCGACCCATCGACACGACACGGACCTCGTCGCCGTATTTCTCTCCGAACAGGGCCTGAGCCCCCAACCCACGGGCATCGTCCGGCGTCATGATACGGGTTTCGACGGCGGTGTTCTGGCGGATCATCGCATTGACCTCTGCCTCGACCTTGGCAAGGTCGTCCTGCGACATCGCCTTGCCGTGGCTAAAGTCGAACCGCAGGCGGTCGGCGGCATTCAGCGAACCGCGCTGAGCCACGTGATCGCCCAGAGCCTGACGCAGGGCTTCGTGCAGCAGGTGCGTGGCCGAGTGGTTGGCGCGGATCGCGCTGCGGCGGCTATGCGACACCTCGAGCTTGGCCGGCTGGCCGCGCAGGATCGAGCCTTCGGTCACGCGCACAAAATGGATAAAGACGCCCGCCACCTTTTTGGTGTCGGTGACTTCGGCAGCGCCGGTGTCGGTGCGAATGAAGCCGGTGTCACCCACCTGCCCGCCGCTCTCTGCATAGAACGGGGTCTGGTTCATGACGATCTGGGCGTCGGAACCAGCGCGGGCTTCGCCGGCTTCGGCGCCACCTGCGACGATTGCCTTGATCTGGCCCTCGGCGGTTTCGGTGTCATAGCCTAGGAATTCGGTCGCGCCGTGCTTTTCCGACAGATCGTACCAGATCGTCGCGTCGGCGGCTTCGCCGGAGCCAGCCCATGCGGCGCGCGCCTTGGCCTTTTGTTCGGCCATGGCGGCATCGAAGCCCTTAAGGTCGACGCCACGGCCCTTTTCGCGCAGGGCGTCTTGGGTCAGGTCGACGGGAAAGCCATAGGTGTCATACAGTTTGAACGCGGTCGCGCCGGGCAGTTCGGCACCATCGGGCAGGTCGGACAGTTCGTCGTCCAACAGCCGCAGGCCGCGGTCCAGCGTTTGTTTAAAGCGGGATTCCTCGGCCTTCAGGGTTTCTTCGATCAGGGCCTTGGCGCGGACCAGTTCGGGATAGGCCGCACCCATCTGCTTGACCAGTTCGGGCACCAGACGGTGCATGACCGGATCCTTGGCGCCCAGCATATGCGCATGACGCATCGCGCGGCGCATGATACGGCGCAGCACGTAGCCGCGTCCGTCGTTGGACGGCATCACACCGTCTGCAATCAGAAAGGACGTGGACCGCAGGTGGTCGGCAATCACGCGATGGTGCGTCTTGCCCGGACCGTCGGGGTCGGCGCTGGTGGCATGGGCGGATGCCTCGATCAGCGCGCGCATCAGGTCGGTATCATAGTTGTCGTGCTTGCCCTGCAGCAGCGCGCCGATCCGCTCCAGCCCCATGCCGGTGTCGATCGACTGCATGTCCAAGGGCTTCATCGAGCCGTCCTCGAACTGCTCGTTCTGCATGAACACGTTGTTCCAGATTTCGATGAACCGGTCGCCGTCTTCTTCGGCCGACCCCGGAGGGCCGCCCCAGATGTGATCGCCGTGGTCATAGAAAATCTCGGTGCAGGGACCGCAGGGACCGGTCGGCCCCATCCGCCAAAAGTTGTCGTCGGTCGGGATGCGGATGATCCGGTCGTCGGTCAGCCCCGAGATCTTTTTCCAGAAGTCAGCCGCTTCGTCGTCGGTGTGATAGACGGTGACCAGCAGCTTGGATTTGTTCAGGCCAAAGTCCTTGGTCAACAGTTCCCAGGCAAAGGCGATCGCCTCTTCCTTGAAATAGTCGCCGAACGAAAAGTTGCCCAACATTTCAAAGAACGTGTGGTGGCGCGCGGTGTAGCCGACGTTGTCCAGATCGTTGTGCTTGCCGCCTGCCCGCACGCATTTCTGGGCGGTGGTTGCGCGGGTGTAGTCGCGCTTTTCCATGCCAAGGAAACAGTTCTTGAACTGGACCATGCCAGAGTTGGTGAACATCAGCGTGGGGTCGTTGCGCGGCACCAATGGCGAGGAGTCCACGACCTCGTGTCCGTTGCGGCGGAAGTAGTCGAGGTAGGTGGAGCGAATGTCGGCTAGGCTGGTCATGGCGGTCTTTCAGAAAAAGGGCGTCGGGGTTGAATAAACCCATGTAAAACCGGCGTCCAGAGAATAGCCGGTCGCAGGGGCGCCTCGCTCGGGATTTCGCGCCTATTCGAGCGTCTGAAACAGCTTCGCCACAATGGACCAGCCGCCCGGGCCGCGCAAAAGGTTCAGCGTGTCGCGATATTTGCGGCCCTGATAGAGGTTCACACACCGCACGACCGCCGTGTCTCCGGCCAGCTGGATTGACTCGATCGTATAGGCGGGAATCGCTGCGTCGACGGGCAAGGGGCCGCTTTCACATTCCGCGATGAACGCCGCCAGATCGCCCCACCATTCCTGTCCGTCGACCCGTCCGATGATCTGGGCCTTGGGGTGAAACGCCCGCCGCAATGCGTCAGCGTCGCCGCGCAACATTCCCGTCACATAGGTGTTAACGACAGTATTGATGGCGGCGTAGATATTGCTTTGCATTGGGGTGGTTCCGAAAACTGAAAGGGCGGCCCCAAAGGACCGCCCCGACGATACCCTGCTTTGGGCAGTCGCCCAGAGAAAACCTAGTCTTCGGTCAGATCGTCCGACGCTTCGTCGTCCATATGGAAATCCAGTCCGTGGGCGGCGCGGTTCGTATCCTCGATCTCGTTCGCCATGACGGGGTTTTCCCGCAGGAACGTTTTGGCGTTTTCACGACCCTGCCCGATCCGTTCGTCGCCATAGCTGAACCATGCGCCGGATTTTTCGACCACGCCGGCCTTGACCCCAAGATCCAGAAGCTCGCCCATCTTGGAGATGCCTTCGCCATACATGATGTCGAATTCGACCTGCTTGAACGGCGGCGCGACCTTGTTTTTCACGACTTTGACGCGGGTTGTGTTGCCCACGACCTCGTCTCGATCCTTGACCGCGCCGATGCGGCGGATGTCCAGACGGACCGAGGCGTAGAACTTCAAGGCGTTGCCGCCGGTGGTGGTTTCGGGGCTGCCAAACATGACGCCGATCTTCATCCGGATCTGGTTGATAAAGATCACCATGCAGTTCGAACGCGCGATCGAACCGGTCAGTTTCCGCATCGCTTGGCTCATCAGGCGGGCATGAACACCCACGCTGGAATCGCCCATGTCGCCTTCCAGTTCGGACTTTGGCGTCAGGGCCGCGACCGAGTCGACGACCACAAGGCTCACCGCGCCGGACCGGACCAGAGTGTCCACGATTTCCAGTGCCTGTTCGCCGGTGTCGGGCTGCGAAATCAGCAGTTCATCAAGGTTAACGCCCAGCTTCTTCGCATATTGCGGATCCAGCGCGTGTTCGGCGTCGACAAAGGCGCAAACGCCGCCCTTTTTCTGTTCTTCCGCGACCGAGTGCAGCGTGAGCGTCGTCTTGCCAGAGCTTTCGGGCCCGTAGATCTCGATGATCCGGCCCTTCGGCAGGCCACCGATGCCCAGAGCGATGTCCAGCCCCAGCGAACCGGTCGAGGTCGCCTCGATGTCGGCAAGCTTGTTCTCGCCGCCCAGCTTCATGATCGAGCCTTTGCCGAACTGACGTTCGATCTGGGCCAGCGCCGACTCGAGTGCTTTTTGCTTTTCCGCGGTGCGCTTGTCGTTCATGTTGAATAGTTCTGCCGTTGCCGTTTTGCTCATTATCGCCATCCTTATTCCATAGAGAGCCTTAGGCAGCAATCGCTGCTTTGTTCCCCTCTTGTTCTCATGATTAATGAGCACAAAATAGGAACATTTCAAGATAAATCTTCATGGCAGACTTTGCGGGACCAAAGTTAACAGCTAGTTTACGGCCAAGAAAAATGCGGGGCGACAGCATATGCTGGTATTCTGGGACGAGCGGCTGGTCTTTCTGGCGGTTCCAAAGACAGGCACAACAGCGATCGAAGGGGCACTGGCGCCGAAAGCCGCCGTGGTTTTCCGTGATCCGCCGATTCTAAAGCACACCCCGCTCTATCGCTATCGGCGGTTGGTCGAACCTTTTCTGATGAAAGCGGGCGAGGTCGATCTGGACACTGTCGCGGTGGTCCGCCATCCGGTGGATTGGCTGGGCAGCTGGTACCGGTACCGCAACCGCGACCAGCTCGTGGGTCAGTCGAATTCGACCCGTGGAGTGAGTTTCGACGACTTTGTGGACGAATACTGCAAAGGCAATCCCGCCTCTTTTGCCAATGTCGGAAGTCAGGCCAAATTCCTGACCACCGGCCCGAACCAGCGCGGCATTACCGAGTTGTTCCGCTACGAGCAGCAGCCGCTCTTGATCCAATACCTAGAGGATCGCCTATCCACGGTGATCGAGCTGAAGCAGCTGAATGTTTCGCCCCAGTTCGAAACCAGCCTTTCCGCCAAGACCGAAGAAAAGCTGCGCCGCAAACGCCCCGAAGAATTCGAGATCTGGGACGCGGCGGGCCGATGACCGCTGCGCGTGACGCAAAGACCGTCCTGATCGCCGGTGATTTCGCGGGGATGACGGGCGGGCAGGCCAAGGTCGCCATCGACAGCGCGCGGCTTTTGGCGGACGCAGGGGTCGAGGTGGTGTACTTTGCCGCCACCGGCCCCGCCGATCCAGCGCTGAACCATCCCGGGATCAGGGTCGAATGTCTGGACCAGCACACCATTCTGGACGACCCCGACCGGCTAAGGGCGATGCGGCGCGGGATATGGAACGCTCCTGCGGCGCGGGCGTTGCGGAAACTGGCGGCCGAGTTCGATCCGGACTCGACCGTGTTGCATTGCCACGGCTACGCCAAGGCGCTGTCGCCGTCTATCGGGCCGGTGCTGGCGGGTGGGCCGCTGCGGTCGGTCTATACGATGCACGAATATTTTCTGGCCTGCCCGAACGGCGGTTTCTTTGACTATCGCAGCAACAGCATCTGCACCCGCACGGCGATGGGGCTGTCATGCCTGACCACCAACTGCGACGCGCGACGCGGCATCCACAAAGCGTGGCGCGTCGGGCGGCAGGTGGCCACTCTGACCGCTGGCCGCCTGCCCCGCTACCTGCGGGACGTCATCACGATTTCCGACACGCAGGCCCGCGCGATGGCCCCCTATCTGTCGCCCCGCACACGGGTCCACCGCGTTTCGAATCCTGTGTCGGTCACCGGCGCTCCGGTGGATGCCCGCGCCAACGACAGCTTTCTTTTCGTCGGACGCCTGTCGCCGGAAAAAGGCGCGTCGTTGTTCGCTGCGGCGGCCAAGGCGCTGGGGCTGCGGGCGGTTTTTGTCGGGGACGGGCCGGACCGTGCGGCGGTCAAAGCCGCGAACCCGGATGCCGAG
>JALQXR010000093.1 GCA_023263105.1 Marivivens sp. | reverse complement strand
GGGCAGATCGTCAAGGATCATCAGGGCACGATGGACGCGATCGATGGGCCGGACGGAGGGGCGGTCTTTATTGTCACCCTCCCGCGGGATCGCGCCGAGGGGGTAGGATGACGCCGAATATTCATGCCTTCGTGATCGATGACGACCGCGAAATGCGGGCATCGCTGCTGCATCTTTGTGAACGGGCGGGGCTGCGTGCCAGCACGTTTTCCGATGCCTCGGTCGCTCTTGCAAAACTGACCGAGGACCCGCCCGACGTGATCCTGTCGGACGTGCGTATGCCGCGGATGTCGGGTCTGGACCTGCTGACGGCCCTTGGGGCACTGGACGACGCGCCTCCGCTGGTGCTGATTTCGGCGCATGGCGACATTCCCATGGCGGTCAAGGCCATGCAGGACGGCGCCTATTCGTTTCTTGAAAAACCCTACGACCCGCGCGGCCTTCTGTCGATCATGACCCGCGCCGCGCAGTCCCATCGGCTCCGCGCCGAAACCCGCCGCCTGCGCGCCGCTTTGGGCGAACGCGCCGGTCTGGACAGGGTCCTGCTGGGCAAGTCGCCCCGCATCGCGGCGCTGCGTGACGATGTCTTCGATATCGCCCACGCCGAGGGCGGGGTTCTGATCACCGGAGAAACCGGCACCGGCAAAGAATTGGTCGCGCGGGCGCTTCATAATCTGGGTCCGCGCAAGGACGGGCCATTTGTCGCCGTGAACTGCGCGAACATCGACCCCGACCGATTTGACGAACAGGTCTTTGGCCGCGCGGGCGGGTCGCTTGGGCTTGTCCGCAGCGCGGATGCCGGCACGCTGTTTCTGGACGAAGTCGGCGCCTGTCCGCTTCCGGCGCAGGCTCAACTGTTGCGGGTGATCGAAACCGGAGAGCTGCGCCCCATCGGCAGCGACGATCCCGTCCGCACCTCGCTTCGCATCATCGCCGCCACCAACGAAGACCTCTCTGCGGGCGTCACCGATGGCACGTTCCGCAGCGACCTGCTGTTCCGCCTGAACGCGTTCGAACTGGCCCTGCCGCCCCTCCGCGACCGAGGCGAGGACGTGGTTCTGCTGTTCGACACTTTTGTCGCGGAACTGTCGCAGACCTATGAAATCGCCGCACCTGAGCTGACTGCCGAAGACGCAGCGACCCTGCTTGCCCATGACTGGCCGGGGAACGTGCGCGAATTGCGCCATGCGGCCGAACGAAGGGCGCTTGCCGCGCGACGCGGCGGCGGGTCTGTCGCCTTGGCCTTGCGGCTGGGCGATGACATCGACGACGTGCCCGCCACCCTGCGCGAAGCCGTCGCGGCCTTTGAGCGAACGCTGATTGCCAAAGCGATAAGGGCACATTCGGGGCGCATGGACGCGGTTGCCGAGGCCTTGGGCATCGGGCGCAGGACGCTGAACGAAAAGATCGTCAAACTGGGTCTGGACAAGTCGCGCCTGATCGACTGAGCCCCGCCCCAACGCACTGCTTGCGGATATCCGCAGAGTCAGACCCCGCGACCTGCGGTTTCCCTCATGGTTTGGCGGTGTGCGTTTGCCTAGTCTTCGGGCATCCGGCCCATCAAGGGCCATTCGGGAGGAATACATGAAAACTTTGTCCAAGGTCGCCGTCGCGGCCATGCTTTCGCTTTCGACCCCTGCCTTTGCCGAAGAAGCAAGCTATGTGCTGGCCACGGCATCGACCGGCGGGACCTACTACCCTGTTGGCGTCGCGATCTCGACGCTGGTGAAGGTCAAGCTGGAGCCCGGCGAAAAGATCGCCATGTCCGCAATCAGCTCTGCCGGCTCGGGCGAAAACGTCCGCCTGCTGCGCGAAGGCGAAGCGCAGTTCGCGATTCTGCAGGGTCTTTATGGCTACTACGCCGCCACCGGCACCGGTCCGGTCGAGGCCGACGGCCCGCAAGAGAACATGCGCTCGGTCACCATGCTGTGGCAGAACGTCGAACAGTTCGTCGTCGCATCCGACGCCGCGACCACCGGCACTATGGCGGACTTTGTCGCGCTGAAGGGCGAAGCGGTTGCACTGGGCGCGCAGAACTCTGGCACCATCGGGTCGAACCGCACCCTGCTGGGCGGTCTGGGCGTCGATATCGAAGCCGACTATGAACTGGTCTATGGCGGTTACGGTCCCTCGGCCGAAGCGCTGCAGAACGGTCAGGTTCGCGGCATCTCGACCCCGGCCGGCGTGCCGACCGGTGCGCTGTCGCAGCTCTTTGCGGCCTCGGGTGACGGCGTGACGATGCTGAACTTTACGGACGAAGAGATGACGACCGCCGACGGCGGCAAGAACCTCTGGACCCGCTTCGTGATCCCCGCTGGCACCTACCCCGGTCAGGAAACGGACGTGCAGACGGTCGCACAGCCCAACTTCCTTGCCACCACTGCCGACGTATCCGAAGAAAACGTCTACCTGATCACCAAGACGATCTACGAAAACCTGGCCTTCCTGCAGGCGATCCACCCCGCCACCAAGGCGATGATGATCGAAGCCGCGATCTCTGGTCTGCCGGTTCCGCTGCACCCCGGTGCCGCGCGCTACTATCAGGAAGTCGGGATCGAAATCCCCGAGCGTCTGATCGCTAACTGATCCAGAACAAAACCAATTGCGGCGCCGGTCCCTCCGGCGCCGTTTTTCCATGGGGAGCCACAAATGTCAGAAGAAAAGATCGCAGAACCGCTGGTCCAGAGGACGTTTCCGGGACTGGCAACCATGCTGATTTCGGGTCTGTGCCTGCTGATTTCTGCCGGACATATCTATGTGGCTTTCGACCCCATCATTTCCGAATTCCAACGCAACGCCTATCACTTTGCGGGCTTTGCGTTTCTTGCCTCGGTCCTTTACCCCGCACGTCGCGGGCGGGTGGACAGCCAGTCGCTGCGGGTGATCGACATCGCGCTGGGCGTGGCGGTCGCAGCATCCGCCATCTACCTGCCGTGGGCCGAAAACGGCATCTATGACCGCGGGGTCAAGCTGAACGCACTGGACTGGACCGCGACGGCGATCTGCGTGGTCGCGGCAGTCGAATTGACCCGCCGACTGACCGGCTGGGTCATCCCCATTCTGATCATCCTGTCGCTTAGCTATGTCGGCTTCTGGGGCAAATACGTGTCCGGAGTCTTTTCGTTTCCGGGACTTAGCTGGGAAACCATCGCATTCCGCGCGATCTATGGCGACGACGCCTTGTTCGGCACCATCGCGCGGATTTCGTCCACCTATGTCTTTCTGTTCATCATCTTCGGCGCTTTCCTGTTGCGGTCGGGCGCGGGCGACTTTGTCATCAACCTTGCACGGGCAGTTGCGGGCAAACTGGTCGGCGGCCCCGGAATCGTTGCGGTCATCGCCAGCGGCCTGACAGGCACGATCAGCGGATCTGCCGTCGCGAACACCGCCTCGACCGGCGTCATCACGATCCCCCTTATGAAAAAGGCGGGCTTTCCCCCGAAATTCGCGGGCGGCGTCGAAGCCGCCGCATCGACCGGCGGGCAGCTTATGCCGCCGATCATGGGCGCGGGCGCATTCGTGATGGCCAGCTTTACGCAGATTCCCTACGAAACCATCGTCGCGGTCGCGGCGCTTCCTGCTTTGCTGTATTTTCTGTCCGTCGCCTTTTTCGTCCGGATCGAGGCTCGACGCCTGAACCTCCAGCCGATGGAAGCGGACGGAGAGACGCTCCGCTCTGCCTTTGCCAAAGGCGGGGCAAGTTTTGTGATCCCGATTTCGACCCTGATCGGAATGTTGGTTGTGGGATTTACCCCCGCCTATGCCGCCGTGTTCGGGATTCTGGCCGTGATTGCGTCCAGTTGGCTCACCCAGACCCGCATGGGTCCGCGCGCCATCGCCGAGGCCCTGATCATGGGCACGAAGGGTATGATCATGACCGCGGTGCTGTTGTGTTCGGTGGGTCTGGTCGTGAACGTGATTTCGACCGCGGGCGTGGGCAATACCTTTAGCCTGATGATCGCCCAGTGGGCGGGTGGCAACCTGCTGATCGCACTCTTGCTGGTGGCGCTTGCGTCGCTGGTTCTGGGGATGGGGCTGCCGGTGACTGCGGCCTACATCGTGCTGGCGACGCTGTCTGCGCCTGCGCTTGCCGGAATGATCGCGGACCGCTTCGTGATCGACGCGATGGCCGCAGGGCAGTTGTCCGACAGCGCCCGAGCGATCCTGATGCTGGGCGTGCCGGAAAAGATGGACATCCTGATGGGGCCGATGACCGCCGTGCAGGCAGCCGAAATCGTCAAGGGCCTGCCCCTCGAGATTGCGGCCCCCCTGCGCGACCTTATGGTCCCGTCAGAGGTCGCCATCGCGGCGCTTTTGTCAGCCCATATGATCATCTTCTGGCTCAGTCAGGACAGCAATGTGACCCCGCCTGTCGCGCTTGCGGCCTTTACCGCCGCCGCGATTGCCAAGGCGCCCGCGATGGCCACCGGTTTTTCCAGCTGGAAGCTGGCAAAGGGGCTCTACATCGTGCCTTTGATGATTGCCTATACGCCGTTTCTGTCCGGCGACTGGCCCGAGGTCCTGCGTATCTTTGGCTTCGGGGTGGTGGGCGTCTATGGGCTTGCTGCCGCGATGCAGGGCTGCATGGAGCGTCCGATCGGGCTGATCCAACGTCTGATACTGGGGGCCGCCGGCGCCTTGTGCATCTGGCCCGCGCCCTACTACGTCGATCTGCTTGGGATCGGGGTGGTGGTCGTGTTGCTGGTGATCAATGTCCGTGGTCTGCGGGCCGAACAGGCCGCGCGCGGCTGACAACGACGATGTGACGGGCCGGACGCCCAAAGCCTGTGCCCGACCGGTGCGGCACGGGCTTTAGGTTCGCGAAAGGAGTCTGACGCTATACCTTTGGGGACCACGTACACCGATTGAACGGATTTACCGCAGCGCGCCAATCAGTCAACTTAAGGATGATTGCCGTCTAGCCGCCCAATCAGGAGTTGGACAACTCTTGAAAAGGTCGGTGCCGCCCTTCGATCTACAATTGGGGACCCATCTGTAATGCTCTTGTCGGTTCTGATCATTGGTCTGACCTTTGTCCTGCTGCGCCAACGGGGTTACGCCCGCTGGCTTGGCTGGGGACTGTCCGGCACGATCCTTCTTTACGTCATCATGTCAGGGATCGAGATCGGCCTTACCAGCATCACCGGCGAAGGCGTGAACGGCGCGGTCTTTTATCATATGGCCACCGGCTTGGAGGGCGGCGACGTCAGCCAGTATTACTGGGCCATCGCGGCTGCGGTCTTTGCCTTGGCTGCAATCGCGGGCGTGCTGTGGTTTGCTCGCAAATGGCTCCGTCCGGGTGCCATCGTGCGCAACCATTATTGGGACGGCGGGATCGCCCTGTTGCTGCTGGCTGCTCTGGCCGTACATCCCGTTCCCCGAGCCTCGGCGGCGTATGCGATGCGCTTTTCCAGCGTGGACCAGCAGGTCGAAGGCTATCACCAGCCCGCTCTGGATCCGGCCGGACCCGAGTCGCCCAAGAATCTGGTCGTCATCTATCTGGAAAGCCTTGAGCGGACCTATATGGACGACACCCGCTTTCCCGGACTGACCCCCAATCTCGCCGCGCTTGAAAAGCGGGCGGTCACCTTTACCGATCTGGGCCAGACCGAGGGCGCGACCTTTACAATTGGCGGCATGGTCGCGACGCAATGCGGCGTTCCTCTGATCCTGACCGGCGGCGGCAATTCGATGCGCGTCAGCCAGTTCCTGTCCGGAGCAAACTGCATGGGCGATATCCTGTCCGAGGCAGGCTACATGCTTTCATACCTTGGCGGCGCATCGACCGAATTCGCGGGCAAAGGCGCCTTCTACGAAAGCCATTCCTATGACGAAGTCACCGGACTAGAGCAGTTGCGCCCCACGCTGGCAGATCCGGCGTATCTGGCGGAATGGGGGGTGCAGGACGACACTCTGTTCGATCTTGCGCGCGACCGTTTCGACCGGCTTGCCGGCAGTGACCAGCCCTTTGTCCTGACGCTTTTGACGCTGGACACGCACCATCCGAATGGCCACGCCGACACCAACCGCGTCTGCAAGGACATGCCCTATGGCGATGGCAGCAACCCGATGCTGAACGCGGTCCTGTGCGACGACTATCTTGCTGGCCAGTTCATCGAAGAAATCCTGTCCGGCCCCCATGCGGAGGACACGGTTATCGCGATCATGTCCGACCACCTTGCCATGGTGAACACTGCCGCCGACCAACTGCGCGCGGGGCCCCGCCGGAACCTTCTTATGATCATCGACCCCGACCGCGAACCTCAGGTCGTCGACCGCGCGGGCACGACGCTGGACACCGGCCCGACGCTGATGAACGTGTTGGGATTCGACGTGCCGCTGATGGGTCTTGGTGCCGATCTCCTTGGGGATCAGCCGACCGTTCCCGAAAGGTTGGGGATCACCGTGGATAACACCGGTGCGCTGGCCAGACACGTGCTTGGATATCAGGCGATCTACGACCGGCTCTGGGCCTATCCTGACATCAGCGACGGCCTTTATGTGAACCTCGAAGGCAACAAGGCCCAATTCGGCCACAGCGCATTCCGCATGCCTGTCCTGCTGGAATTCGATGAGTCCAACGCAATCACCCAAGCCGTTCTTGGCGACAACGGAGCACAGGAAACCCTGACCGAGGCTCTGATCGATCTGCCCGAGGGCTCGCGCTATATGTGGATGGACAGCTGTGCCTCGCTCAGCCTGCTTGACCCAACCCAGGATGCGTCGCGCCTGCCGGATACCTGCGCGATGACCGGCGAACGGGGCAGCGGTGCGGCTCTGCGCAGCTTTGCCCGTTCGGAATTCGTCGACGCAGCCGAACTGGCCGAGATGCTGGCAGTTGGACCTGTTGACGGTGGTGACGCCGACGCGCTGACCCTAATCGGTCAGGCCAGAGGCGACCTGCCCCTGACCATGGGTCTTCCGGGGCTGAGCACCGGTGACAAGGGCGTGCTGCTGCAGTCGTCGTCCTTTGGTTCGGGGGCATCTCTGGTGCGCCGGCAGACCACCGACCACCTGCGCTCGGGCGAGGATTGGGCCGTGCGTCGCGGCATCAACCTGATCGGCATTGGTCCGGACGGCCGCGCCGAGGTGCTGGACAGGCTTGACCAATGCGCCTCTGATTTTGACGCCAGCACACATGGCAATTGGCGCGATCAGATCCAGCAGTCCCGTGGCCGGTTCATCGCCCATGCGATTATCGTTCATGACACCGCGTTTTGCGGATCGTCCTTTGACGTGGTTGCCTCTCCGCTAGAGGGTCTCGACCTGCCCGAGCTGCGCGCGTCGACCATGCGCGAAGCCTATGTGGCGGTCCTGCCGGAGTCAGGAGAGGCGGTCGAATTCCCCAACCGCAATTTCCCGCGGATCCGCCTGTTCCTTGATCCCCGTGTCGACGGGGTGCAGCCCGCTCTTGCGCTTTCGGCAATGTCGTCACGCGGCGAACCGACCGCCGCGCCCGCACCCGCGCCGGCGCCCGAACCCGTCACTGCGGCGCCCAGCGCGGCGGTCGCCCCCGCCCCAGTCGCTACAGAGCCTGTCGCGGTCGCGGCTCCTTCAACCGTCGCGACCCCCGCTGTCGCCCCCACTGTCGCAGCCGCGCCCGCTCAAACAGCCGCGCCCGTCGCGGTTCCGGCCGAAGGCACAGCCTGCTTTGTGCCCGCAAACGGCCCGTCGTCGCAGCCCGCCCGCGCGCTGCAAATCGGGGAAACATCGGCAGGCGCTGCAATGGTCGAAACGGTCGGCTTTGTCGCCGGTTGGTGGGGCCAAGAGCCCAGCGGCCGCTGGACGGGCCTGCGCGAAACGGAGTTTGCCGTGATCCTGCCCGAGACCGCCACCGGCCTCGCGCTTGAATTCGAACTGGCATCGCCGCTTGCCCAGTCTCTGACATTGTCGTTCAACGGCGAGGAGCTGGCCCGCGAAGACATAAGCGGTGCTGCGCTGTTCCGCGCCGAGGTCGGATCGCTGCCGCGCGGTGTACCGGTTTCTCTGACCCTGACGTCTCAGGGACCCGATCTGTCCTGCCCCGCCGCGCGCGGCGCCAGCACCGATGCCCGTCAGATGGCCTTTATGCTAAAGTCCCTGTCGCTAAGCGAAACCGATGCCCCCGTCGTGCCGGTCCTGTCCACGGCTCAGGCCGCCGCCGAGGCTCCGTCCGACGCTCAATGCCAAGCCGCGTCCGGTCTAGAGCCCACCCTGACTGCCCGGTCGCCGCTGCCGATGGACCGCGCCATTCCCGTGGCCGACGCCATCGCGGACGGCGCGATCGGACTTAGCGAAGGTTGGTGGACGCCCGAGCCGTTTGGCGTCTGGATGGGCGCGAACGAAGCGCGGCTTCAGATCATGCTGCCCGAAGCTTCGGGGCCGCTGTCGCTCAGAATTTCGACGGCCGCCTTTGGTGCGGACTCTGTCGGTGCGGTTCTGACCTTTGACGGACAGGAACTGGCCCGCCACAACACAGGCGTCCTGTCGCCGATTTCCGCCGATGTGACGGAACTGCCGCGCGGCGAGGTGTTGAACCTGACCCTGACCATTCCGGGGCAAGAGCTAGGCTGCCCGGCGCTGAAAGACGGCGGCAGCGATACGCG
>JALQXR010000092.1 GCA_023263105.1 Marivivens sp. | reverse complement strand
GGTTATCAGCAGCAACCGCCCTCCGTCGGCAAGCAAGGGCCGCGCGCGGTCATAGGGCAGGGTGCCGACGATATCCATGATCACGTCATAAGTCCCGTCGAGTCTGTCTTTGCGATAGTCGATCACCCGCGACGCGCCGTGGTCCATCGCAAAGCCCGCGCTCTTTTCGCTGCAGACCGCCGTGACCTCTGCTCCGACCTGCCGCGCCACCTGCAACGCCGCCGATCCCACGGCGCCAGTCGCGCCGTTGATCAAAAGTCGGTCGCCCTTGGCCAGCCCCGCCTTGTCGATCAGGAACTCTGCCGCGGTCAGCCCGCCAAAGAACAGCGCGGCGCCCTCGGCCATGGTCAACCCCTCTGGCAGGGGCCACGCACGGTCGGCGCGAAGGCGGGCGAATTCGGCATGCGCTCCGCCACGGATGCCGGTCAGCCCGATGATCCGGTCGCCCGCGCGAAAACCAGTCACGGCGTCACCCGCTGCGTCGACCACACCGGCCAGAGCCCAGCCCTGAACCGGCTTTCGCGGCCTGCGCAGGCCAAAGGCCAGCCGGACAAAGGGACCGAACCCCGCGGGCACGTTCAACCCCCTGATCCGCGCATCGCCCGAGGTCACGGGCGCTGCATGGACGCGGACAAGTAGTTCGTCCTTTGCCGGTTCCGGCTTGGGCAGATCGCGGATCACGACCTTATCAGGCGCGCCGTAGTCGGTGGTGAGTGCGGCTTTCATAGCGGATCCTCAGGCAAGAGCGGGGGTCTGGCGGCGGGCAGGCTGCCCGAGCCGGGCGACCCATTCGCCCAAGGCGATGTTCAATGCCCACCAGCCGACAAAGACGATGTCCGCGAACCAGCCGGTCGGCGGCTCTCCGGTCAGAATGTAGATCGGAAACATGACCAGAGCCACAGTGCCCGACCCCATACCGATCGCATAGCTGCGGATCATCCAAGCGCGGTGGCGCGGGATGTCCCGACGTCGCGCCGCGCTGATGCCCGCAACAATTGCCACGACCAAAGCACCACCGGCGAGTCCGCGAAACACCTCTAGCAGCGGGGTCGAGATGCTTTGCACCTGCAACAACAGGCTAAGCCCAGAGAGCCCCAGAAACAGTCCCGCCACGCCAAAGACACGACCCAGAATCCGGTGCAGGCGGCCGTATTTGCGGCGCAGGACGCGGGCGAATTGCAGCGGACCAAGCACACCAAACAGGACACCTGCCAAGGAATGCAGCCACATCGACACCGGCGCTGCCGCAACGCGCAGGCTGTCCGCAGGCAGCCCGCCCGCCGGAATCTGATAGACCCGCACCGCGGCCATCAGCACCGGTATCGCGGTGCAAAACCCTAGCAACAGGACAAGCGGGATCGGTTTCGCAAATACGCGAAGCATGATATTTCCTTTCGGATCAGAGAGTTGTCCGGACTATTCCGGAATTTTGTAGAAAAAGACCTCTTCGATGGACTTGTCGAAAGCCCGCGCGATCTTGAATGCCAGTTCCAAAGTCGGAGAGTATTTCGCCGCTTCGATGGCAAGGATCGTCTGACGTGTGACCCCGACCCGATCGGCCAGATCCTTTTGCGTCATTTCCCCTGCCTCGAACCTAAGGCGTCGGATGTCGTTCGTGATTGTCGGGGCAGCCAAACCTTAAAACCCTCGTCTGTAGAGGAAGACCTTGTACGCGACACCAACCGTATCGCCCAGAGCGCAGGACACCACGATCAGCATAAGCCCCTGAACGGCGGTCCAGCCAAAGGCCATGCCAAGGATCGCGCCGATCAGACCGGCGCTCATCGCCACCAGAACGATCCGGTGCCCCAGCAAGGCAATCGTCCGGTCGCGTTCGTCCGACTGTGTGCGGTTCTTGTCGTTGGGGTGCAGGATGCCGTCGACGATCGCAAAGAGGATCGCGATCACGATCCCGAATCCGATGCCATACAGCATGAGCCACAGCATCGCCCGCGCCCAGTGCATCACCCCGTCGGGCCCGTCATACAGACCGTCTGTGTATTGGCGCCACATGACCCCGCCCATGATGCTCCACGCCACGATGCTGGTGAGCAGGCCAGAGAGTGCATTTCGTTCTTCGTATGACATTGAATCGGTCCAAACTGAGTCGCTTTCGTTGGACATTATGTAAGATGAGTCGGACACCATGTAAAGTATGTTTTACACCAAGTCACATGAACCGGACCTCAGGACCCCTTGACGAAGGGCCTCGGGGTCTGAATTCTGGCGGCGGTTCAGGAAAGGAACGGGCATGACGCGCAAGGCTTTGATTTCGTGGGGCGGATGGGACGGACACGAACCCCAGAGGGTCGCCAACCTGTTTCGCGGCCTGCTCGAAGCGGACGGAATGTCGGTCGAGGTCACCGACAGCCTCGACTGTTTCGATGATGTCGCGGCGCTGTGCGAATTGGACCTGATCGTGCCGGTCTGGACCATGTCGACGCTCACGCGGGATAGGGCGCTGAACGTGTCCGAGGCGGTGGCGCGGGGGGCCGGACTGGCTGGCTGCCACGGCGGCATGTGCGATGCGTTCCGCGACAATCCGCTCTGGCAGTTCATGACAGGCGGCAACTGGGTCGCGCATCCGGGCGGCGACGGGGTGGGGTACCGCGTCCATATGACCGACCGAGACCACGAATTGACCCGCGGGATTCCGGATTTCAACGTCTCGTCCGAACAATACTATCTGCACGTCGATCCGGCGGTGCATGTGCTGGCCACCACCGATTTCCCGACCGCAAAGTGGTTTCACACCCCGAATGGCCGCGTGTCGATGCCTGTGGCGTGGACAAAGCGCTGGGGCATGGGGCGCGTCTATTACAACGCTCTGGGGCATAAGGCCTATGTCATCGACCACGGACCCGCGCGGGACATGCTGCGCCGCGGGTTGATCTGGGCCAGCCACGGTCGGCAGGCCGCAGTTGCCGCGGGCGAACGGTACGAAGACTATGCCGCCGAGGGCGCGCACTTCTAGGTGACCGCCCCGACGACAGGGGCCACGCCCATTGACCCCGCGCGATCCAGTCGTCACTTAGGAAGGAACCTTTTCGCAGGAGCCTCTTTTGTCCGGCCACACCCGCCCGTTTTCCCGTTTCGAATGGATGATCGCCTGGCGCTATATCCGCGCCCGCCGCGCCGAGGGCGGGGTGAGCGTGATGACATGGATCAGTCTTGTCGGCGTCGCGCTGGCGGTCTTTGCGCTGATCGCGACGCTTGCCGTCCGGTCCGGTTTCCGCGCGGAATTCGTGGACACCATCCTTGGCTCCAACGCGCATATCACGGTCTATAACGCGGTCGAAGTCGACGCCCAAGGCCGGACCGACCGCGCGATCCATGACTACGACGACCTTGCCGCAAGGATCGCCGCCTTGCCGGATGTAAGCCGCGCCGCGCCGTTGGTGCGCGGGCAGGTGATGGCAAACTTTCAGAATTCGAACAGCGGGGTCGAGATTTACGGCCTGAATCCAGCTGATCTTTATACAATTCCAAGAATCGCCGTCCCGCAGGACAGTATGGGCATCCTGTCCGATTTCCCGCGTGGCATCGCCATCGGTTCTGGTGTGGCGCGCGAATTGGGCGTGACGGTGGGGGACAAGGTCCGGATCATTTCGCCAAACGGAACCCGCACCGCCTTTGGGACCAGCCCGCGCGTTTCGGCCTATGAGGTCGTCTATATCTTTACCGCGGGCCGCTGGGACATCGACCGCACCCGCGTCTACATGCCGCTGTCCGATGCCCAGACATTCTTCAACAAGGACGGAACCGTCGACGAAATCGAAGTCATGGTCGCCGATCCCGACGCCGTTGACGACATGATCCCGTCGATCATGGCAGCCGCCGGAGACCGCGCCTTGGTCTGGACATGGCGCGACAGCGCGGGGGCCTTTTTGCGGGCGCTGTCAGTCGAAGACAACGTGATGTTCATCCTGTTGTCGATCCTGGTGCTGATTGCCTCGCTCAACATCATTTCTGGCCTGATCATGCTGGTGAAAAACAAAGGCCGCGATATCGGGATCCTGCGCACCATCGGCCTGACCGAGGGCGCGATCCTGCGGGTCTTCTTTATCTGCGGGGCGGGGATCGGGACCGTAGGCACCGTGCTTGGCGTCGCGCTGGGCTGTCTCTTTGCGATCTACATCGACCCGCTGTTTTCCTTTGTGAACTACTATGCGGGCGGCGGCGTCTGGGATCCGTCGATCCGCGGCATCTATTCACTGCCTGCACAACTCCGGCTTGAGGACGTGATTTCGGCCACGTCGTTGTCGCTGGGCCTAAGCTGGACCGTGACGATCCTGCCCGCCCGCCGCGCGGCCCGCATGAATCCGGTGGAGGCCCTGCGTTATGAGTGAGCCTGTGTTGTCCCTGACCGGCCTGACCAAAGGCTACAACCACGGAAAACCCAATCAGGTCAACGTGTTGAACGGTATCGACCTGACCATATCGGGTGGTGAGATGGTCGCTCTTGTGGCGCCTTCGGGCGCGGGCAAGTCAACGCTCTTGCACATTGCCGGACTGCTTGACCGGCCCGACACGGGCGAGGTCAGGATCGGCGGCGAAGCGGTCGGAGACCTGTCGGACCGCCGCCGCACTGCCATCCGCAGGGCCGAGGTCGGATTTGTCTATCAGTTCCACCACTTGCTGCCAGAGTTCTCGGCGCTTGAAAACATCGTGCTGCCGCAACTGGCCAATGGCCGGTCTGCCCGCGATGCCGCAGCGCGTGCAAAGGACCTGTTGGCGCGGGTCGGCTTGGCTGCTCGGGCCGATCACCGCCCCGCCGCCCTGTCCGGAGGCGAACAGCAGCGCGTCGCCTTTTGCCGCGCTCTTGCCAACGAACCAAGGCTTCTGCTGGCGGATGAGCCGACCGGCAATCTGGATCCCGAGACCTCCGAAGTGGTGTTCGGCGCTTTGGTCGAATTGGTGCGCGACAGCGGGATGTCGGCCCTGATCGCGACGCATAACATGGAGCTTGCGGCGCGAATGGACCGGACTGTCCGGCTCGGCTTTGGCAAGGTGGTGGCATGAAAGTAAGTCTTGATCAAATCCGCACGCAGTCCGAAGCCGCGCTTGTCGCCCATGGCGCCGCCGCGTTTCAGGCAGCCGAAGTCGCCCGCGCCGTCACCCGTGCCGAGGAAACCGGCAACGTCATTTGCGGCCTCTACTATCTGGAAAGCTACTGCCTGCAATTGCGGTCGGGCCGTGTGGACGGCTCGGTCGAGCCAAAGGTGACGCGCCCTAGACCGGCTTCTGTGACCTCCGACGCGCGGTTCGGGTTCGCCCAACCGGCGTTTGCCCGTGCAGTGGACACGGCGGTTTCGGCGGCCCGCGAAAACGGGGTTGCGACCTTGGCGGTGAAAAACGCCCATACCTGCACGTCGCTCGGGTTCTTTACCGAACAGATCGCGGCGCGGGGCTTGGTCGGGATCGGCTTTACCAACGCGTCGCCCGTGGTTGCGCCACCGGGTGGCAACCGCGCGGTCATCGGCACCAACCCCATCGCGATGACCGTCCCCGGCACGCCCGAACCGCGCCTGCATTTCGACTTTTCGACCTCTGCCGTGGCGTTGGGGAAAATCACGATGGCCAAAGCCGCGGGCGAGAAAATCCCGCTGGGCTGGGCGGTGGATGCCGATGGCGCTCCGACAACCGACCCCGAGGCCGCTTTGAAAGGCGCGCTGGTCAGTGCCGGCGGCTACAAAGGCTGGGGCTTTGGCCTGATGGCCGAGATCATGGCGGTCGCTCTGACGGGCTCGGTCAATTCGCTGGACGTCAAGGGCCTGAAACTGCCGGATGGACCGCCGCACGGGCTGGGCCAGTTCTATATCCTGATCGACCCCGCAACCCATACCGACGCCTTCGACGACCGCTTTGCACGTCTGGCCGAGGCCGTGGCCGAACAACCCGCCGCCCGAATCCCCGGAGCATCGCGCCGGACGCTGTCGCAGGTCGACGTGCCCGACGCGCTCTGGTCGCTGGTCACACGGCTTTCTGCGTAAGGTAGACGCCGAACGCCATCACAAAGATCCCCGCCGCCCGCATCCAGTCCAGCGGGCTGACGCGCGCTCCGAATAGCCCGAAGTGGTCAATTGCCGCGGCCGAGATCAACTGCCCGATCAGGACAAAGAACACCGCGTTCCCCACGCCGATCTTCGGGGCGATCCAGGTGACCGACAGGACGTAAAAGGCAACGAATAAACCGCCTAGAAACAGATGCTTGGGGGCTGTGGCCAACCGTGAAAAGCCCTGCGGTCCGGTGATCATCGCCGTCGTCAGGGTCGCGACAAAGGCCACCACGAACAGCACAGTCGCCGCCGCTGCCGGCGCGCCTGCGTGGCGGCCCAGTGCCGCATTCAGCGCGGCCAGAATGGGGATGCCGATACCGGCCAAAAGCATGATGAGCGTGTTGAGCGACATGGCATGAGGTCCTTACTTGGGTTCCGCCACCCTCGCGCCCGCCTTGACGTGGATCAAGGCCAATTCGGCAAAATCCGCCGACACTGCCACAAGGGAAGAGGGCCAAGCCATGACAAGTCACCCGTTTTCGATGTTCGGCGCCGCGCTCGCGGTTATCTCGCTCTCGGCGTGCGAGCCGAAGCCGGTCGATGGGGGCGAGGTCTATCAGGCTGAATGCGCCACCTGTCACGGCGTTGACGCCCGTGGCGGAGGCGAGCTGGCTCCCCTCCTGCCCAAGGCGCCGCCGGACCTGACCACGATCGCCTTCCGGAACGGAGGCGTGTTCGACCGCGACCGCGTGATGTCCACGATCGATGGCTACCACCGTCCGGACAGCTTTGCGATGGACATGCCCGAATTCGGGGCGGGCGACATGGGGCAGATCATCAATGTCGACGGAACGCCGGTGCCGGCGCGGCTGTTGGCCGTGACCTTTTACCTAGAGAGCCTTCAGAGGGCGCCAGAGTGATCCGTGCGCTGACCGTCGCGCTGGCCCTGTTGGCAGGCCCCGCGTTGGCGGACGGGGCTGCGCTGTTCGCCAACCACTGCGCGGTCTGTCACGGGACCGAGGGGCGCGGCGACGGCCCGACGTCGACTTGGCTGATCCGCAAGCCCGCCGACCTGACGCGGCTGGCGGTCGATAACAACGGCGTCTTTCCCGTCCTCCGCACGCTGGTCCGCATCGACGGCCGCGACCCCCTGATGCGCAGCGACATCGCCATGCCCGCCTACGGCCCCGTTCTGGGCGGAGAGGCGGTCGAGGTGATGATCGAAACCGGCCAAGGGGTCCTGGTCCCGTCCGAACTGGCCGAGGTCCTGATGTGGCTGGTCAGCATTCAGGAAGACTAAGGCCAGAGCGAGCCCGCGGGCGGGCCTTGGTCAGGTCGCTGGCGCGGCTGTTTTGGTCAGTCGGTCCAACCAGAGTTTGCCCCCCAGCCCGGCGACGCCGGGCCGCGCCCGACCCTCCCCCACGGGGAGGGCGCATGGATGCGGTTTGAGACCGAAGAATGTTCTGTAGAGCGGAAAAGGCCCGCGGCGCTCAGACCTCGTTCGCCCACCCCGAGGGTCGGGCGCTTCTAGCGTTGCACTGACCCAAGGTGCGTAACAACTCTGTAAGTTCCAAGTCCGAAAATCGACTTAGTCGCTTGGCTCCGGAACTCCGGCTTTCATGTTGAATTTTTGAATTTTTGTCGCGCCGTGTATATTTTTACTTTCGACGCACAATTCATATGATTTTCCCAGCTCTACAAAGTCCGGTTCGCGAGTCGAAACGCGAAAATCGAAAACTTGTTCCTTCGCCAAATATTGAAAACTTTTCTCCGAAAGCTGAACATCAAAATCGGCGTTGACTTTGATTGTGCCGGAAACAGCTGCTCCCGCCAAATTCTTCATTCTATAGCCAAACTCAAGTTCGTCACCTGAAATAGACTTTGCGCCGCGAGCTATCTGGAAGAATGGCATTTCCAAAGAAATCGCCCGCTTGGATACTTTGTCCCTTACTTCCATGTCCAGTCTCAGCTGCTTTTCGGTAACCTTAACCATTTGTTTTTGCTGCTCGACAGAGTTTTTTAACTCTTCCGCTTGTAGCTGGAGAGCGTCGACACTGTGTTTAAGTTCCCGTCCTTGCAAGAAGAAGCCCAACACCACCCAAATCAATGTAACCGGCCCGATAGTGCCAGCGAAAAAGTCGCCCCATTCGTTTGGGCTCATTTTCGCAAAACTGGGCCAAAACCAAAAAATACTCCCCGCAATAAATATTAGGTAAAGGAGCGTCAGTAAGCCGCCGACAAATGCAAATGAAATGCCATTATCACGCTTCAAACATCCAGCTCCTCGACGAACCGCGCATTCTCTTGGATGTATTGATACCGCAATTCCGGTTTTTTGCCCATGAGCCGTTCGACGAGGTCTCCGGTTTCGCCGGGTTCGTCTTCGTCGATGGTCACGCGGATGAGTTTGCGGGACGCGGGGTCCATGGTGGTTTCTTTCAGGTCCTTGGCGTCCATTTCGCCCAAGCCCTTGAACCGCTGCACGTCGATTTTGCCTTTGCCGCCCAGTCCGGTGGCCAGCATCCGGTCTTTTTCGGCGTCGTCGGCCACGTAGATGCGTTTGGCGCCTTGGGTCAGGCGGTAAAGCGGCGGGCAGGCAAGGTAGAGGTGGCCTTTGTCGATCAGCGGCCGCATCTGGGTAAAGAAAAACGTCATCAAGAGCGACGCGATATGCGCCCCGTCCACGTCC
>JALQXR010000091.1:8614-8865 GCA_023263105.1 Marivivens sp. | reverse complement strand
CCCGCCGATGCCGACGAAATGGATAGGGCCCACATCAAGGGGAAGCTTTGTCGCAGCGGCATTCATCAGTCGGCGTCTTTCGTGGTTTGCAGACCCGCCAGCTCTTCGACCAGAGCGACAAGGCGGGCGGTGGCATCGGGTTTTCCGCAAGATAGCGCGGCGGCGGCCATCGCGGTTGCTTTCGCGGGATCAGAGAGAATTGCGGTGATTTGCTCCGAAAGGGCCGGAACGTCAAGTTCGGCCTCGGTCAT
>JALQXR010000091.1:0-8604 GCA_023263105.1 Marivivens sp. | reverse complement strand
GGGCTCCGCCGGCGTCGACCATGGCGCGGGCATTGGCGGTCTGTTCGTCGCGGATCGCGGCGGCAAGCGGCACAAAGATCGCGGGCCGCCCGATCACCCCGATATCGGCAACGGTCGACGCACCGGACCGCGCGATGATCAATTGCGCCTCGGCGATGCGGGCGGGCATGTCGGTGAAAAAGGTCTGGACGTCCGCGGGTATCGCGGCTTTGGCATAGGTTGCCTCGACCTCGGCCACGTCTTCGGGACGGGCCTGATGATGGACGCGAAGGTTGCGGCGCAGGGTCTCTGGCTGGGCGGCAATCGCGGCGGGCACGACCTGTGACAGGATGCGGGCGGCCTGACTGCCGCCGGTCACCAGCACGGTCATCGGGTAATCACCCGGAGCGATGTATCCCGCGCCCGCGCGGTCAAGGATCGCGGCGCGGACCGGATTGCCGGTATGTTCGCGACGCACCGCGCTGCGGATCTCGGTCGGCCATGTGCCGCAGGCCACGGCCTGAACTCGGTTGCCGCGGGAAAAGACTTCGTTCACGCGGCCAAGCACGCCGTTTTGTTCGTGCAGCATACGCGGCAGGCGCATCAGATAGGCGGCGGTGATCGCGGGGATCGACGGATAGCCGCCGAACCCGACCACCATCGCCGGACGGTCGGCCATATTCGCCCGCAGCGCGCGCGCCACGCCGGACAGGATACGCGGCAAAACCATCAGCTTGGCCGCCACCCCGCCACGCGCGAATGTCGCCGAGGGCAGGACTTCGATCCCGACCGCCTTGGGAAAGCCGCCGGTGTAGCGCGCTCCGCGTTCGTCGGTCGACAGCTTTACACGCCAGCCCTTGGCCAGCATTGCCTCGGCCAGCGCCTGAGCGGGAAACATGTGACCGCCCGTCCCTCCGGCGGCAATCACCAGTAGAGGTCGGGTCATCCCCCTGCCCGCCTTGACAGGATGTCCTCCATTTCGCCCTGCGGTCGGCTGCGGGTAAAGGCCAACAACATGCCCACCGCGATGCCGCCCGCGATCAGGGACGACCCGCCGTAGCTGACAAAAGGCAGCGTCATGCCCTTGGCCGGAAGCAGCCGGACCGCGACACCCATGTTGATGATCGCCTGAACTCCGAAGCCGCAGGCCAGACCGGCACCCGCCAAGCGGATGAACACGTCGCGTTCGCGGATCAGCCGCGCCAGCGACCGGATGACGATGATCATGTAAAGCAGGATGATGATCATCACGAGGATCAGGCCATATTCTTCGGCGGCGACAGCGACGATAAAGTCCGTATGCGCGTCAGGAAGCGACCATTTCACCTGTCCCTCGCCCACGCCGACGCCGAAAAAGCCGCCCTCGCGGATCGCGTTCGTCGCATATCCAAGCTGGGTGGTCGGATCGACCTCGGGGGTCAGAAAGCCGTCGATCCGGCGGGCGAAATGTTCAGAGCTGTTATAGGCCACGGCCCCCAGTCCGACCACGCCGCCCACGATGACGACCAGCAGCGGGATGGACGCTCCGGCGATGAAATACATCACGCCCCAAGAAAAGAAGACAAGGCTTGCCTGTCCGAAATCGGGCTGCAGCGCCAGCAGGACGCTGATCGCGCCGGCCAAGAGGAAACTATAAAGCTTGCCCGGCGGGCCGCCCAATTCAAAGGCCGCGGCCATGAACCATGCGGCGACCACGATAAAGCCGGGCTTGAGGAATTCGGACGGCTGGAAACTGGCGAAACCCAACGAATACCACCGCACCGCGCCCTTGCCGAAGTCGGTCCCGAAGACGGGCAACATGGCCAGCGCCGCAAAGCTGAAGACAAAGCCGATCACGCCCAGACGCCGCACCATGGTCGGAGACATCATCGACGTGATCATCATCACCGCCAGCGCAATGCCGCCAAAGACGCCTTGCCGGATCACATAATGGAACGGTTCGAGGTTGTTGCGTGCGGCCAGCGGAGGCGATGCCGCAAAGCCCAAAAGCAGCCCGACCCCGAACAACAACAGGATGCACAGCATGGTTGTCTTGTCGATCGTCCTCCACCACCGTGGAAGAATCGGTTCTCCGGTCTGCACCGGTACGGTGCCGTGGACCATCTCCGTCATAGGAAGTACGCTCGCTGCCTCGAATTGTCCGAGTTTGCCCCGGATCTGGCTGAATCCTAGACCCGCGGGGCCAAAAACTCCAGTACATTTCCGGTATTGCGCGAAACTCCGCTTTGCGTCAGGGCATGAGAATGGAGATCGGAACCCTTATTCTTGGCGCCGGCGCGGCTGGCCTGTTCTGCGCGGCCCATGCCGGCGGTGACACGCTGGTCGTGGACCACGCATCGCGAGCGGGCGAGAAGATCCGCATTTCCGGCGGCGGGCGGTGCAACTTCACCAACCGCGACCTGACGAACGACGCCTTCTTCGGGCAGAACCGGCATTTCCATAAATCCGCGCTCGCCCGCTATACCCAATGGGATTTCATCGACCTGATCAGCCGCTCGGGCATCGCGTGGCACGAAAAGACGCTGGGGCAACTGTTTTGCGACGGCAAAGCCACGCAGATCGTGTCGCTGCTGGTTGGCATGGCCGAAGCCGCGGGCGCCGAAGTCCGGCTTGGGACCGAGGTCGTTGAAATCGCCCATGACGGAACGGCGTTCCGCGCGGTTCTGACCCGCGACGGCAAGCGGACCACCGTCACCGCCCGCAATCTGGTCGTGGCAACCGGCGGCAAGTCGATTCCGAAAATGGGCGCGACGGGTCTGGCCTATCGCATCGCGGGGGATTTCGGGCATGACGTCACCGAAACCCGCCCCGCTCTGGTGCCGTTCACCTTCTCGGACAACCGCTTTGCGCCTTTGGCGGGGGTCGCACAGCCGGTGACCGCCCGCGCGGCACAGGGACCGGCCTTTGAGGAAGCGATGCTGTTCACCCATCGCGGGCTGTCCGGTCCGGCGATGCTGCAGGTGTCCAGCTATTGGCGCGAGGGCGAGGACCTGTCTGTCGCGCTTTTGCCCTTTGCCCGCACGACCGATCTGTTGCGCCGCGCACGGGTCGACATGCCACGCAAGAACCTGACCACCGCGCTGGGAACCGCGCTGCCGTCTCGGCTGGTGGATCACCTGTCCGCCGAAATGGACCTGACCGGAAACTGCGCCGAATGGTCCGACGCACGGATCGACGCCTTGGCGCGCGATCTGTCGGACTGGACCCTGCGCCCGACCGGAACCGAAGGCTACCGCACCGCCGAAGTCACAGCCGGAGGCATCGCAACCACCGCGATATCGTCACGCACCATGATGTCAGAGCGCGTCCAGGGTCTTTATTTCATAGGAGAATGTCTGGATGTGACCGGCTGGCTGGGCGGTTACAATTTCCAGTGGGCCTGGTCCAGCGCGCATGCGGCAGGAACGGCGATCAGGGGCGGCTGACCCGCCCCCGACGGCAAAGGCTTACATGCCCAGCGCGGCCTTATACATGTCAAGGATCGCTTCTTCTTCGGCCAGATCGTTGGCGTCGCGCTTGCGGATCGCGATGACCTTGCGGATGACCTTTGTGTCGTAACCACGGCCCTTGGCTTCGGCCATGACCTCTTTCTGGGCGTCTGCAATGTCCTTTTTTTCGGCTTCGAGACGCTCGTAGCGTTCGACAAAAGCGCGCAGTTCTTCTCCGGCGACGCCGACGACGGTCGTGGTTTCGGACATCTGGGACTCCCTAAGATTGGCTTGGAGGCTATGGATCAGGGGCCATCCCTAACCGCCCCCGCCCCACGTCGCAAGGGGCCAGATGGCGCGAACGCCGGATTGTCGGCGTCGGACCTTGCGCCGCGGCGATCCGGACGCTAGGGCAGAGCCAACTGGCAGGAGGTCCCATGGAATATCTGATCTGGAGCGGCGCGGCGATCTCGTGCCTCGGTCTGTTCGGCATCATCTGGAGCATCGTCGCCGTGGCGCGCGCGCGTCGTGCGGGACTAAGCGACGAAGACCTGCGCGCCCGCCTCTCGCGTGTTCTGCCGGTGAACCTTGGGGCGCTTTTCCTGTCGGTCATCGGGCTGATGGTGGTCGTGGTCGCGATAATCCTGGGCTAACGGCAGGCGTCGCAGCGGGCATCAACCACGCCCTAGACCGGCAGATTGTCGAACATATCCTCGACCGCCTCGTCGATCCAGCGACGTTCGACCGCACAAAGGTCGCGCGGCCTTGGACGGCCCGCCATGTCGCAGGCCACCATGATCCGGCGGAGTTTGGTCTGAAGGGCCGCCCGACCGTCAGGTCGAAGCGCGACTTCGGCTCGGAACAGGTCGATGGCGCGGGTCAGATCGGTTGGATGCATGGCGTTCCCTTTCCACGGGGCCGCGATCCGGCCCTCAGTGCAAAGAGTCTAGGACCGCCGGATCGTGGTCACCATGATCGGGATCAAACCGCCTCGGGTTTTGGACAAAAGACTTCGTACAGACGTTCCAGGATCGGCGCGATACGGCGGTCGGCGATGCGATAGCGGATGATCCGGCCATCGCGGTCGCAGGTGACCAGACCTTCGGCCCTCATTCGTGCCAACTGACCCGAGACGTAGGACTGGCTCGCGCCCAACGACTCTTCCAGTTCGCTGACGCAAAGCTCTCCGGGAAGCAGCGCGCACAGCAGGCGCAGACGCGCAGGGTTCGAAAGAACCTTTAGCACCTCGGCCGCTTCATCCGCCGCCGCGTCCATTTCTTTCATCGCAACCGCGTGTGACTGCTCATCCATCGCGTTTCCCCCAAAAGTCCTTTCCAAAACATAGATACATTTTTACATTGCAATTCTTAAATGTCTAGTTATCTTCACCCTACATACACCAACTTTGCTGTGCAGGCGTGGAGCAAGCTGCAGAATTCCATGTCACAGCACGCAATACAAGCGCTTGAAGAACTGGCTAGCGCGGCCACTTGAAACAGAACTTCGGGACGCCCTTCGGATCGGGCGCCCCGTCTCGCCAGAAAGACTAGGAACTATGGAAACAGACTGGATTTATGGACTCGCCGGTGGCGGGCTGATTGGACTTGCCGGAGCGCTATTCCTGCTTGTGAACGGACGCATCATGGGGGCCTCGGGTATCGTTGGCGGGCTTGTGGATGGCAGCGCGGGATCGCAATCGGCCGAACGTATGTGGTTTATCCTTGGTCTGTTTCTGGTTCCGGGCGGGATCGCGTTGTGGATGGGAGACGCGCAAACCCATCTGACCGACAACCTTTGGGCCATCGGGGCCGCGGGCGTGTTGGTCGGGGTCGGCACGCGTCTGGCCAACGGCTGCACTTCGGGCCACGGGGTCTGCGGGATATCTCGCCTGTCGCTGCGCGGCATCGTCGCCACCGTCTTCTATATCGGCGCCGGAGGCCTTTCGGTCATCATGTTCAAACACATTCTGGGAGTAGTCTGATGCGCGCTGTATTCGCTTTCCTTTCCGGCGGCCTGTTCGGAGCCGGTCTTTTGATCTCTGGCATGACGGACACACGCAAGGTCCAGGGCTGGCTGGATATTTTCGGCGCATGGGACCCGACGCTGGCCTTCGTCATGGGGGGCGCTATCATCCCGATGGCGATCGCTTGGCGGATCACTGTCGGCCGGACGCCCGCTTTGGGCGGCATCTTTCCGCCCGCGCCCGAGCCGAAAATCGGCAGCAAGCTGGTCGTCGGATCGGTGCTGTTCGGGATGGGCTGGGGTCTCGTCGGGCTCTGCCCCGGGCCTTCGATTGCCTCGCTCAGCTACGGCGGGCTTGGCGGCATCGTGTTCCTCGCCACCATGATTTTCGGCATGATGGTCGCGCCTCCGGTGCGCGCAAAGCTAGACGCCATCGCAACGCAAGCGTAAAGCAAGTCACATGGATATTCGTACAATCAGCCCGACCTATTCGGTCACCCCGCAAATCGAGCCCGCAGACCTTCCCGCCATCAAGGCGGCAGGTTTCGTGGCCATCATCTGCAACCGCCCCGATGCCGAAGTTCCCACCGAACTGCAGGCAGAGGCCCTGAAGATCGCAAGCGAGGCCGCAGGTCTTTCGTTCATCGCGAATCCGGTCACGCACCAGACGCTGAACATGGACATGGTCGCCACCCAGATGGCAGCCATGGAAGCCGCCGGCGGGCCGGTTCTGGCCTATTGCGCCTCCGGCACGCGGTCGTCGATCGTCTGGTCGCTGGGTCAGGCCGGCAAGATGACGCCCGATGACATCATCGGCGCCACCGCAAAGGCCGGCTACGACCTTGCGGGCTTGCGGCCCCGACTCGAGGCGCTGGCGCAGGACTGACGACCCCGTCCGCCTGCCAAGGCAACGATACACGTGACAGACTGCCCTTTGGCGGCCTGTCACGTTTGCGTTCCTAACCGGTGTCCGACACAGCCACGGCCTCTGGCGGGATGTCGTCGGAAACGACCGCGGGGTCCGGCACGGGCTGGACAGTTCCACCGATCCGACCAGAGACAGGCGGCTTGCGGTCTGGCTGGCCGGCTGCGCCGCGGCCAAGGCTGACCGAACCCATTTCGCGTGCGGGTCGCGGGCCGATGCGTATCGCTTTGACGCCGGACGACTGACCCAGCCGCCCCGTCGCAATCAGCTCTCGCTCCGAGGTTTCCAGTCTCAGGTCGTCCAATCCCGCCCCCGTAAGGGTGATGATCTGCCCGACCTCGAACCCTTCGAGCATGTCGAGCGACAGGTTTTCGCGATGGAGCACGGCAATGACGGTCTGGTCGGCGCCCAGGACCGCCTCTGCCATGGCGCCGGTCCAGTTGTCGCCTGCCTGCGACGGCGCCTCTGCCAAAGTCGGTTGGGCCTGCCCGACAGGCTCGGGCAGGAGCAGCGTGATCGATGCCGCCCGTTCGGACCGGCTGAGCACCAGTTCCGAGGTCCAAAGTCCGCGCGGGCGGTCGTCCAACAGCGCCGCCAATCGGGTCGGGTCCGGTATCAGGCGCCCAGCGGTCGCGCCAGCCCAGCCGGAACAGTCTTGCGGCAAGCCGGTCGTCAGCGCGGCAAGCATGGCGTTCAGGAACGGGGCCGCCAGCATCAGGTCGGTCGGGGTCGCCGCGCGTTCGGTCACGGGCGCGCCATGGGCGACGCCCAGCGTCTGAACCTCGATCAGCATGGCGACCAGCTGCGCGGACAACACAGCAGCACCGATGACCCCACCTTCGGCTTCGATCGTTGTGACAAGTGACGGGCCCGCCCCGCCGCCTTCGCCATCCGAGGGCGCGGGCAGGCCCAACGGGTTGTCGGGCGCGGGCGGGCGGGATGACCAATTCGTCACCTGCAGCGGCAAACTGAATTCGACATCGCTGATCCGTTCGACGATTGCCCGAAATCCTGCCTCTGGCCCAACCGCCGCCTCCCCGCTGGCAGGAGTCGCCACGGGGCGCGACCTGACCAAGGTCGCCCAAATCGATGATTTTTCTGGCTCCGCGTTCATGGCATCCGGTCCGGCTGTTCAATCCCGACTATGGGACCAAACCGTTAGCCAATGCTTAACCGCGCTCGGCGTCCCTGATCGCGCCGTCGGGCAGAGTCACACGGAATGCCGCCCCGCCCTGACCAGGCAAATAGGCAATCGTGCCCCCCAGTCGCGACATGATCTCGCGGCAAATGGCCAGCCCCAGCCCTGCTCCGCCAGCCTTACGGTCGTCGGATAACCGCGAGAACTTTTCAAAGATGAGGTCCTGACTGGCCGCATCGATGCCCGTTCCGTTGTCGACGAAATCCACCACCGTCGCGTCGGCGGTGCGCCGGACAGAGATTTTCAACTCGGGCTCGGCGGCGTCGCAATATTTGCGCGCGTTGCTGACCAGGTTGATGAACACCTGCGTCAACCGGTCCAGATCGGTCGCCAACACGGTGGTTTCGGTCGACCTTCGGCGGCGGATGACGATGCCCTCGCCGGTGCGGATGCCCGCCGCGTCGACCGCGCGGTCGATGATGTCGCGCAGATTTCCCTGTTTGATGTTCAGGTTCACCTGTCCGTTCTCAAGGACGCTCAGATCCAGAAGATCGTCCAGCAAACGGGTGAGCCGCACGGCCTCGACGTGGATGATCGAGGCATAGCGCGCGGTATCCTGTTCGTTCATCCCGCCTTCGAGAAGGATTTCGGAGAATGACCGGATCGACGTCATGGGCGTGCGAAGTTCGTGGCTGATCTGCCCCAAAAACGCGTCTTTCTGAATGGACAGGGTCGTCAGCTTTTCGTTGGCCTGCCGCAGGGCCCGCGCGGTGCGATCCTGTTCGGCGGATTTCGCCTCTAGCTGGCTGGAGTATTCGAGGATCTGCGCGGCTTCGTCGGCCACGGCGATCAGGTCCTCGACCGACACGCTGGCCCCCTGCACCAGCTGGCCGACCATCGCATGGGCCGTGGCCGCCCCGACCGAACCGGCCAGTTCGCGTTCCAGCCGTTCGACAAAACGCGGGGTCACATCGGGCAGAAAACCGCCCTTGCCCTGCGACCCTGCCTCTTGCTGGAACAGCCGCTGCGCTTCCGAGCCGCCAAGGATCCGCTGGGACATAACCAGCAGGTCTTCGGCCTCGGCCGTGCTTTGGGTCCAAGACCGCGTGCCGTGGCTATGTTCAAAGACATTGACGAATTGCGCGCCCTGAAGCCGTTCCAGCGGTCTTGGG
>JALQXR010000090.1 GCA_023263105.1 Marivivens sp. | reverse complement strand
TCGGCTTTTTCGCCTGCACCGCCCATATCGTGGACATCGGCGGGCGTGGCTTCGGGGCGGATGCGAATTCGGTCTACGAAGAGGGCCTGTACATTCCCATCATGCGGCTGATGGATCGCGGAAACGTGGACCAAACGCTGATCCGCATCATCCGTGGCAACGTGCGCGAGCCGGATCAGCTGGTGGGCGACCTCTATGCCTTGGCGACCTGCAACGACATCGGCCACCGTCGCCTGATCGAAATGGTCCGCGAATTCGGCCTGTCCGACCTGTCGGGGATCTCGGAGTTCATCCTTGAGAACTCTCGCCGCGCCACGCTTGAACGGATCAACGCGCTGAAGGCGGGGCAGGCCAAGGGACACATGCGGATCGACGGCTATGACCGCCCGATCGATCTGCACGTCCATCTGTCGATCGAAAAGGACCGCGTGGTGGCCGACTGGGCCGGCACGTCGGGCATCGACAAGAAAGGCATCAACGTGCCGCTGGTCTACACAAAGGCCTATACCTGCTACGCTCTGAAATGCGCCATCGCGCCGGAAATTCCGAACAACGCGGCCAGCCTTGCGCCGTTCGAAATCACCGCGCCCGAGGACACCATCGTCAACGCGGTCCATCCCGCTCCGGTCGCGCTGCGCCACGTGATTGGCCATATGGTGCCCGACACGGTCTATGACGCGCTGGACAAGCTGTTGCCGGAAACCGTGCCCGCCGAAGGCGCGGGCTGCCTGTGCAACTTTCAGGTCTCGCTTCGTCCCCGCACCGACGCCCCCGCGCCAAAGGACGCGCGCCGGTCCGAGGTGCTGATCTTTAACTCGGGCGGGTCCGGTGCGCGGCCCGCGCTGGACGGGATGAGCGCGACGGCTTTCCCGTCGGGCGTGATGACCATGCCGGTCGAGGCCACCGAACAGGTCGGCCCCGTCATCGTCTGGCGCAAAGAACTGCGGCCCGATAGCGGCGGCGCGGGTCAGACGCGCGGCGGCTTGGGGCAGTATATGGATGTCGGCGCGCGCGAAGGTCACGAGTTCGACTTTCAAGCCATGTTCGACCGCGTGAACCACCCCGCTCGGGGGCGGCGCGGCGGCCAGTCGGGCGCGCCCACGACCATCGGGCAGGATGACGGCACGGCGATGAAGGGCAAAGGCAAGCAATTCGTTCCGCACGGGCGGCGGGTCCGGATGGCCTTTCCCGGAGGGGCGGGCTACGGCTCTCCCTCGGACCGCGATCCCGCGCAGGTCCGCCGCGACCTTGCGTTGGGGTATATCAGCGCCAAGGCCGCGCAAGAGGTCTATGGCATGGATGCCGCCGATATCGACGCCGTGCTGGCCACCGCCCGCAAGGGGGACATGCCGGACTGACCCTGCTCTGTCGGGCCCCTTGCCGGACAGCGTTGGCAGCCCGACCGGCTTGCCCACAGTCGCCCTTGGCCTTTGTCGTCGCGGTTGACTGTTCGCCGCTGCGCGCCATCTGTTGCCGCACTGCTGGCGCGAGCCGGTGATCGACGGGGCCGGTCGGACCATGAAAATGCGAAAGAAATCGGACCTTCCCGCAAAGCCCTGCGCGACCTGCGGGCGTCCTTTTGTCTGGCGCAAGAAATGGGAACGGGACTGGGACAGCGTCCGGTATTGTTCGGACCGCTGTCGGGGACGGCGCGCGGGGGCGGGCCGCTCAGACGATCAGCAGGTGGCCGATCAGCCCCACCGAAAATCCGGCAACCGCGCCTAAGGCAGGGGCCGAATGGCGGCGCATGGCGGACTGCGGCGCGATGTCCTGAAACGTCAGATAGATGATGCCGCCAGAGGCAAACAGCATCAGCGCCCCGATCGCCGAGGGGCTGTCGGCCAGATAGCTGTAGCCCAGATAGGCGCAGGCCGGTCCCACCAGCGACATAAGCCAGAAGCTGATCAGGATCAGGGACCGGCTGTGCAGGTCGCGTTTGCGCATCTCTCGAAAGGCGTTGAACCCCTCGGGCAGGTTCTGAAGCGCGATGAGCAGGGCCAGCAGCAGCCCGATCGGCTCTCCGGTTGCGAGTGCGGCGCCCATCGCGATGGCCTCGGGCACAAAGTCCAGCAGCATCGCCATCAACTGACCGCGCGATCCGAACTGACGCGTGATCAGGTTGCCGACGACGAAAAAGACAAACCCGCCGATAACAAAGGCCGCGACCGCGTGGACCGGATGCAGAGTCTTTAGCCCCTCGGGCACCAGCACCAGCGACACCGCCGCCAGCAACACGCCGCCGCCAAAGGCGATCACCCCGTGGCGGAGTTCGTTCTCTAGCCAGCGGGGGCGGATGTGTTCGACACTGGCCAGATGCGCGCCGACAGGGATCGTCAGCCCGGCAAGGAACGACAAAAGCAGCGAGGTCAACAGCGGTGACATGACCCATTCGTAGCGGATCGGCGTCGTCGGGCAATAGGCTTTGACTGATGGTGCCGCTAGGCGGGCCTATACAGACCGGGGACCAGCCCTTCGGCCAAGGCCTTGAGCCGTTCGGGCGCGGTTCCGGCAGCCACCGCCGGACCATAGTGGACATCGTAGCTGCCACCGAGCTTTGCCAGCAGTTCGGACACATACCGCAGCGACGCGACCTCGCGTCCGATGTATTCGTTGCCGCCGCTGAGGATCTGAAAGGTCCGGCGCGTCCGGTAATAAAGCGCCGAGTTACGCACATCCGCCGAGGCAGGAACGATCGACACGCCGGTCTCGGCGGACACACGGGTAATCCCCATCCGCCAAGGCGGCTCGAACAGCAAACCCTTGCGGCTGTCCGCGACCCGTCCGGATCCGAACACCAGAAGCGCGCCGCCGTCTTTCAAGTGGCGCGCCATGCCCGCCATCGTTTTGCGCGGGCCCAGAACCTTGTCCTGCCGGTTCAGGTCGACGGGGACGATGCGGTCTTCGCCCAGAAACCGCGCGGCTTCCCGATTGGCGACCACCTTCAGGTCGGGCCGGTGATCCAGCAAAGCGCCCGCGTGGGCGATAAAGTCAAAGGTGCCGACGGGGTGGGTCGTGCCGATGATCACCGGCCCCGACGCGGGCACATGGTCCAACCCCTTTGGCGTGATCGTTGTGCCTCCGTTGCGGGTCATGAGCGCGTCGATCAGGTCGGTGCCTTGCCGCCCGTCCAGTTCGATCAGGATCTCTTCGGTTTCCCTGATCGCAAAGAATGGCTGGCCCGTCAGGCCCCGATGCAGGCGATCCAGCGTCTGAAGCGTCATGCGCAGGGCCTTGAGCCGCAGGTTCGCGCTGTCGGACAACCGAAGCCGCGCCCGAAGCAGGTCGTCCATCGGGTTTGTCTGCCGTTGATGCGGAGCGGTGGTCATATCTTTGTCGGCCCGTTCTTGTCGCCAAAGGTTACCATACGCGCGCGCCGTCTGGACAGGGCGAAGGGGCAATTGTCGGCACTGGCGTCAAATTTGGTCCGGATCGCGGTATGTTGTGGACCCAAAGGCGGCGCCAAGCGTATCATCCGGAAGAAGTACCGCGCGTGAGGCGGCGTCAGACGGGGACAGCAGAGCAGTCATGGACCAGCAGACAGCCGCCAGCATCGACAGTGTCATGCTGAACTTTTCGCCCACGAGCCTTCAGGTTCTGAACGCCATTCTGGCCATCGTGATGTTTTCGGTGGCGATCGACCTAAAGCTATCGGACTTCAGAAAACTGGTCACCCATCCCAAGCCGATGGTGACAGGGTTGGTGTCGCAGTTCCTGCTGCTGCCTGCGGTGACCTTTCTGTTGGTCGTCCTGATCGCGCCGCAACCGTCGATTGCCTTGGGTATGATACTGGTCGCGGCCTGTCCGGGGGGGAATATCTCGAACTTTTTGTCCCATCGGGCGGGCAGCAACGCGGCGCTTTCGGTGTCGCTGACCGCCATTGCGACGGCTGGGGCGGTGGTTCTGACTCCTTTGAATATCGCGCTGTGGGGCGGTCTTTATGCCCCGACCCGAGATATCCTGCAGGCCACGTCGATCGATCCGGTCTCTGTGGCGATCACGGTCGGGCTGATGCTGGTGCTGCCGCTGTGTCTGGGGGTCTGGCTGAACACCGCGCGACCCGATGTCACCGAGCGCCTGCGTAAGCCGATGCAATGGGTGTCGATGGGCATTTTCGTGGCTTTCGTCGTGCTGGCTCTTTCGGCCAACTGGGCCAATTTCCTCCAGTTCGCGGGTGCGGTCGCCGTGCTGGTGATCCTTCACAATGCCATTGCCCTGCTGACCGGATACCTGAGCGCCACGGCCATGCGGCTGAACCATCAGGACCGCAGGTCTGTCACGATCGAAACGGGCATCCAGAATTCGGGGCTGGGCCTGATCCTGATCTTCGGCTTTTTCAGCGGACTTGGCGGCATGGCGGTCGTGGCTGCGTTTTGGGGCCTCTGGCACCTGATTTCGGGGATGGTCCTTGCTCTGCTGTGGTCGCGAAAGGCTGCAATATCGTGAAATTTCCTTGGGTCCGAACCGTGATCGGCGCCTATGCGTCGCTGCGATGGATCGTAGGCGCCCCGTTTGCCTGCCTGCGCATCGTGCTGTTTTCCCGCGACAAATCACACGCCCAGTCGATACTCGCGCAGCTTTGCCAACGAGCCTTGGACAACTGCGGGTTCCGGCTCGAGGTCACTGGCACGCCTCCGAAACCGGGACAGGCCTGCGTCGTGACCTATAACGAAACGAGCCTTGCCGACGTCATGTCCTTTGGGGCCTGCGTGCTCAAGCATCTGGACCGTTCCGCAACGGCCAACGAATACGCCCGATTTCCGTTCGCCAGACGCGCTGGGAAAAAGGTCGGGCTGGCCTTTATACCGCGCGGCAACAGAGAGGGCACCGAGCTGAAGATCCGCGAGATCGAGGCAGAGGCGCGCGCCGGTGCGTGTGTCGGCTGGGGCGGCGAGGGGCGGCTTTCCGGCCGCGACGGGGTCGATCGGTTCAAGATTGGCGGCAGTCTGCTTGCGATCAGGGCGCAGGTGCCGATCCTGCCGGTCGCTTCGTTCGGCGGCCACTATCGCATGGCGCTTGGCTCGTTGCGGGCCAACCCCGGGCCGATCCGCATCCACTTTGGCGACCTGATCCCGACCACAGGACTGACCGAAGACGACGCCCGAGACCTGGCCGACCGCGTTCAGGCGGTCGTGGCCGCGATGTACGAAGACCTGCGCGCGGTGGGGGACTACCGTTAGGGGCGGCGAAAGATCATGGCATCGCCGCGCCCGAGCCGCGGTTTCACCTGCCCTGTCATAGGACTAGCGCTGTCACGGACCGCTGCCAAAGGACAGAGACTGACGATGGCGGGATCAAAGATGGGGGGGAGAGGTCTGGAGGCGAGTACCGGAATCGAACCGGTCTACACGGATTTGCAATCCGCTGCGTAACCTCTCCGCCAACTCGCCTCGCTGAGTGCTGATTATGGGAGCCTCCGGGTGGCGTCAAGGCGATTGAGGACAAATTGACCGCCCTTGCGGTACTTTCCAGCGTTGCCCATGATCGGCAGATATGGCATGACCCGAACATCAATCTGGACGAGAGAGTTGAGACGTGGCTGATTTTTCCACCCGCCGGACCATGATGGTCGATACCCAGATCCGCCCCTCGGATGTGACCAAGTTCCCCGTCATCGACGCGATGCTGAGCGTTCCGCGCGAAGTGTTCGTCCCCGCCTCGAAGCGGGAAGCGGCCTATATCGGTGAAAACATCGAACTGGGTGGCGGAGCGGTGGTGCTGGAGCCGCGGACTTTGGCAAAGATGCTGGACGCGCTTGACGTGCAGCCGGACGAAGTGGTGCTGGATCTGGCCTGCGGGCTTGGCTATTCGACCGCCGTCCTTGCGCGGCTTGCGGACTTCGTCGTCGGCATCGAAGCCGATGAATCCCGCGCCGAAGAGGCGCAGGCGCTTTTGTCCGAACACGGCGTGGACAACGCTGCCGTCATGGCTGGCAATCCGGCAGAAGGTGCCGCAAAGTCAGGCCCTTATGACGTGGTAATTGTGCAGGGCGCCGTTGAACACCTCCCCGAGTCGATTATCTTGCAGATCAAGGAAGGCGGGCGCATCGCGTGCCTGTTTGCCGAAGGCGCACTGGGTGTCGTCCGTGTGGGCTATAAGATTGACGGACGGATGAACTGGCGTTTCGCGTTCAACGCGGGTGCGCCGGTGGTTCCGGGATTTGAAAAGCACAGCGCATTCGTTCTTTAACGATCCGAATGCGTCCAAGCCACGTTTAAGTGGCAAGAATGTTGGAGGCATCGATGGGTATGAAATCTGGTTTCGCGCGGATCGCGCTGGCTGTGGGGCTGGGCCTTGCCGCTCCGATCGCCAAGGCCGAGACGTTGGCGCAGGCGCTGGTTGACGCCTACCAGAACTCTGGCCTGCTGGAACAGAACCGCGCCCTGCTGCGCGCCGCGGACGAAGACGTTGCGATGGCGGTTGCCAGCCTGCGTCCGATCATCAACTGGTCCGCGACCGCAAAGCACAGCTGGAGCGACTTTGCCCCCGCCGGAGATTTTCTGGCCTTTTCCACCACCATCGCGGGCGAAATGACGCTGTATGACGGCGGCTCGGGCGCGATTGCGGTCGATGCGCAGCGGGAAACCGTTCTGGGCACCCGCGAGGCTTTGCGCGGCGTCGAACAGCAGGTCATGTTCCGCGCGATCCAGGCCTATTTGAACGTGCGCCGCGATATCGAATTCCGCACCCTGCGGGAAAGCAACGTCCGCGTCCTGACTCAGGAATTCCGCGCGGCTCAGGACCGCTTTGACGTGGGCGAGGTGACGCGCACCGACGTGTCCTTTGCCGAAGCGCGCCTTGCCGCTGCGCGGTCCCTGCTGGCCGCCGCCGAAGGCAGCCTTGCGCGGTCTCAGGAAGAATTCCGCGCCGCCGTTGGCCGTGCGCCCGGAAACCTGTCGCCCGCCGCTGCCGCCCCGATTGCGCGGTCGCTGGAAGAGGCAAAATCCTATGCCCAGCAGCACCATCCGTCGGTTCTTGAAACCCGCCACAGCGTGTCGGCGGCAGAGCTTCTGATCGCGCGCGCCGAGGCCGCCTTTGGGCCTGCGGTCAAGCTGAACGGCTTTGCGTCCATCGATCAGGACGGCAACGACGTGGGCGAAGTGGGGGTGACCGTGTCGGCCCCGATCTACATGGGCGGACGTCTGGATTCGGCTTTCCGCCAGATCGTCGCCCGCCGGATTGCACATCGTCGCCGCGTCGGTCGAGCAGGGTGTCGGCAACGCCTATGCCAACTACTCGGTCGCTGTTGCGGGTCGTCAGGCCTATGAACAACAGGTCAGCGCCGCCCGTGTCGCATGGGAAGGCGTCCGCGAAGAAGCCGCCCTTGGCGCGCGCACCACGCTTGATGTCCTGAACGCCGAACAAGAGCTGCTCAACGCTCAGGCAAGCTATGTGTCCGCTCAGGTGGACGAGGTGATCGCCAGCTACGCGATCCTTGCGTCGATGGGGCTGTTGACCGCCGAGCACCTGCGCCTTCCGGTGCAGATCTATGATCCCGAGGCCTATTACAACACCGTGCAAAACGCGCCGCAGGACCAGTCTGCTCAGGGCCGCGCGCTTGATCGGGTGCTACAAGCGCTTGGAAAATAAAGATTATGACGGAAATGGGGCGGATTGCCCTATTTCCGTCAAATCGTTCCTATCTGTTGTCCAAAGAGTGATGAATCGCTACACTCGGTAGCGAGGCACAGCAGGAAGCATAATGTCCGATCCGGTCACAAATGTAGAGATTGAGGACGTTCTTGCGTCCATTCGGCGGTTGATTTCCGAAGGGGATCGCGCCTATGGGCAAGAGAAATTCAGCCGCCTGCACCTCGCCCCCAGCGCCCGTACGGACGACGCTCCGCTTGACCGCTATGTCCTGACACCGTCGCTGCGTGTCGAGGGCGATAGCCACGATCCGCAGGACGAAGCCTCGGCCGCGACACCGCCTGCCGACGTCTCGGACGGGGCGGAACCGCTTCAGGCTCACACCGTCCCCGAACAACACTTCGATGTCATCGATATCGACGTTGCGGCGACCGGCGATGATCGCGCCGACGACCGCGCCGATGATCAGGCTGCGGAGGTTTCTGACCAAGAAATGCGCCTTGCGCCAGAGGCCCGCGCCGACACAGCCGCAGAGCCTGAACCGGAACCCGTTTCCGACCCCGAACCAGAGCCAGAATTGGAAACTGTTCGGCAGGTCCTGTCGCGTTTCGCGGGGTTCGATCCGTTTGAAATGGTTTCGAACGACTCCGATAGTCCGGAAACCGCGTCCGCTTCGCGCGACAGCGCCCGCGCAACAAAGGAACGGTCCGATTGGCTGCCCAACGGGTCCGCGCCGACCGAACCGGCCAGCGACAGCGATATTCTGGACGATTTGCTTCGCTTGAACGACGCGCCGCAAAATCTTGACGATGAGCAATCCGATGACACCGCTGACACGTTAGATGAGATTGCTTTTTCATCGGCCCGTGTCAGTCTGGAAGCGAAAATCGCCGAACTGGAAGCCGCCGTCAGTGGTCAGCCGGACGAATGGGAGCCTGACGGAAGTGAGGTTGAGGAAAAGCCGATGGAATGGACCTCGATGAACCAGCGCACCCGCAAATCGGGAAGTGACGCCGAAGACGCCGAGGTGATCGATGAGGCGCCTGCTGCCGCCGCTGCCGCGAAACAGCCCACGACCGATGCGTCGCTGGAAGAAGAAATCGCCGCGCACGTCAGCGCCGAATTGGCCGACGAGGTCGAGGTCGCAGTCGAAGAAGAAATCGACCACTACCTTGAGGACGTGGGCGAGATCGACGAAGAGACGCTGCGCAAGCTGGTCGCCGAAGTCGTTCGCGAAGAGCTCTCTGGTGAATTGGGCGAACGGATTACCCGCAATATCCGCAAGCTGGTGCGCCGCGAAATCT
>JALQXR010000008.1:16547-32048 GCA_023263105.1 Marivivens sp. | reverse complement strand
GGGCGGGACCGGTAAAACGCCCACCGTCATCGCCCTGTGCCAGATGCTGGACCAGATGGGGTTGCGCCCGCATGTGGTGTCGCGCGGCTACGGAGGCCGTCTGGAAGGACCTGTACAGGTTGTCGAGCGCGACCACAGCGCGGCCGACGTCGGGGACGAGCCGCTGCTAATCGCGGCTTTTGCGCCGACTTGGGTTGCACGAGACAGGGCTAAGGGCGTGCGCCGCGCGGCCGAGGCCGGCGCCGACGTCATCGTGCTGGATGACGGCCATCAGAACCCTTCGGTCCAGAAAGACCTTTCGCTTGTCGTGGTGGACGCAAAGCGAGGATTCGGGAATGGTCGGGTGCTTCCTGCCGGACCGCTTCGCGAACCCGTGCGGGCGGGTCTGGCGCGGGCGCAGGCCGTGATCTCTTTGGGGGATGGGGCCGACCAAAACGCCTTTGCCGCCGCTTGGTCGCACACGATCCCGCCAGAGGTGCCGCATATCACAGGGCGACTAGAGCCGCTGGCGACCGGCATGCCTTGGGCCGGAATGCCGGTGCTTGCCTTTGCGGGCATCGGCCACCCCGAGAAATTCTTTGCCACCCTCCGCGCGATGGGGGCGCAGGTGCTCAGAGGCGAGGCGCTAGAGGATCACCAACCGCTGACCGAAGCCCTGATGACGCGGCTGGAAATCGAATCCCAAACCCGTGGCGCGCAGCTGGTCACCACCGAAAAGGACGCGGTGCGCCTGCCGGACAGTTTCCGCGCAAAGGTCCTGACCCTGCCTGTGCGGCTGGCGATCGACGACACCGAGCCGCTGTTGCGATTGATGAAAGACGCGGGCATCACCCCGCGCATCTGATCAGTCCAGCAGGTCCTGATCCTGCCCCAACTTCGGCGAAGGCCGTTCGGTCCGCAGCTCTGCATCCGAAAAGGTGATCGGTGTCCGGACACCGGGCACACCGTCCAGATCGACCCGCATCCCCCGCGCCCGCACTTGCGGATCGTCAAAGACCTCGAACAGGTCGTTGATCGGACCCGCCGGCACGCCCTGAGCCTCGCAGGCGGCCAGCAGAGCGGCTTTCGAATGGCGCCGCGTGGCGTCCTGCAGCATCGGAACCAGCACATCGCGATTCCGCAGACGGTCGGCGTTGGTCAGGTAGTCCGGATGCTGCGCCAGATCCGCCAGATCAAGGAGGCCGCAAAGCTTGCGGTACTGGCTGTCGTTGCCCGTCGCGATGATGATGAACCCGTCCGAGCAATCGAAAACCTGATAGGGAACGATATTCGGATGCGCGTTGCCCATACGGACAGGCGGAATTCCCGTGGACAGAAAGTTCATCGCCTGATTGGCCGTGATCGCCGTGGCGACGTCCAGCAGGGCCATATCGACGTGCTGGCCTTGGCCGGTCAGGTCCCGCTGGCGCAGAGCGGCAAGGATACCGACCACCGAATAGACTCCGGTAAAAATGTCGGTAACCGCGACGCCCACCTTTTGCGGCTGCCCATCCGGCTCGCCGGTGATGGACATCAGCCCCGACATCCCCTGAATGATATAGTCGTACCCCGCACGATGCGCATAGGGGCCGTCCTGTCCGAAACCGGTGACCGAGCAATAGACCAGCCGCGGGTTCAGATCGGACAGGCTGGCATAGTCCAACCCATATTTGGCCAAGCCGCCGACTTTGAAATTCTCGATCACCACGTCGGCGTCCGCGATCAGCTTGCGGACGGTCACTTGGCCCTCGGGGGTGCGGAAATCGACGGTCACGGATTTCTTGCCGCGGTTGCAGGCATGGAAATAGGCGGCGGACCGGTCACCATCGCGTTCGATAAAGGGCGGGCCCCACTGGCGGGTGTCATCGCCGTCCGGACTTTCGACCTTGATCACGTCCGCGCCCAGATCGGCAAGCGTCTGGCCAGCCCACGGGCCAGCCAGAATCCGCGCCAGTTCGACGACCTTCAGTCCGGCAAGAGGCGACATCACTCGGCCAGTTTCGCGTCAAGGATCTCGGCGAAGTCGGCGTAGGACATGTTCGAGTACTTCTCGCCGTTGATCAGGAAGGACGGGGTCGATTCGATGCCGTCGCGGGTCGAATTTTCGGTGAACCAGTCCACAAGCGCCTGCGCGGTGCCGCCGTCGGACATGCAGGCATCCAGCGTTTCGTCGTCCAGCCCCGCGACTTTGCCGATCTGGCGCAGGTTCGCCGCGATCTGCGCAGGGTCGCCACCGGCGGTCCACGTCTGCTGCTGGTCGTAAAGCACCTCGGCAATGCCAAAGAACCGGCTGTCGCCGCCGCAGCGGGCAATCATCGACGCCCAAAGCCCAAAGCGGTCGAAATAGATTTCGCGGTAAACGAACTTGATCAGGCCGGTGTCGATGTAATTGGCCTTTAGCTCGACGAACTGGTTCGCGTGGAACCGCGCACAGTGCGGGCAGGTAAAGCTGGCATATTCGATCACCTCGACCTTTGCGTCAGGGTTGCCCAGAACCATTTCGATGATTTCGGGGGCCGCGGTTTCGTCGGTCGCTGCTTCCTGCGCAATGGCACCCAGCGGCGCGGTAACAAGGGCGGCAACGGCGGTGGTCAGAAGAAATCGTCTGTTCATTTGTGCTCTCTGGTCTTGTGTTTGTTATGAACATTGGCCGCAAGGCGGGCAAGCGCAAGCCGTAAATCCGGGCTGTTCACCTCTTCGGCAACTTTGCGGGCGCGGTCATCAATTTCCGGTGTGGTCGGTTCGGACTTTGGCGCGGCGGTAAAGACGGCCTGCCCTTCGGCAAAGCCGGTCGGCGCGGTCTGGGTGATGCGGACCCGCGAAATCGCGTTGTAACCATAACAGGAATTCACCCGCGCGCGGATCGCATCCTTTTGCATTTCCAGCATCGGCGCCTGCGGTCCGGTGGTCAAAAGCACAAGAGTCGCGCCAATGCCGTCGCGGGCAAAACTGACCTCGACCGGACGGGCGATGGCTGCGATGTCGGGACCGGCGACTTCGGCCCAGTGGGTCAGCAGGCGGGTTTCGGCAAAGCCACGTTTTTCGGTTGCCTTGCGAATGTCCGCTTGCATCAGGCCCGAAGCTCGGGAAAACCCGCGTGTGGTTCCGGTGTGGCGTGGTGTTTTGCTCATCGCGCTCTATTCTAGTGAGCCGGAGAGCAAGCGCCAGCAAATCCCGACCAAGGAGTTAAACGATTGCGTGACGACAGCCCAAGCGCAGAGCTGCTGGAGTGGTACGACCGCCATGCCCGCGTGATGCCGTGGCGCGTGCCGCCTCGGGACCGGAAAGAGGGCGTTCGCCCCGACCCTTACCGCGTCTGGCTGTCCGAAGTGATGCTGCAACAGACCACTGTCGCTGCGGTTCGGGATTATTTTCGCCGGTTTACCGACCGATGGCCCACCGTCGCCGCGCTGGCAGGGTCCGAGGATGCCGACGTCATGGCCGAATGGGCGGGGCTGGGCTACTACGCTCGGGCCCGAAACCTGTTGAAATGCGCCCGCGCGGTCGTGGCCGATCACGGCGGAGTTTTCCCCACCACCCGCGACGCGCTGCTGACGTTGCCGGGAATCGGGCCCTATACGGCCTCGGCGGTTGCAGCGATTGCCTACGACGAGCCTGCGACCGTGGTTGACGGCAACGTAGAGCGCGTGATGGCGCGGCTGCATAACGTGGCAACGCCTCTGCCCGCCGCAAAACCAGAGCTTACCGCGCTGGCCGAGGCGTTCACGCCCGACACCCGCCCCGGAGACTATGCGCAAGCCGTGATGGACCTTGGGGCGACGATCTGCACCCCGCGCAACCCCGCCTGCGGCATCTGTCCGTGGCGGTCGCGCTGTGTGGCGCGGGTCGAAGGCACCGCCGCAGCGCTACCCGCCAAATCCCCCAAAAAGGCAAAGCCGGTCCGCTTTGGGATCGCCTATGTCGTCCGGCGGATCGATGGAGCCGTGCTGCTGGAACGCCGCCCCGACAGCGGCTTGCTGGGCGGGATGCTGGGTTGGCCCGGCACCGAATGGTCCGAAAAGACGCCAGAGCCCGCCCCTCCGATTCGCGCCGAGTGGAAAGATCTGGGCGCCGAGGCGCGCCACACCTTTACGCATTTCCACCTGCGCCTGACGATTCTGACCGCGACCGTGCCAATGGACCGCACCCCGACCCGAGGCGATTTCGTCGAGCGCGCCGACTACAGCCCCGCCGCCCTGCCCACGGCGATGCGAAAGGTGCACGATCTGGCCTTTGTGACCCATCGTCGCGTTTGAACAGAGGCTCTGCATGGGTCTAGGATCGCTCAAACTGATTGGAGCCTGACATGTCTTCCCGCGCCGTTCCTGCCGCTCTGCCGTTCTGGATTTCTCTGGGGCTTTTGCCGCTGGCCTACCTTGCGGCGACCCAAGGCGGTTGGTTCCTGCTCAGCCTGCCTCTTGGGGCATCGCTGTTGTTCGTGATCATCGACCTGATGGCCGGACGCGACGACAAGAACGCGGATATTGAAACGGGTGACGATGCGCTGCTTTGGCACCGGATGATCACCATGATCTGGCCAGCCCTGCAGGCGGTCATGCTGTTCGGCTCGATCTGGCATGTGGCCCGCGCCGGCCATTTGTCCCTGTTGGAAATCTGGGCCTTGTCCATCGGGCTGGGATTCATCAGCGGCGCGGTCGGGATCGTTTACGCCCACGAACTGATGCACCAGCGCAACCGGTTGGAACGCTGGCTGGGTGACGTCCTGATGTCGATGGTGCTTTACGGGCATTTCCGGTCCGAGCATCTGCAAGTCCACCACCGCTATATCGGCACGCCGCGCGATCCGGTGACCGCGCGCTACGGCGAAGGCTTTTACCGCTTTTTCGTACGGGTGCTATGGCAGAGCCTCATTTCCGCGTTCCGCGCCGAAAAGGCGATGCTCGCACGTAAGAACCTGCCGTGGCACCACCGCACCAACCCGTTCTGGCGCTATTGGGCGCTGGAACTGGGGTTCACCGTCGCGGCCTTTGCTCTGGGAGGCTGGCTGGGGCTTTGGATGTTCGCAACGGCCGCATTTACGGCGGTCTTCTATCTGGAGCTGACGAACTACATCGAACACTACGGGCTGACCCGCAAACATCTGGGCGACGGCAAATACGAACCCGTCAGACCGCATCATTCATGGAACGCAGACTATCGGGTGTCGAACTGGCTGCTGATCAATCTGCAGCGCCATTCGGATCACCACTACCGCCCCGACCGGCGGTATCCGCTGCTGCAGACCTATCAGCCGCACGAAGCGCCTTTGCTGCCCGCAGGCTATCCGTTGATCGTTTTTGTCGCTGCGATCCCGTCGCTGTGGCGGAGACTGATGAACCCGCGCGTGCGCCAGTGGCGGTCGATGTATTACCCCGAGATCACCGACTGGCAGCCCTATAAAACGGCCAGCAACCCCTACCCGCGCTAAAAAAGCCCCGCCGGTGAAGGCGGGGCAAGTTTGTGCCGCGGTCAAGCCACAGGCACCGGCGGTAAACCTTTGAAACAGAAGGGGCTACGGGATCAGTGTTCCCGCATTTCGGCCCTGATCTGCTGACGCAGCAGATCGATCGGAACCCGTTGGCCGTCACGTTTGTAGTGCCAATAGGTCCAGCCGTTGCAGCTGGGCGCGTTTTCCAGATGGGCGCCGACCTGATGGATCGAGCCCTTGACGTCAGAGCCGACCAGAGTGCCGTCCGCACGGACCTTTGCCTTGTGGCGGCCGTTGACGCTCCATAGCTCTTCTCCCGGACGCAGCATGCCGCGTTCGACCAGCACACCGAACGCCACGCGCGGCTCGGCCCGCTTCGAGATTGAAACCTCCAGCGCTTCCTTGTCGAACTTGCGGATGTTGTCGATCCGCTCTTTCGCGACCTTGCGGTAGGCTTCTTCGCGTTCGATGCCGATGAATTCACGACCCAGCATTTTGGCGACAGCGCCGGTGGTGCCGGTGCCAAAGAACGGGTCCAGCACAACATCGCCAGGGTTGGTCGTGGCGATCATCACGCGATGCAGCAGGGCTTCGGGCTTTTGGGTCGGATGGGCTTTTTCGCCGTTGTCATCCTTGAGCCGCTCGTGGCCGGTGCAGATGGGAATGACCCAGTCCGATCGCATCTGAACGCCTTCGTTCAGGGCTTTCAGCGCCTCATAGTTGAACGTGTATTTGCTGGCTTCCTGCTTCGACGCCCAGATCAACGTTTCATGCGCGTTGGTCAGACGTTTGCCGCGGAAATTCGGCATCGGGTTGGATTTGCGCCAAACGACATCGTTCAGGATCCAGAACCCCTGGTTCTGAAGCTCTGCCCCCATGCGGAACACGTTGTGGTAAGAGCCGATCACCCAGATAGCGCCGTTGGGCTTCAACAGCCGACGCGCCGCCGCCAGCCAGTCGCGGGTGAACTGGTCATAGACGGCAAAGGACGAAAACTGGTCCCAATGGTCGTCCACAGCGTCCACGCGGGAATTGTCGGGGCGATGCAGGTCGCCGCGAAGCTGCAGGTTGTAGGGCGGATCGGCAAAGATCAAATCGACAGATGCCTCGGGCAAGCTGTTCATGACCTCGATGCAGTCACCGTCCAGAATCGAATTCAGCGGGAGCGCCTTAGCGCCCTTTGTCTTGGTTTTGGTCGTCATTTTCTGCCTCTTAATCCGGCGGGTTTCCCGCTCTTGATTGATGACCAAGATGATTCAGAGGCGATTCGCTGTCAAAAGTTTTTTTGAATCAATAGGTTACGTTTTATTCTTGATACAATATGTTGTGCACCGGCCGGAACGAACGCCTATGGTGAGGGGTCACACCAAGACTTTGAAGCGCCTCAAGATGCTGCTTTGACGGGTATCCGGCGTTCCGGTCCCAGCCATATCCGGGGAACTGTTGCGCTAAAGACTCCATCTCTGTGTCGCGGGCAACTTTGGCCACGATGGACGCCGCCGCGATCGACAAGGATCGACCGTCACCTTTGATCACCGGATCAGCCGGAAGGGTCAGGCCGCGCGGCAACAGGTTGCCGTCGATCAGCACATGATGCGGAGCGGTCGACAGGCCCTCTATCGCCCGCACCATCGCGATGTGGCTGGCGCGCAGGATGTTGTGTTCGTCGATCTCTTGGACCGAGGCGCGGGCAATGGATATTTCTGCGACTTGCCAGAGCTCTTCGGCCAGCGCGGCGCGCCGTTTCGCGGTCAGTTTCTTGCTGTCGTTCAGGCCATCGGGAATTCGGGCCGGATCCAGCACGACGGCCGCCGCCACGACAGGACCGGCCAGCGGTCCGCGCCCGACTTCGTCCACGCCCGCCACCCGCGTCAGTCCACGGGCGAAAAGATCGGTCTCATAGGAAAAATCGGGGCCTGTCTGTATCATGGGGCCAGACACCAGACGCGGCGGAGCCTCGCAAGCAAAAAATTGGCGAACGAGGCGATGTCCAGTCCTCGTCCGCCAGTCTGGCACGGGTCAGGGACAGCGACCGTGCCTCTGCTCGTCCTAGTAGTCGTAGTCCAGCCGGAACCCTTCGCGCCGCAAACAGCGGGGATCAAAGCCGGTCACCCATTCGCGCCGACGGGTCCGCAGATCGACTTCGCAGGACTCCGGCAGAAGATGGGCGTAGCGATAGCTACGCGACAGACATTCCACCCCAAGGATGACGGTTGACCCGTCACGGGTCCGCACGTCCTGCAAACAGGCCGAGGGCAGGACACGGGCGCGGGCGGGAATGGTATGGGGGTTGGGAACCGGAGCAGGCTGGGCTCCGCCTCGGTTGTTCTGGATGGCCGATCCGATAATCGCGACCGCCGCAATCCCAAGGATGACCTTTGCCAGATCGTCATTCCGGTCCGCCATGGCGGGGGTTGCCGATACTCCGAACAGCGCGACCGACACAGACAATAGTCCGGCGAGCAGTTGCTTTTTCATGGGATGTCCTTTCAGGTCCGGTTGGCACGGGACAGGTGCCCGTTTGTACTGACCGAACCTTGGCCGGGTCCTGCGTCGTCAAACAATATCGGTCGGACGGTTACCCGATAGCCGGATATATGTGTCAGACGTTATTGAATAACGGGCCCGAGTTTGCTTTGCTCTGACCATCATGAACAACCGCCTCCTTCCCCTTCTCTTTTCGGGCCTCACGCTCCTCGCATCGGCGACGATGGCGCAGGCGGGCTGCTATGCAGACTATAAGGCCAAACAGGACAATCCGCTTCGGCTGCACTATGGCGTGGCCGAAGTCCAAGGCGACTGCACTGCGGAAAACGCCGCGTCGCAACTGGCCCAAAGGCTGGCGTCAGACGGCTGGCTGTTGCTGACAGTCCTAGAGGTTTTTGACGAAAGCGGCTTGCCGTCCCGACGCGACACCGCGGGCGACTATTACCTGCGCTATTGATCGGACCTTATCAGGCGGCGACAGCCAACGGCGTCAGGATCACATCCTCGGCGGACATGTTCACTTCACCCGGAAGCTCGACCCAAGGCTCACCATTAAAGATGACCGCGGTGGCGTTCGCTTCGCCCGAATAGACCACGTCGATGGTTGGCATGATCTCGTCGCCGGTCGCAGCGTCGTATTGGGGATGGTATTCGATTTCGATCCCGTCGCTTTCCGGGTCAAAATCCAGCAGACGGGTCATCGCCCCGCTGTAAGACGGAACATCAAGCGTCACCGCAGGCCCGTCCAAAAGGTCGTCCAAGGGTTCGATCGCGCCGTGGCTATCGTCGTCAAACGCGGCTTCATCGTCGCCGTCATCCTCTGCGGTGCCGTTATCGCCACCGAAACCGGCCAACCCGCCAAGCTCCCAAGCGCTTAGGATGACAAAGGCTGACATAGCCGAAATTTGAACCAGATCTTGCATCACTCATACCCCACGCGGCACCCGTAGACCGGTGCCATTAGTGTTTTGCTAAGGGGTGACTTTGGCAAATCAACGCATGAATTCGGGCAATTTGGTGACCCCGGCAGGATTCGAACCTGCAACCTGCCCCTTAGGAGGGGGCTGCTCTATCCAATTGAGCCACGAGGTCACGCGACCCTTGAATGCCGTGGTTTGACTGGGGCGTCAATGTGCGCGCCTCAAAGGGCTTGGAACCGACAAGCAATCAGGTCTAATCTGACCCAAGGACCCAAGACAGGACTTGCCCAATTGAAAAGCCCAACTAAACGCCCTCTCACGCTGAGGGATGTGTCCGAAGCCTCTGGTGTTAGCGAAATGACGGTCAGCCGTGTTCTTCGCAACAAAGGCGATGTCAGTGAAGCCACACGCGCCAAGGTTCAGGCAGCAGCGAAAAGTCTGGGCTATGTGCCGAACAAGATCGCCGGGGCTCTGGCGTCGCAGCGGGTCAATCTGGTCGCGGTGATTATCCCGTCGCTGGGCAACATGGTCTTTCCAGAGGTTCTGGCAGGTATTTCGGACGTGCTGGAAGGCACCTCGCTGCAGCCGGTTGTCGGGTCCACGGACTATCTGCCCGAGAAGGAAGAAAAGGTCCTGTTCGAGATGCTCAGCTGGCGCCCGTCCGGTGTGATCATCGCGGGACTAGAGCACTCTGACGCCAGCCGCGCCATGCTGGCTCAGGCCGGATGCCCCGTGGTCGAGATCATGGATGTCGACGGTGAACCTGTGGATGCCTGCGTCGGCATTTCCCACCGCCGCGCCGGTCGCAAGATGGCCGAGGCGATCCTTGAAGCCGGATACCGCAAGATCGGGTTTATGGGCACAAAGATGCCGCTGGACCACCGCGCCCGCAAACGGTTCGAAGGGTTTACGCGCACGCTGGCAAAGGCCGGGATCGAGATCTCGGATCAGGAATTCTATTCCGGTGGCTCCGCTCTGGCCAAAGGTCGCGAAATGACCGAAGCCATGATGACGCGCACGCCCGATCTTGATTTCCTTTATTATTCCAACGACATGATCGGTGCTGGCGGCCTGCTGTACCTGCTGGAGGCAGGGGTCGACATTCCCGGTCAGATCGGATTGGCCGGCTTTAACGGGGTCGAGCTGCTTGACGGTCTGCCCCGCCGCTTGGCCACGATGGACGCCTGCCGCCGCGAAATCGGACAACGCGCCGCGCGGATCATTGCGGAACGTCAGGACGCGCCTGAATCCGAGGATAAAGAGGTCGTCGAACTGTCTCCGACGCTTGACTACGGCGATACGCTGCGCCGGTCCTGACGCGCTTTCATCCAACGGTCCAGTGCCGCGATTTCTTCGGCATCCAGCCGCAGACCAAGCCTGTTTCGCCGCCACACGACGTCTTCGGCGGTGCGCGCGAATTCGCGGTCCATCAGCCATGTGACTTCGCGCTCTGTCAGGGTCGCGCCAAAGGCTTGGCCCAGATCCTCAGCAGAGGTCGCCTTACCCAGAATCACCGCGGCTTCGGTGCCATAGGCCCGCACCAGCCGACGCGCCCACCGCTCGGTCAAAAAGCGATAGTCCCGCAGCATTTTCGCGATCAGCGGCTCGACGCCGTCCACCGCGAAATCCCCGCCCGGCAACGACCGCCCGGCGGTCCACGGTGCCCCGCGTTCGCCAATCGTCGCGCCGATCTTTTTTAGCGCGCTTTCAGCAAGCCTGCGGTAGGTCGTGATCTTGCCACCGAAAATATTAAGCACCGGCGCTCCGGCGCTGCGGTCGATCTTTAGCGTGTAGTCCCGCGTCGCCGCCGAGGCCGAACTGGCCCCGTCGTTGAACAGCGGGCGGACACCGGAGTAGCTCCAGATCACCTGATCTGCCGTTACGGGCTGCCGGAAATACTCTGACGCAAAGCGGCAAAGATAGTCCTTTTCGGACGTGGTGCAGTGCGGCGGGGCATCGGGATCGGGGTGTTCGGCGTCTGTGGTTCCGATCAGGGTAAAGTCGGTCTCATAGGGAATGGCAAAGATAATGCGTCCGTCAGTGCCTTGAAAGAAATAGCATTTATCGTGGTCAAAGAGCCTGCGCGTCACAATATGCGAGCCGCGGACCAGCCGCACTCCGTCGCGCGAATTCAGCCGTAATGTGCCCTGAATAACCGAGCCGACCCAAGGCCCCGCCGCGTTCACCAGCATCCGCGCTGTCATCACCCGTGGGCCGTCAGAGGTGTCGACGGTCACGCGCCAAAGTCCGCCTTCCTGGACCGCCGAGGTCACTTTTGACCGCGTCAGCACCGTGGCCCCCCTGTCCTGCGCGTCGCGTGCGTTTAGCACGACCAACCGTGAATCCTCGATCCAGCAGTCAGAGTATTCATAGGCGCGGCGGTATTTGTCCTGCAACGGCCCGCCTTCGGGCGCGGTCGACAGGTCCAGAGTCCGCGTCGCAGGCAGGATTTTGCGCCCGCCCATAGTGTCGTACAAAAACAGCCCGAGCCGGATCAGCCACGCAGGGCGCCTGCCCTTCATCCATGGCATGACCCGCGACAAAAGCCGCGATGTGGGCGTGTCGGATTCAAATCTTTGATCCGCGTGATAGGGCAGCACGAACCGCATGGGCCAACAGATATGAGGCATGGCCCGCAGCAATGTTTCGCGTTCGATCAGCGCTTCGCGGACCAACCGGAATTCGAAATACTCCAGATAGCGCAGCCCGCCGTGAAACAGCTTTGTCGAGGCAGACGAGGTGGCCGACGCAAGGTCCCCCTGTTCGCAAAGAGCAACACGATAGCCCCGCCCCGCCGCGTCCCGCGCGATGCCGCAGCCGTTGATACCACCGCCAATGATCAAGAGATCGTAGATGTCGTCGTCCAAGCGGATGGTCCTTTGCTGCCTTTGGTCGTGCCGAGTCGTATCGTCGCCAGATACCTGACGCCGCGCGCGCAAAAAGGCAAATACTGATGTTCGTTTTTTTTCGTTTTTACGCGAATTTGTTGCACTTCCGCTGCGTATGGGTCTAACTCGCGCCAAAGGAACGCAGCATGTCACAAACCATCCGCTATCCCGAAATACTCGAACTTGCGCGCCGAGACGGCAAAGTCACCGTGGAAGGACTGGCGGCGCACTTTGGCGTGACGCTTCAGACCATCCGCCGTGACCTGTCGGATCTGGCTGACGCGGGCAAGCTGGACCGTGTCCATGGTGGTGCGATCCTGCCATCGGGGACCACCAACATCGCCTATGAACAGCGCCGCGACATGGCCCGCGAAGGCAAGGCGCGGCTGGCCGCGGCCTGTGCGCGGGCGATCCCCGACGGCGCTTCGGTCGTGTTGAATATCGGCTCCACCACCGAGGCCGTCGCCCGCGCCCTGACCAGCCACAAGAACCTGCTTGTGGTCACCAACAACATCAATGTAGCTGCCATTCTGGCCGAAGCGCCGGACGCAAGGGTCGTTCTGACGGGGGGGACTCTGCGCGCTCGGGACGGGGGGCTGGTCGGACCTCTGGCCGCCGAAACCATCCGAAAGTTCCGTTTCGACATCGCGGTGATCGGTTGTTCGGCTCTGGATCAGGGCGGCGAGATGCTGGACTTTGACCTGCAAGAGGTCGAGGTCAGCCAAGCCATCCTTCAGCAGGCGCGTCAGAAATTCCTTGTCGCTGATGGTACGAAATTCATCCGCAGGGCACCCGCGCGGATCGACTCGATGTCGTCGATCGACAGCTTCTTTACCGACACGACGCCAACCGCTGCGCTGCAGACGCTGTGCAAGGTTTGGAGCACGAAAATCATCGTCGCGTGACGGGGCGACTTGGCTGCAACGGGCTGCGGTCTTAGGACGCGCGCTTGACCAACACGCGAGAGGTCAGCAGCAACGAACCCACAAGAAGGATCAACTGGGCGATGGCCTTTGTGCCGATCATGCCGTTCAAGCCACCGGACTGTCCGCCGATCCACAGCGCGGTGACCGAAATCGGCAGAGCAATGACAACCAGCGCGACGCCACGGCGATCGCCAAGTGCGGCAAGCATGGTGGCCAGCAGATAGCTGCCGGTAAAGGCAAAGGCAGCCGACACGCTGAACAACAACTGGGGTGCCGCGCCCGCATAGGCGGGACCCGCAATCAGGGTCACGACCTGCTCGGGGATCAGGATCGCCGCAACAAACAGGGCAGCACCCGTTCCCAGCACCAGGGCGAACACAGGCATCGCCGGTCGCAGCACCGGACGACCATCACGGGCGGCGGCGGTCACGGTGGGCAAGAGGATTCCGGCAAGACCAAAGCAGGCAAAGAACTGAAGGCGCTGGATCAACGACAGACCTGCAACCAGACCCGCATCGGACTTGGACAGGACTGACGCCGAAATCAGCAGGTCGACGTCCAGATGTCCGACTTGGGCAAGCTGGAGAAGGGCAAAGGGCCAGCACAGAAGCAAAAGGCGCTTCAACAGCGGCGACAGCGGGGCCGGAGCGGACTTCGGGCCGATGGATTTACGGATCGCCCCGCGCACCGGCAACCAACCGGCGATGACCGACAGAACCAGCGCGCCAGAGATACCCGCCATCCCAAGCCCCAACTGCCATGCGACGATGGCTCCGATCAGGCGGACAATCATTTCAAGGTTGGCCGACAGCACCATGCCGCGAACCGAAACGATGCCCAAAGCCGCACCTCGGGCCAGCGACAGCGGCGCGGTGACCGGCAGGGCAAACAGCAGAACGGGCAACAAAGCACCGGATTCAATGCCAAGTGCGCCAGTCACCGAATTTGACATCGATGCGGGCACCAGAAACGGGACCATCAGGCACAGAATCCCGAAAAAGATAAGGTTGAGCCGCGGGAGGGCGGCCAGAGTCGGTTCTTGCCCGAGCCCGCGCGCGGCCATCTGCGACACCGCCATTTGGGCTGCGCCCAGCACGGACATGACGCCCAGCATCAGGGTCAGAACAACGGCAAGGTCGTGGAACTGCGACGGAGTCAGCAGCCGACTGAAAATCATGTTGAACGCGAGGTTTCCTGCGTTGGCGAGATTGGTCGCCAGAAAGATGGCCATCGCGGGGGTCGCAATCAGCGCCCCGATAGCTGCCAGCGAAAACGTCCGCGAAAGAGCTGCTCGACGATTGCTGGCAACGGTCATTAGATCAGGCAACCTTCGCGAAGGGGTGGGCAGGAACGGTCGCTGCAACTGCGGCCTTGGCACCACGCGACAGGCGCAGCTCAGCAATCAACCGTACCATGCGCAGGCCGCTTTTGACGATAGCGGAAGTCGATACCTTGGACCCCGGGATTTCGGTCCACTCGCTCAGCGGCTGTTCGTAGAAGCAATGGTCTTCGCGGTTGCCGTGACGGGCGATACGAGCGAACAGCTCGACGTCGAACAGCCATCCGGCGGTGAACTTTTCCTGAACCGCGGCGGCAACGGCGGGGGTGTTGCGCAGCAGCTTGGCACCGCACTGGGTGTCTGCGATCGGCATTCCGATGGCCATACGTGCAAGGTTCGCACAGATGGTCGAAACGATACGGCGGTGCAGGGTGCGGGACACTTTGTGACCCAGCATCCGGCGGCGCGATCCAAAGATCACTTCGATCTTGCTGTCACGCTCTGCCACACGCAGGAAATCCTCGACAAGGAACAGCGGGGTAGCAAGGTCGGCATCCCAGTAGGCGACCATCTGGACACCGCTGGCCAGTGCATGGGCCAGACCGGCGCGCACGGCTTCGGCTTTGCCACCGTTCTGCGGCATATCAAGAACCGAGATCCGGCCGGGGCGTTCTGCGGCAAGGCCGTTGAGAACGTCCAGAGTGTTGTCCTTGGATCCGTCGTTCACGAACAGCACATCGACGCGGGGCATGTTGTCGACGAAAGAGATGAATTCGTCACGCTGCAGGCGCTGCGATTCGTTGTAGCAGGGCACGACCAGAGTCAGGGTGGCGCGCTTGCCGATACGAACGGCGGCGGCGGTCTTGAGCGTGGTCATTTTGAACTGTGCGGACATTCAGCTTCTCCCGATTTGATGACCTCAATCTGAAGAAAACCCGTTTTCCTGTCCTGCTAGCGGGTGGATACCTTTGACATTCTATTGGAGCAGAGCGGTCCCGATCGCACCTTTATGGAGCAGACGGAACATCGCTCTATCCAAATGGGTAGCGGTTTTGGGTTGATCAAAGGGGCAACGGCTGTCCCGCCGCGCAGGTTCGACAGGTTTTTGCCTGCGCCGTTGCAGCAATAGGAATCACTTTGCGGCCCGTCCGGCGCGCGGTCGCAGGGGCCTAGAGTCTTGCGTCCTCTTGTCCGCAGAAGGCGTCGACGGGGCTGCGGGGGTTAAAGGGCACGTCGCCGACCATGCAGTCCACCACCGCTTTTTGCATTTCGTCAGAGGTGCAGTAGGCGTTGATCATCGCGGGCATCCGCGGGGCGTCGTACAGGTAATACGGAAACCCGAACGACACGAGCGCGGTCGGTGTGTCGGGCCAGCTGCGCTTCATCGCAACCCGAAAGTCCCCCATCAACCGCGCCCAGTCTAGGAAGATATGGCTGCGCGTCAGCAAGGTCTCTTCGGCCATCACATATAGAACTAGGTCAAAGGACGCGGGCTCGAACGGCGTGCCTTTGGCATAGACGGTCACGTCGAACCCTCGGTCGCGCAGCAGGTCGGGCAGGACCAGCGGCATGGGCTCTTCGGTTTGGAGCGGCA
>JALQXR010000008.1:0-16537 GCA_023263105.1 Marivivens sp. | reverse complement strand
TCAGGATCAGGATGCGCCGAGTGCGCTGGGGTGAAATCGGGAACAGATCGCCGATGTCCTTTTCCAGTGTCGGCGCGCGGGCAAAGGACTCTTGCGCGGTGGCCGCCGATTGGGGCGTGGACAGTCGGGACAAACGATCCGCGACGGGTTCGGGGCGACGAAGATGCAGACCAAGTGCGGCCTTCAGCCCAAGCCCGCGGACCAGCGCGTCGTCGATCCGGTCCATGCTCAGGCTTCCGTCGGACAACGCGGTCCGGATCGCAGCGATATCCCCCGGCATGTCGCCGGTAAACAGGATGATATCGCAGCCCGCCCGCAGCATCTGCACCTTGGCCTCCCGTGCCGACATGACCGAAGTGGCGCCCGCCATTTCAGAAGCGTCCGAAACGATCAGCCCGTTGAACCCAAGTTCGTCCCGCAAAAGCTGCTGGGTCAGGATCGGGGACAGCGAGGCGGGGCAATAGGCCTCGTCCAGCGTTGCATCCGGCTTGGCCTGCCGGACATAGGCCGGAAAGGCGATATGGGCCGACATGACCGACAGCACATCGCGGCCGATGCCTTCGCGGTAGAGCGCCCCAAAGGTCGCATTCCAGTCGTCGACCGACAACGGGTTGACCGTCGTGACCAGATGCTGGTCGCGGTCGTCATAGCCTTCGCCCGGCCAGTGTTTCAGGCAGCAAGCAATCCCGCGCGACTGAAACACGTCGATCTGGGCCATCGCATGGCGCGCGATCGTCGCCGGATCCGACCCGAAGCCTCGGGTGGCGACAATGGCCGACCGGAAGGCTGCGTTGATGTCGACGACAGGTGTGAACGACCAATTGGTGCCGACGGCGACGGCCTCTACCGCCAGAACGTCATTGACCCGCCGCGTCAGGTCCACGTCGTCCACGGCCGCCAAGGCCAAGGGGTTGGGAACCTGAGTGCCGAAACTGAACGACATCCGCGACCCCTCTAGGTCGGCAGAGACAAACATCGGCACCTCTGCCTCGGACTGGATGCGGTCCAGCAGCTCCATCTCTTGCCGAGCGTCAGAGGCAAAGAACCGCGTCACGCCCGCAGGAGCCAGATCGCGGATTTTGTCGCCCCAGACCGGCGCGGGTCCGTGCAGGCCCAATACGAAAAGCTGTGCCAGCTTGCGGTCCAGATCGCGGTCCAGCGCCGTGAACTTTGCCTGAACCCAGTCGATACCCGCCTGATCCAGATGAAAGGGCGCTTTGCGCAGGTGATCCAGCGGCGGTGTCTTGTTTGTCATATTACCCTCGGGTCAGGAATATTGTCGCCGGACCGGCGGCAGGCATCTGGCGCTTCAATGTCGCTGAAAGGCGAAAATGCGCAATCCCGATTTACAAGCGGCGGCGGGAAATTTGCGGCTTGTCGCGGCCAATGCGCCAAAGGCCCGAACGCTTAGGACCGGTGCAGGAGCGGTCTGCTTGCGGTGCTGCCAAACCAGCCGCCCAGCGCCGTCTCATAGGCCAGAGCCGCCTGAAAGACATCGCCGTCGCAATAGGTCCGTCCGACGATCTGCAGTCCGGTGGGCACGCCGTTGGAACTGAAACCGGACGGCACAGAGATCACCGGACAGCGGCTGAGCGTGTTGAACGGCGTCGTCATGACCCAACCCAGAAACGGGTTTACGTCCCGCCCGTTGATCGTGACCTTATCCGTCGACTGGTCAAAGTCGGCAGGCACATCGGTGGTCGCGTTGGTCGGGCAGACCAGCACATTATATTGCTCGAGGATCGGCCCAAGCGTTTGATACATCTCTGCGGCCACCTCTAGCGAAGCAACGTATTCCTCGGCGGTATGGGCCGAACCCTTTTCGCACAGGGACCGGCAATAACCTGTCATCTTATCCCCGTGCTCGGGCAACATCGGGGCAAGGGCCCCGCCAAAGACGTGGTCCAGATAGACCATCGCCGCGTCCAACATGTCTTCGCGCCAGCCCAGATCGACCTCTTCGACCGTCGCGCCAAGATCGCGAAACACATCCAACGCGGCTTCGGTGTTGCGGCGCACCTCGGGGTCGACCTCGAAAAAGCTCAGGTCGGGGGAATAGGCGATCTTCCAGCCCTTGATCGGTGCATAGTCGGTGGGCAGGACCAGCTTCGGTCGAAGTGTCGCGATGTCGCGGGGGGACGGTCCGCACATGACATTCTGCAACCGGATCGCGTCACGGACAGTGCGCGCCATCGGGCCGGTGTGACTATAGAAATCAAGATTGAACGGAGGGTCGTCAGGATTGCGGCCGTAGGGCGGCTTAAAGCCCACGACACCACAGGCAGAGGACGGAATCCGGATCGAGCCGCCAATGTCAGACCCTGTGCAAATGGTCGACGACCCGACGGCAAGTGAAACGCCCGATCCGCCCGAAGACCCGCCCGGTGTCAGGTCCGGATTCCATGGGTTGCGGGTGATGCCCCACATGTCGGACCACGTATAGCCCGCGCAGGAAAACTCTGGCGTGGCTGTGCGCGCGTGAACGATCCCGCCTGCGGCCAGAATACGTTCGTTGTTAACAGAGGTGGTGTCGGCGATGAAATCCTTCAGGATCAGCGACCCGTTCGAGGTCGGCTTTCCCGCGATCATGTTCTCGTCCTTGACCCCGATCGGCAGCCCGTCCAGCGGCCCCATCGGAGTCCCCTTCGCATAGCGCGCCTCGGCGGCTTTCGCGGCATCCATCGCTTCGTCGTAATGGGTAAAGGTGAATGGCTTCAGGTGATCCTGCACCTCTTCGGCGCGGGCGATCGTCGCGGCCATGAGGTCAACGGGCGACAGCGTTTTATCGGCAAACCGTGCGACGGCTTCGTCCGCGCTGATATAGCAAAGATCCAGATCCATGCGGTCCTCCGATACGGTCGCTCAAAGGGAAACGGGGGCGGTTTCCCGCCCCCGAATGTTGGTCCGCCAGACTTATTTCTGAAGCTCGGTCCAGATGGCGGTGTGAATGTCCTGAACCTCTTTCGGACAGGCCGGAGAGAACCGACCAGCCGCAGCAAGCTCTGCGGGCGGGTTGATTTCCGGTGCGGTCTGCATATCGGCGGGCATAAAGGCGTCAGAGCCCGCGATACCGTTCGAATAACGCGCAAAGGCAGAGATCATCGCCGCGTTTTCGGGGTCCATGATAAAGTTCTGGAACAGCTTGGCGTTTTCCACGTTGGTGGCGTCTGCCAGAACCCCGACCGAATCCATCCACAGCGGATAGCCTTCGACAGGATAGCCGTACTGGACATCGGGATTGGCCAGACGTGCGCGGAATGTCGATCCGTTCCAGTTCACACTGGCGACCCACTCACCCGACGACAGCTTGTCCGTGGTGCCATAGTCCATCGACAGCCAAGACGGCTTTGCCGCCACCAGCACGTCGCGAGCGGCGCGCAGGATGTCCATGTCGGCGGTGCACCCATCGGTGCCGCCCACATAGTAAACGGCCATCGCCATGATATCCGACATTTCGGGGACGACGTTGATCTGTCCCTGAAGCTCTGCCGGCGGATCGAGGAAAATCGCCGACGTGTTGATGTCGCCGCTATAGGCGGTGGTGTTCACCGCGATGCCGGTCGAGCCCCACTGCCACGGCACGGTATAGTGACGGCCCGGATCCCAATCGACGTCCACCCAGTTGGGGTCCATGTTGGCAAAGTTTTCCATCTGGTCGGGGCGTGTCTCCATCAAGAGCCCCTTTTCGATGTAGATCGGCACATAGGAATGGGTGGGCACGACGATATCGAAGCCATGTCCGCCCGCCTCGATCTTTGTCAGCGCGGTGGTGTTCGAATCGTAGTCGGTGATGGTGACTTTGACGTCATACATCTCTTCGAACTTGGCGATCAGTTCGGGGCTGGTGTAGTTGCCCCAGTTGAAGATGTTCAGTTCACCCTCGGCATGAGCGGCCCCCGCGACAAGAGCGGCAGCAGTAGTGGTAAAGAGTAGTCTTTTCATCTGAGTCTCCTTGCTGGTGAAATTCGGACGGGTCAGTCCCGCCTTCTGGTTAATAGGTAAAAGAGCGTGAGCAGCAGGACGGTCAGCACCAAAAGCGCCGTCGAGATCGCGTTGACCTCTGGTGTGACGGCGCGGCGCAATTGGCCCAGCATGTACGTCGGCAGAGTGTCCTGCCCCGCGGATTTGACGAATTCGGTGATGATCACGTCATCCAAAGAGATAACGAAAGCCAGCATGGCCCCTGCCGCGATCCCCGGAGCCAGCAAAGGCAACGTCACCCGCCGGAATGCCCGCCAGGGCGATGCATACAGGTCCGCCGACGCGATTTCGAGCGTCAGGTCCATGCCTTCCAACCGGGCCCGGATGGGCAGATAGGCAAAGGGGATACAGAACGCGGAATGCGCGATGATCAGATAGGCCAGTCCGGTGTAACCTGTCGCCACCTTGATCGAGGCAAAGACAATCAGCAGCGCGACCGCGGTCACGATCTCAGGCACCATCAGCGGCTGGTTGATCAGCAGATAGATGATCGTCTGGCCCTTGTAACGGCCACGGCGCGTGGTCCCCAAAGCGGCCATCGTCGCAACCGTCGTCGCGATACCCGAAGCGCAGACCGCGATGATCACCGACCGGACTGTCGCCTCTTGGACCAAGGTGTTGTTCCAAGCGTAGACATACCATTCGAGAGAAAACCCGCCCCAGACCGCGACCGACATCGACGCGTTGAACGAATAGACCACCATCGTGACGATGGGCACGTAAAGCACCAGAAACGTCACGATCGCCAGAGTCGAGAACCCCGGAAGGGCGGTGATGGAAAATCTGCGTCTTTTCCGCTCAGCCATTGGCGTCACTCCGCGTCGAGGCCCGCACGTAGAAAATCAGCGCGATGCCGACGATCAGCAAAAGGATCAACGAAAGAGCCGAGCCAAGCGGCCAGTTCCGCCCTGCTCCGAACTGCAGTTCGATAAAGTTGCCGATCATCATTTTCTTGCCGCCACCCAAAAGGCGCGGCGTGACATAGGCCCCCAGCGACGGCACAAAGACCAGAATCGAGCCCGCGATGATCCCCGGTTTGATGATCGGCAGGATGATCCTGCGCAGCACCTGCCAGCGGGTGGCGTAAAGGTCGTAGCCTGCCTCGACCAACCGGAAATCCAGCCGGTCGATTGCCGCGAACAGCGGCAGCACCATCAGCGGCAGGTAAACATAGGTCATCCCGATCAGCACCGCCGTATCGGTGTACATGATCCGCAAGGGCTCGCTCAGCAGTCCGATCCCCATCAGCGCGTTGTTCAGGATGCCGTCAAGCCGGATCACCTCCATGATCGCAAAGGTCCGGATCAGCAGATTGGTCCAGAACGGTATGGTGATCAGAAACAGCCACATCGCCCTTTGGTTCGGCGGGCGGGTGGCGATGAACCACGCGGTCGGGAAGCCAAAGACAAACGTCAGCAACGTGGTCACCAGCGACAGCCGGACCGACCGCCAGAAGATCGTCAAATGGGCGTCGGCGAAACTGACGGTCTGATCAAAGATGTCCCTCTCGAACAGGACCTGAAACCACGCTTTCAGGGAAAAGTCCCATACGATGCCAGAGTATTCTCCGGGCGTCAGAAAGGCGTAGATCACCACGATCAACAGTGGCCCAGACGCCGCGAGTATCAGCAGGACCAGCGCCGGCGCCGACAGGAGCCAGCCGTCGCGCGCGCGTTTGCGGTCCATGTCCATGCTCATCTCAGTCCTCCAGCGCCTTTACGGCCCCGTCAGCGAACCGGACCGTGACCTTGGCTCCGACCCCAAGGCCATCGTCGCCCGAAGGCGGGTTCTGCAAGCGCGCCACCAGCGGAGTCCCGTCCGCCAGCGCCAGATGAAGGTGCGTATCGGTGCCGAAATAGACGGCTTCGGTCACTGTGGCCCCGGCTCCGCTGTCCTTTCCCGCGACGCCGACGCGGACCTGTTCGGGGCGCACGGCCAGCGTGACCTTGGTGCCGGCGGGGCGACCGGTTTTGACGTCCAGCACATCCCCCCATGACATCCGGACCGCACTGCCTTCGACCGTGCCGGACAGGAAATTGGTTTCCCCGATAAAGTCCGCGACGAAGCGGTTGACGGGGTTGATGTAGATGTCCTTTGGGCTGCCAACCTGAAGGATCCGTCCTTCGCTCATGACAGCGACGCGGTCGGACATGGTCAGCGCCTCTTCCTGATCATGGGTGACAAAGATAAAGGTGATGCCGGTTTCGCTTTGCAGCCGTTTCAGTTCGGTCTGCATTTCCTTGCGGAGCTTCAGGTCAAGCGCGCTCAGCGGCTCGTCCAGCAAAAGCACCTCGGGATGCGGCGCCAAAGCACGGGCCAGCGCGACGCGCTGCTGCTGCCCGCCGGACAGCGCCGACGGCATGCGGGCCTTTAACGACTCCATCCGGACCAGTTGCAGCATCTTGTCGACCTGCGCCTCGACCTCGGCCTTTGACTTGCGCAACTCTTCCAGACCGAAGCCGATGTTGCCGCCCACCGTCATGTGGGGAAACAACGCATAGTTCTGGAACACCGTGTTCACGGGGCGCTTGTTCGGCGGCAAATGGGTGATGTCCTTGCCCGCCAGCCGGATCGTTCCGCTGGTCGGAGGCTCGAACCCCGCGATCATCCTTAGCAGGGTCGTCTTGCCGCAGCCCGAGGGGCCGAGAAGGGTAAAGAATTCGTTCCTGCGTATCGCGACCGACACGTCATCCAATGCCCGGACCTCTGTCTTACCGCCAAAGACCTTGGACACGCGGTCCGCTTCGACCGCCAAGTCCTGTTGGGCTGATGCGCCTGCTGAGGCCATAAATTCCTCTCCGATCCGGTTAACTGTCCCGACGGCCAACACGACGGACCGAGCGGCGGGCTCGGAAAATGTCGTTCACAGCCACGTGTATTGGAATTGACAATAATTTTTGGGTCAATAAAAATTTTGATTGATTAACGAATAAACCCTGATCGGCATTGAAGGTGACCACTTCTACATCCAGATCACTTGGTTCCGGCCTGCGGGACCGCAAGAAAGCAAAGCGAAGAGAGAGCATTCTTCGCCATTCTCGCGTGTTGTTCACCCAAAAGGGAATCAGGGCGACGACGATGGACGAAATCGCCGAGGCCGTGGGCGTGTCCACTCCGACCATCTTCAACTACTTCGGAAACAAGGACGGTATCCTGATCGCGATGATCACCGAAGGGGCAGAACTGGCGCGGGACGAAATTCAGAACCGACAGTCCGGCACCCCCACGGCAGAGGGGGCCGACTTTGGCGCTGAGCTGGTCGAAATGTTCGTCGACATCTCGACCAGGACCATGGATATCGCCAGCAAGCGCGTCTGGCGCTATGCCGAGGCGGCCTCGATCCGGCACCCGCAAACCACGCTTGCTTTCGAATACGCGGCAATAGACGCGCAACTGGGCGACGTCGTTGCCAGTTTCCTTGACCGCTATGAGCTAAGCCTCAGATCGGGGACCGCAGCCGACGTGCAGCTTTTGGCAAAGATTTTCTACGACGTCTGGAATGCGACCTTCCTGAGATTTCTCAAAGACGACGACCGGACCCTGACCCAGCACAGGGCGGATCTTCGGGGTCGGCTCTCGCCGCTGGCCAACCTGTTGTTCACCGATGACTTTTGCCGGACCCCGCCCCTGAAACCCGCAGACCGCACCAAGTGAGGCCACTATGACACCTGCCGACGTCGTGATCGAAAATGCCCGTGTCCTGACAATGGACGGGCAGTACCCCCGCGCCGAGGCAGTTGCGATTCAGGGACAACGGATCCTTGCCATTGGCAGCAGGGATGACATCGCTGGGCTGGTTGGCCCCGGGACCCGCAGGATCGATGCCGGCGGCTGCACCGTGCTTCCCGGACTTGTCGAATCCCATATGCACCTGTTTTCGGGCGCCTTCGGCCTGCGGCTCTTGCAACTTGACGGAGTAAGCGGGCTTGCCGCTGTTCGCGACCAGCTTCGCGCCTATGCCGCCGCCAATCCCTCCGAGGGCTTGTTGTTGTGCAAAGGCGCGGGCTACGCGCTGTTTGGCGAAGGCATAGCGACCACCCGACAGCTGCTGGACGAAGCCCTGCCGGATCGCCCCGTTCTGGTCATGGCGATGGACCATCACACCGCTTGGGCAAACACGGTCGCGCTGGATCGCGCGGGCCTGTTGCACGGGCGCGACATGCCCGTCGGGAACGAGGTCGTGATGGCCGCTGACGGCACGGCCACGGGCGAACTTTGCGAGTTTTCCGCCTATGATCCCGTGATGCAGCTGCGCACGTCCGGCGGCCGCGAAAGGCTGGGGTTGATCGGGGCGGAACCCGACCCGACTCTGACCGCCGCCCAGCGCGACGATGACCTCCAAGTCCTGCGGGAAGGGCTAAAGTACTGCGCCTCTTTCGGGTTCACCAGCATCCACAACATGGACGGCAATTTCTACCAGCTTGACCTGTTGCGCACGCTAGAAGACCGCGGAGAACTGACCGCTCGGGTCGAGGTTCCTTTTCACCTGACGCCGGAAATGCCCCTGTCGATGCTGAAAGAGGCAAGCCGGATGCACGCGGACTACCGCTCGGACCGGCTGAGGTCAGGTCGGGTAAAGATGTTCATGGACGGAGTCATCGATTCTGGCACCGGCGCCTTGATTGACGACTATGCCGGTCGGCCCGGATGGCGCGGCGATCCGTTGCATAGCGCCGAACGGTTCAATGCGGCCTGTGTCGACGCCGACGCACGCGGCCTGCAGATCAGCGTTCATGCCATCGGCGACGCGGCTGTTCGGCGGGTGCTGGACGGGTATGAAGCCGCCCGTAACGCCAACGGCCCGCGCGACAGCCGCCACCGGATCGAACACATCGAACTGGCCCATCCCGACGACCTGCACCGCTTTAAGGACCTCGGCGTCATCGCATCTATGCAGCCGCCCCATCCGCCCGGCGCGATGGATTTTCCGTTGGAACCTTGGTGCGGAAATGTCGGCGAAGCGCGCTGGCCCTACGCCTTTCCGCTTGCCCGCCTTCGGGCCGACGGGGTGCCGATCGCCTTTTCTTCGGACTGGTCCGTGTCCGACATCGATCCGATGCGCGGCGCCAAAGCCGCGATGACACGCAAACGCTGGAGCGACGCCTGCCCCGACAACCGGTCAACCCTGCACCAAACCCTGCACGCCTATACCGCTGGCGGCGCTTACGCGGGCTTCGACGAAGAACGCTTGGGGATGCTGAAAGCCGGAATGCTTGCCGATGTCGTCGTGATGGATCACGACCTCGAGGCGATGGCACCAGAGGCGCTGGACCAAGCCCGCGCCGCGGTCACCATCTGCGACGGCGCAATCGTCTGGGAGGCCTGAGAAATGCGCAACGTGACACTTGCCGCCACGCAGATGGCCTGCAGTTGGGACATCGACGACAACATCGCTCGGGCCGAGTCCCTGGTCAGGGCCGCTGCACATGACGGCGCCCAGATCATCCTGCTGCAAGAGCTGTTCGAAACGCCGTACTTCTGCATCGAAGAAGACAGCCGCCACTTTCCTCTGGCACGCACCGTCGACGACAGCCAACTGGTCCGTCACTTTGGTGCATTGGCCGCCGAACTGGGCGTCGTCCTGCCGATTTCCTTCTTTGAACGCGCGGGCCAGTGCCTGTTCAACACGGTCGCGGTTGCGGATGCCGACGGGGCGATCCTTGGGACCTATCGCAAGACCCATATTCCCCAGAATCCCGGCTACGAAGAGAAATACTATTTCAGCCACGGCGACTCGGACTTTCCGGTCTTTGACACCCGCTTTGGCAGGCTTGGCTGCGGAATATGCTGGGACCAGTGGTTCCCCGAAACGGCCCGATGCCTCGCGCTCAAAGGGGCCGAGGTGCTGGTCTATCCAACCGCGATCGGCTCGGAACCCACCGATCCGGCGTGCGACAGCGCGGGCCACTGGCGCCGGACGATGCAGGGGCACGCGGCCGCCAATATGTTGCCGCTGGTCGCGTCCAACCGCATCGGAGTCGAACGCGGCGACCGGACCGAAGTCACATTCTACGGCACATCCTTTGTCGCGGGCCCGACCGGAGAAATCCTGACCGACGCCGACCGCACCAGCCAGACGCATATCACGGCAACCGTCGATCTGGACGAGGCCGCAGCCCAGCGCACCGCATGGGGTCTGTTCCGAGACCGGCGACCCGAAAGATACGGCGCCCTTATGACCATGGACGGGCGGGCCAGCCGCTGACCCCAAACGGGGCCCGTGCGGCTGGGTCCAACGCTGGAAAAGGCGGGCTCTAAGCTTTGTCCGGTTTCGGCTTGCCATCGCTGGCAGAGTCGATCTGGAACCTTTGGGTGCTGCCGTCCTTGGCCTGACCCAGCCAGATCGTCTGCTGCGGAAAGGGGATCTCGATGTCGCGTTCGTCGAACACGGTCTTGAGGTAACCGTTATAGGCGCGCCCCGTCGCCCACTGCCGACCCGGAACGGTTTTGATCCGCGCGCGCAGCATGACAGCATTGTCGCCAAAGGACGTGATCCCCATCCACTCTAACGGACCAAGGATCGCGCCGTCGAAATCGGGATCGGCCATCAGCATGTCAAAGGCGTCGTGCATGGCCTGTTTTGCCTCATCGACATTCTCGCGATAGGCGATGCCCATGTCACAAACCGAATAGGAAAAGTCACGCATCGCGTTGCTGACCATGTCGACGCTGGAAAACGGGATGATGTGGAACACGCCCTGCCCGTCACGCAGGCTCACCGACCGGACCGACAGTTTCTCGACGCTGCCGGTGACCCCGCCCACGGTGATCACATCGCCCACGTTGATCGCGTTTTCAAACTGGATGAAAATGCCCGTGATGATGTCCTTGACCATCGACTGGGCACCGAAACCGATCGCCAGACCCAACACCCCGGCCGAGGCCAGAAGCGGGCCGATATCCAGACCGATCTCGGACAGGCAGAACATCAACGTCAGGATCACCAGAGCAATCGTCGCAGCGTTCCGCATCAGGGTCAAAAGCGTGGTTTCCCGCGATGTCGGAACCGAGCCGAATTCGGGGTTCAGCCGGTAATCGACGAAAGACGTGAGCGCGAGCCACATTGCAAAGGCCATCAGCAGGATCACCGCCACAGACAGGATTGACGCCGTGATCTGCAGGCCCAGACGGCTTTCCAGCCACGCCCGCATGTCGATCATCCCGATCACGTCCAGAACAAAGAACATCACCACGACCATCAGGAACAACCTTAGCGTCCCGAAAGCACGCGGCACAAACCGGTTCAGGCGCGGCTCGAGCAGCGGGAGCTTCTGGTTGATGTCGGCAGGAAGCGCGACGCCGCGGGCCGTTGCCTCGGACAGCCAGCCGGACACAAGCGACGCAAGCACAAGCGCGGCAAGTATCTTACCCGACCCGACCAGAGCGTTGAAAGTGACGTCCGCGGGCTGGGTCATGACGACGATGAACATTCCGCCCAAATAGGACAGGACCAGCCAGTGCCAGCTTTTGGCCAAGGCGCCCATCAGCGCTTGGGCAAGGCTTTGACGGGCGGCAGGCGCCTCAGGATCGGTTTCGGCTTCTGACTTGTCGGTGTCGGAACCGGCAAGCCAGCCCGCAACTTCGGCACGGTTGCGAATGACCATGACGATGGCAAACAGCAGGACCAGCACGGACAACAACGCGGACATTCCGGCACCCGCCGCGACCGAGGCGCTGCGCCCCACGATCGGCACAACCAAAAGCTGGCCGTACCCCAGAACCGACACAACCAAGCCAAGGGCACGGTTGATCTTTGTCGCCGCATAATCCGTCACCCGGACCAGCCGCAGGCCGGTGGCGTCAGGGGACAGGACCGCCCGTATGACGACCTTTCCGCTTTCGACCAGCAAGAAGGCGTTCAGGAACATCGTTTGCCGGATACCGATGGTGCCGAATTCGCCCACCGCGATGATCGTCGCGACATAACCCAACGCCCAAGCCAGCACGACCGACAGCAGGTCGATGACCTTGGACACGACAAACAAGGTCACCGTGCGGATCAGCCCCGCTCGTTCAACGCTGCGCCCAAGCCGTTTGTGGATCGGTCTGGCCAGGTAATTGAGCAACAGGAACACCGACACCGTGATCAAAATGACCAGCAGCAGCTCGGGAAGCGACTTGACCAGAACCACCAGAGCGTCCCAGCTTAGGCCGGAAAAAACGCCCTGACCGCTTTGGAACTGGGTCCACGCGCTTGTCAGACCCTGAACCGTGTCCTGCGCGATCTGCTGGGTGACCAGCGCGATCCTTCGTCCAAGCGACATCGACTCGTCTGCCGGTTCCGCCTCGGTCACCGCGGCCCGGGTGGCCGGTGCCGTCGCGGCTTCGAGTTGCTGGATCAAGTCGGTCCGCGCGGCGTCGTCCTTGAGCACCTCAAGCAGAAGCTGAAGCGCGCTTTGGGTATGGTCCTCGGGCACGGGTTCCGACGTTTGGGCCTGAGCCGAGGCAACCCCGATAGCCAGCGCCACAATGCCGATCATCAAAGCGCGCGCGCCTGACCGCACCATCAAACCAAGCCACCCAAAGATCTCAGCCATGCCCGTCACCCCGCCTCTAGTTGCATCACATCCGACCGACCCTGCGGTCTTGGCCCATGGTAATAGGTGAGCAACGCCTTGGGGAAAAGGGCTTCGGCAGAGGTATGGCCGTTGACGGGTCAGAACCGCGCCACGATCCCGATCAGCGCGGACAGTTCGGATCGGCCCGCGACGTTGCCGCGATTGCCCGACACCTCGAACCCCGCAAAGGCATCGACTCCGCTGGTGATCGGCACGGTATAGCCCGCCGAAAACGCGATTTCGCGCGCGTCGGGCGCAAGGTCGATGTCAAAGTCCTGAAACCCGTCACCCCCCAGCGCCGCCCTTACCGGAAGCACGATCGAAGTCCTGCCGCTGGTCACTGCGGTCGGCAGGCTTACGGCCAGAACAAGAGAGCCGCCCGACCCAAAGGGATCGTCCGCGTGGAACTCTAGCCCTGCGCCGTTTAGCTGCGTCCCGCCGTGCGCATCGGAATAGGCAAGGTCCGAGGATATCCGCAGGGCGTTCCCGCCACCCAGATCAAAGCGCGCCGCCAGCGACGTCGTGACCAACGTGCTCAGGTCCTCGCCCCCAAAGGTCGGCAGCAGGATACCGCCATCGCGCCCCACGCCCGCAGTCAACGACACCGCGCCGAAGTCGGTGGCAAAGTCGCGCCCCACCGCTAGCCCAAACGCTTCTTCCGGTGTCGCGCCCGTTGGCAGGCTCAGGCTGATCGACAAGCCATTCATGTCAAGGTCGGGCAAGGTGACCGCGCCGGGATAAAGCGCGCGATCGACGCCAAAGTCGGGCACCTCGCCCAGCAAAAGACCGGCAAGGGCATCGGTCTGCAACGCAGGTGCCATGCGGGTCCCGACAAGCGACGTCGCCGGTATTTCAAAACTGGCCCCCAGCGAGTCGACCGCCAGAATGTCGACGCCCGACAGCGCTTGCGCCACCGCATCGCCCGACGCCACGCTGGACACCAACAGCGGCTCGGCCGTAGATCGGGCGATCCCGTCAGAACTGGCCACCGACGTCGTGCCAATCGGCATCAAAGCCGCCGCCACATCCAGAAATCCGTGCCCCCATTCGGAACTGATGTCATGCGAGAACCCCGGAACCAGCTCGACCGAACCCGTCGCGTTGAAGCCTGCGAAACTGTTGTCCGCCGATGCAAGCAACCGCACCCGTATCTAGCGTGGCGAGAGTTCGGGAAAGGCCTCGGCCAACAAGGCGACCGCACCGGACACCATCGGCGCCGCGATCGAGGTTCCGGTGATCGGCGTTTCTCCTCGGTCGTCGCCTTGGTAGTCAGAAACGCCCGTCGCGGTGGCCGCAATCCATGTTCCGTCCGCAGCGATGCACCACGCCGCGGCTTCGAGACAGGCGGACGACAAACGCCGCGCCGAGACGATGTCGTCGTTGGTCATCGACGGCACCCCGTTGATCACGGCCAGCCATCCGCTGGTCAGATCAGCCTCGACCACTGGAAGCGCCGCCATAATGCCCGGCCCGCTGGCGGAATAGGAGTTCGATGCCCCAAAGACCATCACGCCGCCGTCGTTCACATAGGACCGCATGGCAAGCAGATAGTCCTGCCCGTCGCTGCCACTGCCCGCCGCGCCGAATACCCGCCTATAGTCGGTGTCGTTCGCCTGATACCCGTCGCCAAAGGTCCAAGAGTTATTGATGGCAACCGCGCCCAGTTGGCGGGCAAGACTGACGATCCCGGTGCGGTTCGACATGTTTGAAAAACTGCCCAGCAACAGGTCCGCACCCGGCGCGACCCCGACCATCCGGTCCGAGTCTCCGGCAGCGACAGAGGCGACGGCGGTGCCGTGATCATCCACCGGAAACGATCCAAAAGTGTGGATCGACTTGCCCTCGAACGCGTCATGGGTCGTCAGAAAACCGCCATCAGTGATCGCGATGATTTGCCCCGCACCCGTCAAGCCCGCCGCATGGGCATAGTGCACACCCGAATGGCGGATCGGGTTGTCCGAAATCGTAAAGGACTGACCGCCCATGATGTATCGCCCGACCCGCGCAAGCTGCAGCGTGTACCGCGCCGAGTCGTCGATCAACTGACGTGCCGCGGACGTATAGCGGCTGAAATCCTGCACATAATACTGAGACAGCAACCCAGGCGACAGATCAGGATCACTGCCGCCGCCGGACGAGTCATCCCCACCACATCCCGCCAGCAACGCCGACATCGACACCGCCAAAAGGCACAGCTGCCCGCGCCCCCTTCGAACGGTCCCGTCTAGGCTGATTTCCGACTTCATTCACGACTCCATGTCACCGGATGTGGTCTGGGCAACAAGGCTATCAGACACTGGCCCCGTACAACAGAAGGTTTGACACTCTGCCCAAGACACCCTGCGATCCCGCCCAAAAGCGGTGCTCCGCCCATCATGGAAACCGATGTCGGGCCTTAGCGGTTGAGGGGCCGGATCAACATGTCTGGCACGATGCCGGAAGATCCAAAGTAGACAGATCGGGAAATGCGCCTTACCTTGCGGTGAGGTTTTGAATGGAACGGTTATGAAAAATCTTAAAGCCACTACCGCAATCGTACTTTCTTTGGCCGGCGGCCCCGCATTGGCGGATCCGACATTCGGTGTTTCACTTGTGTTCAATTTTGGCGGCGGAAAGCCGATTTCACCGGGCATTTCGGCCAAGATCTACTCTGATAACACGGCAGACAGCATTGTCGGCGCAGCTGGTGCCACTTGGTTCTTCGACGGTGGATACTTCGGGTTTGATGCAGGCTTGGGGTATCTGAGCAGCGACGACTGGGCCCTGACGCTGACCTACGACTTTATCAATGATCGCCCGCAATTCGGTCTGGGCTACGTCGACGTCTGCTAAGAAAAGCTCGACCTAACCGGTTTCGTAAAGTCGCTGGCATCCTGCTGGCGACTTTTTCTTTTTCCGCCTTGCGACTTGGCGCGGCGCTCAGTCGGCTTGCTCTTTGCGGAGCGACTTCAACAGGTCGACCGAGGACCGCGTTTCGCAACTGGCAAAATGTTGGGCGAGTGTGTCTTCGGTAAGCTCGATCTGCATGAATTCGTCGACGATTTGGTCGTAATGCCGGGCCAGGGTCGTATCGCTCGGGTTCAGCTGCGTGAGCATAACCAGCCCCGTCGGCGGACAATCGACAAACGTGAGCCTGATATCTGGCCGGTACTTTCTGAGGATCGGGACAATCTTCCAGACATCACCGGTCCACCAATTCGGATAGGCTCCCTCGGCGGACACGTCGGCATGGCGCCTTGTCGTCATGTCGACCGTAAGCGGCAGGCAGTCGTGCAGGAATATCACGCCACGTCTAGAGCAGTGCCGTTCGGTGTTGATCAGATCCTTTAGCAGCGCCTCGAACAGGTGCAGCCCATCCAGAAACGCCGAAGTCAACGAACCGCGAAGCAGGTCGGCAGGATTGTATGTCTCGAAAAATTCATCGCTGGTCATTTGAAACAGCAAGGCTGCCGGTTTCTTTCCGATGACCGGAAAGGCGAGCTGAAAGTCCGGATCCACCGCAATCGAGGCGCATTTTACGGATGCAAGCGAACTGCCGTGCATGGTCCCGACTTCTAGATGAGCGGTGCTCTCTCTGAGGTCCAGATAACTGGCGATGAACTCGCCGTATTCGACTCCTCCGAATTTTTCTGCGCGCTCGGCCAGCAGGGCCTTTGGTGTTGGCGCGGGTTTTAGAAACACGCCGACCAGATCCCCCCAGGGGCTTGCTTCGTCGTGCCACATCTCGACCAGTTCGCACCCGCCCAGCTTTGCAAGTGCGGGCATCGTGTCTGGCAGAAACCTATAGCAGTCGACCGGATAGCGATGGATTGGTCCCTTGGACGGAACGATCAACGCGACAAAGCCACCTGGCTTGGCGATCCGCACCATTTCCTCGAACGACTTCCAGAAGAATTCACAGTGCTCCAGCATCTGACCACTGATGACAATGTCTGCATGCCCGTCCGGCAGCGGATAGGCGTAGGGGTCATCTGTGACGACATCGACCCCCGGTCCCT
>JALQXR010000089.1 GCA_023263105.1 Marivivens sp. | reverse complement strand
TCGGTCGTGGACATGGACACGTCCCATTCGCCGTTCCTGTCCCGGCCCAAGGCGTTGGCGGCGCATCTGGACCGGTTGATCGCCCGCCCCTGACGCTACGCGCCGATTGCATTTCCGGACGAAAGGTATAGATGCCTGACGTCCATTCCATTTATTCGTTTCGGGGTTCCCATGTCGAACCGTCTGCCGCTTATTTTTATCCTGATCACTGTCCTTCTGGACTCGATGGGCGTGGGATTGATCATGCCCGTGATGCCCGCCCTGATCCGAGAGGTCCACGGTGGCGATCTGGCCAATGCGGCGGTCTGGGGCGGCGTGCTGGCGACCGCTTTCGCCATCATGCAGTTCCTCTTTGGTCCGACCGTCGGCAACCTGTCTGACCGCTTTGGCCGCAGACCCGTGCTGCTGGTCGCGCTGTTCGTCATGACGCTTGATTACATCGTGATGGCTCTGGCCGGAACGATCTGGCTGTTGCTGATCGGGCGCGTTGTCGGAGGCATGACCGCCGCGACCCATTCCACGGCAGGCGCCTATATCGCCGACATTTCGAAGCCCGAAGAAAAGGCCGCCAACTTTGGCCTGATCGGCGCGGCATTCGGGTTCGGCTTTGTTCTGGGGCCGCTGATCGGCGGGCTGCTGAGCGGCTTTGGCACCCGCGCGCCGTTCTATGCGGCGGGGGCTTTGGCCTTTGCCAACATGCTTTTTGGCTACTTTATCCTGCCCGAGACCGTGACCGACCGCATCCGCCGCCCGTTCAACTGGAAGCGCGCGAACCCCTTGGGCGCTCTGACCGCGATTGGCCACCTTCCGGGGCTGAAGCGGCTGATGATCGTCGTCTTTGTCTATGGCATCGCGTTCTTCGTCTATCCGGCGATCTGGGCCTATTTCGGCGAAGCCCGCTTCGGCTGGGGTCCGGGGATGATCGGGGTGTCGCTGGCGGCATTCGGCATTTCGATGGCGATCGTGCAGGCCACGATGATCAAGCCGATCATCTCCCGTATAGGTGAGCGGAACACAGCCATTCTGGGGCTGGGGATCGACGCGGTCGCTTTTGTCTTTCTGGCCTTTGTCACCAACGGCTGGCTGGCGCTGATTGCCACGCCGATCACGGCGCTGGGCGGCATCGCGGGACCCGCGATCCAGGGCATCATGTCGCGCACCGCCTCAGACGACCAACAGGGCGAACTGCAAGGCACGCTGACGTCGATCAACGCCGTGGGGATGATCCTTGCGCCGTTGATCATGACGCAGATCTTCTGGTTCTTCACCTCTGCCAATGCGCCGGTCTATCTGCCCGGAGCCCCGTTCCTGTTGTCCGCCGCGCTTGTCGCATTTTGCGTCATCCTTGTGATGACCGAACGTAAGGCCGAGGCAACCGCGTAACGCACCGCCTGAACACGACTCCAAAGGTCGTGTTCATACTTGCGCAGCGATGTGGCTCGGGTCAGGCTCTGGGAAATCCAAATCTGACCCGAGGACCCCATGGCCCGTATCAAAGCCGCCGTCTGCCACGAATTCGGCAAGCCCCTGACCGTCGAAGAGGTAGAGCTTCGCGCGCCCGAAAACGGCGAAGTCGAGGTCAAGCTGTCCGCCTGCGCGATCTGTCATTCCGACATCTCTTATATGGACGGTGGCTGGGGCGGTTCGTTGCCTGCCGTCTATGGACACGAAGCGGCGGGTGCCGTGACCTCGGTCGGGCCGAACGTTCAGGGCGTGTCGGTGGGCGACCGCGTGGTCGTGACGCTGATCCGCTCTTGTGGCGGCTGCCCGTCGTGCTCTGGCGGTCACCCCTATTCCTGCGAAACCGGCTACGACGGCGATCAGGGTCCGTTGAAAACCGCTGCGGGCGGTAAGCTGCATCAGGCCATGGCGTGCGGCGCCTTTGCCGAACGCGTGGTGGTGGACCAAAGTCAGGTCGTGATCGTGCCCGACGACGTGGCGCTGGATGCGGCGTCGCTGCTGGCCTGTGGCGTGATCACCGGCATTGGCGCCGTGGTCAACGCGGCGCGGGTGCGCGCGGGAGAGGATGTTGTCGTCATCGGTGCCGGAGGTGTCGGCCTGAACGCGATCCAGGGCGCGCGCATCGCCGGTGCCCGCCGGATCGTCGCCGTCGACATGTCCGAAGGCAAGCTGGCCATGGCGCGGGAATTCGGCGCGACGGACGGGGTTCTTGCGACCTCGGCGGATCCGGCGAAAGAAGCGATCGACCTGCTGGGCCGCCGCGCGGACTGGGTCTTTGTCACGGTCGGATCGGCCAAAGCCTATGATCAGGCGATCAACTACATCGGTCGGCGCGGCAACATCGTGCTGGTCGGGATGCCGCACACCGGCCAGTCGTCCAGCTACGAGCTTGGCAACCTTGCCGCTTGGAGCCAAGGCATGGTCGGCTCGAAAATGGGCAACACAGTGATCAAGCGCGACATCCCGTGGATGGTGGACATGTATCGTCAGGGCCGCCTGAAACTGGACGAGCTTATTTCAAAGCGGTGGAGCCTCGACCAGATCAACGAGGCGATTGCCGACACAAAGTCGGGCTCGGCCAAACGCAACGTCATCATTTTCGACTGAACCCGCAAAGGGGCCATCGCATGAAACTCGTCGATCTAGAGGTCATTGTCACATCGCCCCCCGCTCCGGGTTGGGGCGGGCGGTACTGGATTTTGGTCAAGGTCACGACCGACACCGGTATCACGGGCTGGGGGGAATGTTACGCGTCTTCGGTCGGGCCAGTGGCGATGGAGGCGGTGATCCGCGACGTGTTCGAACGCCACATGGCGGACGAAAACCCCGAGAATATCGAACTGATGTTCCGGCGGGTCTATTCCTCGGGCTTCACGCAGCGGCCCGACCTGACGGTCATCGGCGCGTGGTCGGGGCTGGAAATCGCCTGCTGGGACATTCTGGGCAAAGATCGCGACCGCCCTGTCCACGCCCTGATCGGAGGGCGGGTCAACGACCGCATCCGCGCCTATACTTATCTTTACCCCACCCGCCCCAGCCACAAGCTGCCGGACTTCTGGGTCAACGCAGAGGCCAGCGCCGAGGCCGCCGTCGATATGGTCGAAAAGGGCTACACAGCCGTCAAATTCGACCCAGCCGGCCCCTACACGATCCGGTCGGGCCATATGCCGTCGATGCGCGACATCTCGCGCTCTGCCGTGTTTTGCCGCGTGATCCGAGAAGCGGTGGGCGACCGCGCGGACCTTTTGTTCGGCACGCATGGCCAGTTCTCGACCGGTGGAGCGATCCGCATGGGAGCCGCGATCGAGGCCTATTCGCCGCTATGGTACGAAGAGCCGATCCCGCCCGACACCCTGCACGAACTCTCTAAGGTGGCGAGCAGCATCAAGATCCCCGTCGCAACGGGCGAGCGACTGACCACCAAACAGGAATTCGCCGATGCGCTGCGGGCAGGCACGTCGATCCTTCAGCCGGCTCTGGGTCGCGCGGGCGGCATCTGGGAAGCCAAGAAGATCGCCACTCTGGCCGAGGCATGGAACGCCCAGATGGCACCGCACCTTTATGCCGGTCCCATCGAATGGGCCGCGAACGTCCAACTGGCCGCCTCGATCCCCAACATCCTGATGTGCGAGACGATCGAAACAAAGTTCCACTTTGACCTGATCAAGAACGGCCTGAGTGTCGAAGGCGGCTATATCCCCGTCCCGACCGGCGCCGGTCTGGGGATCGAGGTGAACGAAGCGCTGGCCCGCGCCAACCCCTACACCGGCACGGGCCTGCATCTGCAAATGCAGGAAGCAGCGGTCAGCTATCACGACGAAAACGTCTTCGAAGGCGGGGCGCCGTCCAAAACCGAATAGCCCTTGCGGGCGCGCCTTTGGCCGCTATGTTGAACGCCGTTCACGGGAGTCCCGAATGGCCAGCAAAGCCGAAGAGCGCCGCAATGCGCTGCGCGCCACATTGATCGAGAAAGCAGAAGCACGGATCGCCTCCGACGGGCTGGACCAGCTTCGCGCGCGCGATCTGGCAAAGGACGCAGGCTGTTCGGTCGGCGCGATCTATAACGTCTTTGGCGACCTCAACGAACTGGCCATGGCGGTCAACGCCCGTACGTTTCAACGGTTGGGCTCGACCGTGACCGCATCCTTTGCCGGCAAGACCATCCCCCCGCGCGACCGGTTGGTCATCATGTCTCATGCCTATCTGCACTTTGCAGAAGAACACACCTTGCTGTGGCGGGCGCTGTTTGACCTGAAAATGTCGTCCGACATGGCCGTGCCCCAGTGGTATCTGGCCGAGCTTCAGGCCGTTTTCGCCCATATCGCCGGTCCGCTCGCGGAAATCTTTCCCGACTGGCAGCCAGAGAAGATCGGCCTGATGACCCGCGCCCTGTTTTCGGCGGTGCACGGTATCGTGTTGCTGGGCTTGGAAAAACGGATCTCGGCCGTGCCGCTCGATCAGATCGAGAGCATGATCGCGCTGGTTTTGGCTAACGTTACGTCATCCAAATAATTTTGAACATTGTTCATTCTAATCCTTGAACATCGTTCACGGATGCCCATCTCTCAATCGTGAACAACGTTCAAGGAGGAGAGAACCAAATGTTCAAGACACTATCCACCCTTATCAGCGGCGTCAGCTCCCGCACCGAAGACCGTGTTCGGGATGCCTTTGCCATCGAACTTATCGACCAAAAAATCCGCGAGTCGGACACCGCGCTCAAGGCAGGCAAGGCGACGCTCGCCAGCCTGATCCAGCGTCAGCGGTCTGAACATTCGCAGCGCAAGACCCTGCAGGGCCGCATCGACGAGATGACGACACGCGCCAAGGCGGCCCTTGAGAAAGGCAACGATGACATGGCGACGCAGGCCGCACAGGCTATCGCCACGATGGAAAACGAACTGGCGCTGCGGCAGAAGACCTGCGAACGGCTAGACCAGAAAGTGCTGCGCCTTCGGGACAGCATCGAGGCAAGCCACCGCCGGATCATCGACCTGAAGCAAGGCGCCGTGCAGGCCCGTGCCGTCCGCCGCGAACAGGACATCCAGATGAAACTCCGGGGCACGACCACCGGCTCTGCGACCGAAGAGGCAGAAGAGCTGATCGCACGGGTTCTGGGGGACGACGATCCCTTTGAGCAGTCGGAAATCATGGACGAGATCAACAAGGACCTCGATCACAGCAGCCTGACCGACCGGATGGCCGACGCAGGGTTCGGTGACGTCAACAGAACCACCGCCCAAAGCGTCCTAGCCCGCCTGAAGGCCGAAAAATAACCCCCCTTACCCCAACAAATAACTCACACACAAAATCGGAGACCTGAAATGACCAACACCATCAAAGCCGACAACAACTGGATCATGTTCTTTAACGGCGTCGCAGTCGTCGTCGCCTATGTCATGCTTGCCCTATCGCTCTACATGTCGCCCGACGTGCCGCTTTCGACCAAGGGCTTCTGGGGGATCGGCATCCTGCTTCTGACCCTCGCACTGGTGAACTTTGTCAAATACCGCTTCGACGACCGCCTGTCCGAGGACCGCATCCACCGCCTCGAAGAAGCCCGCAACGAACGTCTTCTGTCCGAATTCGTGAGCGAAGACCGCAGCTGACCCAATCGTATTCGCCCCGCGCAAATTTCCAGCGCGGGGCGAATTTCGTTTTATAACTGCACCAAATCACTAGAGTTCACACATGACCTGGATGACACGGAATCTTCGTACCTTTGCCGCGCCCATTGTCGGGCACGGCATTCGGCTTTTTGCGCGGTTCACCACCGCCGTCCGTGCGGACTGGAAAGGGATCGAGCCGGTCGTCAAGCAGCGGGTCTACTATTCGAACCACACGTCGAACGCCGATATGCCGATGATCTGGTCCGTCCTACCCGGAGCCATCCGGCGGCAAACCCGGCCCGTCGCCGCAGCGGACTACTGGCTGAAAACGCCCCTGCGCGCCTTTGCCGGACGGGATGTGTTCCGCGCGGTTCTGATCGACCGTCGCCGAGATGTCGAACGCGATGATCCGATGGCGCTGATCCTTGCTGCACTGGACGAAGGGTCCAGCCTGATCATCTTTCCCGAAGGCAACCGCAACATGACCGAGGACCCGCTTTTGCCGTTCCGGTCCGGCCTGTACAACATCGCCAAGGCGCGGCCCGACGTCGATCTGGTCCCGACGTGGATCGCAAACCTGAACACCGTCATGCCAAAGGGCGAAATCATCCCCCTGCCGCTTATCTGCACGGTCACCTTTGGCCAGCCGGTCCACCTGAAAGACGACGAACCGATGGGCGATTTTCTGACCCGAGCCGCCGACGCCCTTGTCGCCCAGCGACCGGAGGTCAGAAAATGACAACCACCACAGAGATCCTGCTGTTGATGCTGGGGGCCTCGGGCATCCTGATCATGCTCACGATATTCGGCGATCTGGTGCGCGCGCGGCGCCCTGCCGGAGCACCCAATCCGGTTCTGGAAACCTATACGACGCGGGTGCAAAGCTGGTGGGCGATGGTCATCTTGATGACGCTTGCGCTGCTGACCGGCATGTTCGGCGTGTCGATGCTGTTCGGATTTGTGTCCTTTGCGGCCCTGCGGGAATTCCTGACGCTGACCGCCAAGTCAAAGGCCGATCACAGGTCTTTGGTTCTGGCCTTTTTTGTCGTCCTGCCGCTGCAATATCTCTTTGTTGGCATGGGGTGGATCGGGCTCTTTACCGTGTTCATCCCCGTCTATGCCTTTCTGCTGCTGCCCATCGTGTCCGCGCTGCGCGGTGACACGTCGCGGTTCCTGGTCAGGGTGGCCGAAACCCAATGGGGCCTGATGGTCAGCGTGTTCTGCCTAAGCCACGTGCCCGCGCTGATGGTGCTGGAGCTGCCCGGCGACGGGGCGCGGCGCGTGCTGGTGATCGCCTTTCTGGTGATCGTGGTGCAGTTGGGCGATTTGTTGGACTTTTTCTTTGGCCGCCGGATCGGCAAGCGAAAGATCGCGGCCGGCATTTCCCCGAAGACATGGGAAGGCATGGCCGCTGGCGTCCTAAGCGCGACGGCAATCGGGGGGTTCCTGTATTGGCTGACGCCCTTCGGTGTCCTTGGCGCGATGGGAATGGCGGCCGTCGCCTCGACGACCGGCATGTTCGGGTCCATCGTTCTGGCCGCAATCAAAAAGGACCGAGGCGTCCGCGACTGGTCGCATCTGATCCCCGGTCAGGGCGGTTTTGTCGACCAACTGGACAGCGTTATCTTTGCCGCGCCCGTCTTCTTTCATCTGGCACGGCTAATCTGGACCTGAACGCCGCGACGCACTTGACTCGGCCCCTTGGCAATCGTGTTCTCTGACCCAAGACAGGAGACACGATTTGACCCATATCCTCGCTATTGATCAGGGAACCACGTCCAGCCGCGCCATCATTTTCGACGCGCAGATGCAGGTGGTCGCGACCGCGCAAGAAGAATTCACCCAGCATTTCCCCGACAGCGGCTGGGTCGAGCACGACCCGTCGGACCTGTGGTCCACCACAGCCGGCACCTGCCGCGCGGCCATCGAAAAGGCGGGGCTGACTGCCGCGGATATCGCAGCGATCGGCATCACCAACCAACGCGAAACCACGCTGGTCTGGGACCGAAAGACCGGCCAGCCGGTCCACCGCGCGATTGTCTGGCAGGACCGCCGCACCGCCGATTTCTGCCGCACGCTTCGCGACTCGGGCGAGGATAAGCTGATTTCTTCGCGGACCGGCCTGCTGGCGGATCCGTATTTCTCGGGCACCAAGCTGAAATGGATCCTCGACAACGTCGACGGCGCGCGCGCGCGGGCCGAGGCAGGCGACCTGCTGTTCGGAACCGTCGACTGCTTTCTGATCTGGAAGCTCACCGGAGGCGCCACCCATGCCACCGACGCGACCAATGCGGCGCGGACGATGCTGTACGACATCCACAAAGGCCGCTGGAGCAAGACAATCTGCGATCTGTTCGGCATCCCGATGAATATGCTGCCCGAGGTCCGCGACTGCGCCGCCGATTTCGGCACCACGCGCCCCGACCTGTTCGGTCGCCCGATCCCGATCCTGGGTGTCGCGGGGGACCAGCAGGCGGCGACCGTCGGGCAGGCCTGTTTCAAACCCGGGATGATGAAGTCGACTTACGGGACCGGCTGCTTTGCGCTTTTGATCACCGGCGACACGGCAGTGACGTCGCAAAACCGGCTGCTTACGACCATCGCATATCAGTTGGGCGGCAAGCCGACCTATGCGCTAGAGGGATCGATTTTTGTCGCAGGCGCGGTGGTGCAGTGGCTGCGTGACGGGTTGAAAATCATCCGCGACGCGAAAGAGACCCTGCCGCTTGCCCAGACCGCCGATCCGAACCAGAACGTCATCCTTGTCCCCGCCTTTGTCGGTCTGGGCGCGCCCTATTGGAACGCCGAATGTCGCGGCGCGGTCTATGGCCTGACGCGCGGCTCGGGCCCCGCAGAGTTCGCTCGGGCGGCACTTGAAAGCGTGGGATATCAGACACGTGACCTGCTAGAGGCGATGAAGTCCGATTGGAAATCGTCCGGCGGCGCGGGCACTTTGCGGGTCGATGGCGGCATGTCCGCGAACGACTGGGCGATGCAGTTTCTAGCCGACATCATCAACGCGCCCGTGGACCGGCCAAGGGTCCTAGAGACGACCGCACTTGGCGCTGCTTGGCTTGCCGGACACCGCGCGGGGCTGTATCCCGACATGGCCGGATTTGCCAAGGAATGGGCGCTGGAGCGGACCTTTACCCCCGCGATGGGTTCAGCCGATCGCGACCGCAGATATGCAGGTTGGAAACGGGCGGTGGAGGCAACGCTGATGGTCTAGGCCGCCGGTGCCCTAGGCCCCCGCCAACGCGACGGCCTCTTCCATCGCGGCCAGAAAGCGGGTCACTTCCTCGGCCGAGTTATAGTGGCAGATCGACACGCGAACGCAGGCTTCCAGCCCAAGCGGAGCAAGGATATTGCCGCAGTAATG
>JALQXR010000088.1 GCA_023263105.1 Marivivens sp. | reverse complement strand
AACGGCATGGTGCAGGGCGAAGGCGCCGGTGTCTTTGTCTTTGAGGAATACGAACACGCCCGCAAGCGCGGCGCAGTCATTCTGGCCGAGGTCGCGGGTTTCGCCATGTCGTCGGATGCCTCGGATATCGTGATGCCGTCCAAACAGGGCGCGGCGCGGGCCATCGCGGGCGCGTTGTCGGACGGCGGGATCAACCCGACGGAAGTCGGCTACATCAACGCCCACGGCACCGGCACCGCAGCCAACGACAAAACCGAATGTGCGGCGGTGGCCGATGTGTTCGGCACCCATGCCGACAACCTGATGATGTCCTCGACAAAGTCGATGCATGGCCACCTGATCGGCGGCACCGGCTCGGTCGAGCTTTTGGCCTGCATCATGGCTCTGCGGGACGGTGTGATCGCGCCGACCATCGGCTACGAAGAGCCGGACCCCGAATGTGCGCTTGACGTGGTGCCGAACGAAGCGCGCGACGCCAAGGTCGACTTGGTTCTGTCCAATGCCTTTGCTTTTGGCGGCCTGAACGCGGTGATCGCGCTGCGCCGCGCGCCGTAACGGGGACGCGCGCGTCAGGTCACCCGTAGGATCTGGCCGGTCCGACACTGTGACGGTTCCAACGAAAAACGCCGCCCCGTGGGCGGCGTTCCTGTTTGGCATGGGCCAGGATCAGTTATTGGCGGCAGGGGCGGGCGGGATCGCATCGACACCCGCGGTAAAGCCCGCCAGCGACATATCCAGCACCACCGGCGCGTTGGGGTTGCTCAGCGGGACCAGCGTCACCTTTGCCACGCTACCCGATTTGAACTGATCGACTTCTTCCTGCGTGAACCCGACCCGCGCGACGCAGCCGCCGGGGTTACAGAAGGTAAAGGTAAAGCGGCGCGGCTCGCTCTCGCCCACCGAAATCACGATGCCCTGAGTCAGCAGCGTCTCAAGCGGCGCGACGATATTGGCACCCAGCGCGGCGCGCCCGCCTGCCGGCAGCGAAAAGATGCTGACCTCGGCCACTTGGTTGCCGTCGGCATCCATCAGCAGCTGGTACAGCTGGCAAGGATCGGTTTCGGCTCCGGTATCTAGGCAGCGCAACTGCCAGTCGCCGTAGGTGTCCTTTACGTAAGGCGCGGGTTGGGCGGGGGTGCCGACCGACAGACCGTTCGAGTCGGTCGCCGTCTGGGCAAAAGCCGAAGTTCCGGCGGTCACCAGAAGCGCTGCAAAAAGGGATTTCAAAAGAGCAGTCATGCGTAAGTCCGAATGAGGATTGATTTCGATCCGCTTTACCACGCGTGCCACCCGATGTCAGGGGGCAACAGGCCCCGTAGGCGTAGGTTCGCGCATATTTGCAAGGGATGAAGTTTGATGCCGAAGGTGTTGCGCCCATTGGATAATCGGAGCGCTACAAATAGAAAAAGGGGTCGCTACGACCCCTTCTTCCATCTCTCCCTGTCGGACTTGCCCGACTAATTGGGGGGGACGCTACGAGATGACCTGGGTCCCGTCAACTGCAAAATCGGCCAAGGCCCGCATTTGGCTAAAAGAAAGGCCGCGCCAAAGGTGGCGCGGCAGTCTGACAGGGAGAAAGTCCAAGGCAAAGGCGCCTGAAGACCTGATCATGCTTTCACAGGCGGGTTAACAAAGTATTGTCGTAGCGAACGGGCCCCACGCGGCCAACGACTAGGGGGAATCGGTATGGGCAACGGAGTGTTTATCGGCGGCGGTGGCGAAGGCTATGCCGCCGCGCAAGAGATGCTGCTGAACTACACCAACCGTCACGGTCTGATCGCCGGCGCGACGGGCACGGGCAAGACGGTCACGCTTCAAATTCTGGCCGAGGGCCTTTCGGCGGCAGGCGTTCCGGTCGTGCTGGCCGACATCAAGGGCGATCTGTCGGGCTTGGGCAAATCCGGCAGCGCCGACCACAAGCTGCACGAACCCTTTATGAAACGCGCGGCGACCATCGGTCTGGATCTGCAGTACACGGCCTTTCCGGTGATATTCTGGGATCTGTTCGGCCAACAGGGTCACCCGATACGGACCACGGTCGCAGAGATGGGACCGCTGTTGCTGAGCCGGTTGATGGAGCTGAGCGACGCCCAGGAAGGCGTGTTGAACATCGCCTTTCGGGTGGCCGACGAAGAAGGGCTTCCGCTTCTTGATCTGGCGGACCTGCGGGCGCTTTTGGTCTGGCTGGGCGAAAACGCGCGCGAAATCTCTTTGCGGTATGGCAATGTCGCCGCCAGTTCGGTCGGCGCCATCCAGCGACAACTGCTCGTGCTGGAAAATCAGGGAGCCACGTCCTTTTTCGGAGAGCCCGCACTGGACCTCTCGGACCTGATGCGCACCTCTCTGGACGGGCGTGGTCTGGTCAACATCCTTGCCGCGGACAAACTTATGGCGTCGCCACGGCTTTATGCGACCTTCCTGTTGTGGCTGTTGTCGGAGCTGTTCGAAACCCTGCCCGAAGTCGGCAACCCCGACAAACCGAAGCTGGTGTTCTTCTTTGACGAAGCGCATCTGTTGTTCGACGACGCGCCAAAGGCCCTGGTGGATAAGGTCGAACAGGTCGCGCGTCTGATCCGGTCCAAAGGGGTCGGCGTGTTCTTTGTCACCCAGAACCCTGCCGATGTGCCCGACGATGTGCTGGGCCAGCTTGGGAACCGGTTCCAGCATGCGCTGCGGGCCTTTACCGCGAATGACCAGCGCGACCTGAAAAAAGCCGCCGACACCTATCGGCCTAACCCGCGTTTCGACACCGCCGAGGCGATCAGAGAGGTCGGGACAGGCGAAGCGGTGACGTCGATGCTGGACGCCAAGGGCGTGCCATCGATCGTCGAGCGCACCCTGATCCGCCCGCCCGCATCCCAGCTGGGCCCGATCACCCCCGACGAACGCAAGGCGCTGATTGCAGGCTCGCCGGTGGCGGGGAAATACGACACGCCGCTGGACCGGCACTCGGCGGCTGAAATGCTGGCGCAGCGCGCCGATGCCGCCGCCCGCGCCGCCGCCGAAGCAGAGGCAAGGGAGGCCGAACAGGACGCCGCCGCGCGCGAGTTTTCGCAGGCCCGCCGGTATGGTGGCAGTTCGAGTCCCGTGCCCCGCGCGTCATCGTCGCGCAGCCGCAGGTCGTCGGACCAAGGCGGGCTGGGTGACGCTTTGGCGCAGGCCTTTGTCAAGGAAATGAAAGGCACGACCGGCCGCCGGATCGTGCGCGGGATCTTCGGGTCGATCTTTAAGGGCCGCTAGGGCGCGCGACGCAGCCGCCGCCCCGACGGGTCGCGGTCAGAGGGGACGGATTTTCAGGCTGGCGATCCGGTTCTCTTCTTTGTCCAGCACTTCGAACCGGAAGCCGTGGAAGCTGAAAACCTGACCGACGACCGGAATCATCTGGGCTTCGTGGATGACCAGACCCGCGATCGTGTTCGCTTCGTCGTCGGGCAGTTGCCAGTCATGGGCGCGGTTCAGGTCACGGATCGTCATCGCCCCGTCGACGATAAAGGCGCCGTCGTCGGTGCGGGCCACCAGATCCTCTTCGTCCTCGTCGAATTCGTCGGCAATCTCGCCCACGATTTCTTCGAGGATGTCCTCAAGCGTAACCAGACCCTGCAGCGCGCCGTATTCGTCCACGACCAGCGCAAAATGCGATTTCCGCTTGAGAAATGCGCGCATCTGGTCGTCCAGCGTGCTTGTCTCGGGGACGAAATAGGGCTCCATCGCAACATCCATGATGTTGAAATCCTTCAACCCGTTGGGGTCGATGGTATTGTTGCGCAGCAGCTTGTGCATGGCCCGCAGCAGGTCTTTGGAATGAAGCACACCGACGATGTTTTCCGGATCCTCGCGATACAGCGGCAGGCGCGTGTAGGGCGAATTCAGACATTGGCTGATGATCTCGTTCGTAGACTGCGCGACGTCGATCATTTCGACCGACGAGCGGTAGGTCATGACCTCTTCCACCGTCCGGTCGGACAGGTCCAGCGCGCCCAAGATGCGGTCGCGGTCTTCCTTGTGGACGATCCCTTCGGAGTGGCCCAGATGAAGCGCGCCCGCGATTTCTTCGCGCACGGCCAGAATGTGGCTGTCCGGATCGGTCCGCACGCCAAAAGCGCGCAGGATAAGCCGCACCAACAGGCGCACGGCGCTGACCACCGGCGAAAAGATCAGGATGACCCACGAAATCGGGCGCGCCACACGGGCGGCGACGGGCTCGGGGTTGGTGATGGCGTAGGTCTTTGGCAGCACTTCGGAGAAAATCAGGACCAGCGCGGTCATGACCAGCGTGGCGACGGCCACCCCGTTCTGTCCGAACAACCGGGTCAGAACGGCGGTCGCCAGCGACGTGGCAAGGATGTTCACCACGTTGTTGCCCAGCAGGATCGAGCCGATCAGACGCTCGGAATCGTCGGTCACCTTTAGCGCTCGGTTCGCGCCGTCGTTGCCTTTGTCCGCCGCTGCGCGCAGCTTGCCCCGAGACGCGGCGGTCAAAGCCGTTTCCGACCCCGAAAAGAACGCGGACAACAAAAGCAGGACAAGGATCGCGCCAGAAGTGATCCAGAAGGCGGCGTCAAGAATGTCGGTGTTCATAAGGATTCAGGTATCGTCTTTGTCAGGTTCAGGTGCCGCGCGTCGACCGGATTTGGCCAGCGGATGGTGCTCTTGTACCAGCCGCCGCAGCTGTTCGTCCAACACATGGGTGTAAATCTCGGTCGTGGCAAGGTCGGCATGGCCCAGCATTGCCTGTATCGACCGCAGATCGGCCCCCCCAGCCAAAAGATGCGTAGCAAAAGCGTGACGCAGAACGTGCGGAGTGACCCTGTCCGGCGCCAAGCCGGCGGCGGCGGCCAGGTCCTGTATCAGGGTAAAGAACCGCTGGCGGGTCAGGTGGCCTGCCTTGCCGCGGGCGGGAAACAGGAAGGGCGATTTCGGCGGGCGCGGGGTTTCGTTCTGGCGGGCTTCCTCGGCGGCGTCGCGTTCGGCCAGCCACTGCACCAGCGCCTCGCGGGCCGGTGGGGCAAGCGGGACCAGCCGTTCCTTGCCGCCCTTGCCCCGCACAAGGATCATCCGCGGATCGCCCCGCGCGGCTGCGACGGGCAGGCTGACCAGTTCGGTGACACGCATTCCCGTCGCATAGAGCAGCTCCATCAGGCAGGTGTTCCGCACGGCGTCACGGGTGCTGTCGCGCGCGGCCTGCAGCAGGCGGTCGACATCGCCGGCGGACAGAACCTTTGGCAGGCGTTTCGCCCTGCCGGGACCTTTTATTCTGAGCGCGGGATTCTCGCTGCGCCAGCCTTCCTCATAGGCGAAACGAAAGATCTGCTTGACCGAGGACAGGCGGCGGGCGCGGGTCGAAACCGCAAGGCCCTCGGCCTCGCAGGACACCAGATAGCTTTCGACGTGTTCGCGTGTGGCGGTGGCAAAGCTGGCCCCTTGGCGGTCGAGGTAGCCGGCAAAGTCGCTCAGGTCGCGGCCATAGGCCAACTGGGTGTTCCGCGCGGCGTCCAGTTCGGCGGCCTGCGCCTCGAGAAAGCCGGAAATCCAGCGTGCATCCGCGTCCCGCAGCGGCGGGGTCATGAGTCCCTGTCCAACAGCAGATATTGCAGCGCGGCGCGGCGCGCGATGTCTTCCAGCCCGACGGCACGCAAGGCGGCCAGAGCATCGGTGATCCGCGCTGGATCGCCCGTCAGTCCTTCGTCGAACAGCATGATGGTCTGCAGCAGTGCCTCGCCCAGTTTTCCACCGGTCAGCAGCGCCGTGATTTCGGGCGGGACGGGGGCCGATCCAAAGCCCGCAGCGACCGCCTGTTCGCGGATGCCGCGCGGGACCGGTCCGGTCAAACGCCCCTGAGCCACGCCCGACAGCAGGGCATCGCGCGGGTCGGACTGTGGCAAGAGAGCGCCCGCCGCTTCGTAGTCGCGCGACAAGAGCCGGATCGTCAGCGACAGGCGCGCCCCGTCGCCAACCAGAGGCAATCGGGCAAGGTCTTCGCGGTAGAGATCGGCAAAACTGACTTCGATCCGCGCCTCTTCCATCGCGGCCCAAACGCCGGGCAAGGCGTTGGACACGGCGACCGGATCGCCGCTCTTGACCGCGACGTCGAACCTTTGGAAGGCGCTCGCGCGATCCCAGACCCCGCCAGAGGCCGCGGGCATACGGGCGGTATACAGCGCCTGCAACGTCGACCCGCTGACCGCGCCCGCACGGCTGAGGCGTTCGGCGGCCTCCATCTGGTTGCGCCACCCTGCGATGTCGCTCAGGTCGGCATGGGCAAAGGCACGGGGCAATTGGCCGGTTGTCAGCCGCTCGCCGATCGCTTCGCGCAGACGGAACACCAGCGGGCTCACACGCTGTGGCGGGGGCAGGGGGTCCGCGCCGTCAAAGGTCTCGGGGTCCAGAAACCGGTCCAGCAGGTCAAAGGTTTCATCGTCCACATCGCCTAGCGCGCGGCCCGTGAACAGGACGATCGACGCGGCATCCCAGTCGCCCGAACGGGCAAGGCAAAAGATGCGCGCGGGATAGGTCGGCGCAAGTCCGGGGCTGTCTCTCATGACCTCGCAGGCTTCGGACTCGGTGCCGGTCAGAAGGGCCACGTCGAACCACCGCTGGAACAGCGCGGGCGATGCCGGATCGGCGGCCAGCAGCAACGACCGGGCCGGATCCAGCGCCCCAAGTTCAAGCAGCTTGTCGATCCGCGCCAGAAACAGCTGCGCCGAAGGACCGGCACCCAGAGGCGGGTCAGCTTCGGCCAGCAACAGGGTGATCAGAAGCTCTTGCAAAGCGGGGATCGATTCGCTGCGCTCGCGCCCGATCAACTCGATCAGCGTGACTTCGTCGCTGGCCGCCCAGATGCCCGCAGGCAATCCTGTCAAGGACGACGGAAGCAAGCCGACGCGGTCCGCGCTTGGACCGGACAGGGGGCGGATTTCGATCTGGGGAACAGTGACCCCGCGCACGGCCGGAACGCCAATAGGCGGCACGGCCAAAGGCGTGCCAACCGGAAGCACGACCTGCGGTTGCTCGACACTGCGCGACAGCCAGTCGATCGCGGACATCGGCTGACCCGCGGTGTCGGTGGTGCCGGTCTGGGCTTGGGCAGTCGCTGCGGCGATCCCGAACAGGGTCGCCATCAGCGCGGTCCGGCCTGCGCGCATATCAGTTCCCCCCGAGAGGGACCGTCTGCGTCACGGTTGCACTGGGCGCGGCGAAATCCGCCGGAAACAGGACCGGCCCGACAAAGGCGTAGGCCACAAAGGCCAGACCGCCAAGGATCGCAAGAAAGACCAGAATCTTGATCAGCTTCCAAATCATCGCTTTGCCTGCCTTTCACGCCGCTTCTCTATCGTGGCTTGCGCCCTTTATATATGCCCTTTCGCCGAAGTTCACGTATTGTAACAAGAAATCTTTGAACAGGTGCGGGACTTTGCCTATTGAGGCACGGGGCGCAGGCTGCGGTTCGAACGGGGGGAACATGGCAGAGGACATCGGCAAACAGGACGACGCGGCGCCTCGGTTCGTGCTGCACCGGACTGTGGTGCTGGTCGGGATGATGGGGTCGGGCAAATCCGCCATCGGGCGCGCTTTGGCGCACCGGCTGCATGTTATGTTTCTGGATTCCGACGCCGAAATCGAACGCGCGGCCAATGCGTCGATCTCTGAAATCTTTTCGCGTGACGGTGAGCCGTTCTTCCGCGACCGCGAATCCGAGGTCATCTCGCGTCTGCTGGCCGGTGCTCCGGGCGTCCTGTCCACGGGCGGAGGCGCCTATCTGTCAGAACGCAACCGCGCCTCGATCACGGCCGATGGTGTGGCCGTGTGGCTGAAGGCGGATGTGGACCTGTTGTGGGATCGGGTCCGCCATAAGGACACCCGCCCGCTCTTGCGCACCGCCGACCCCCGCGCGACGCTGATCGAGCTTTGCAAAAAGCGCGAGCCCTTCTATGCCCAAGCCGACCTGAGTGTGACGACCCGCGACGGCTATTCGATCGAACAGACGACCGATCTGGTGATCCAAGCGCTGCTGTCGCGGCCCGACGTATTGGAAATGAAATGACGACGACCAAGGTGCACGTCGGCCTCCCGGGCCGCGAATACGAAATTCTGATCGGACAGGGACTGCTGGCGCAAACGCCTGCGCTGATCGGCCCTCTGTTGCGCCGCAAGAAGGTCGCGATCGTCACCGACCGCAATGTGGCCGACCATCATCTGGCCACCCTGACCTCGGCGCTGACAGCCGCGGGGGTGGCGCATGACGCGCTGGTTTTGCCCGCGGGCGAAGCAACCAAGAACTGGCCCGAGCTGATCCGCACCACCGAATGGATCCTCGACCAGAAAATCGAACGCGGCGACCTCGTGCTGGCCCTGGGCGGCGGCGTGATCGGCGATCTGGTCGGCTTTGCGGCGGCCATCGTCCGGCGCGGCGTCCGCTTTGTCCAGATCCCCACGACCCTGCTTGCTCAGGTCGACAGCTCGGTCGGTGGCAAAACGGGGATCAACACGCGCCACGGCAAAAATCTGGTCGGAGCCTTCCACCAGCCGTCCATGGTCATCGCCGACATTGCGCTTCTTGACAGCCTGCCGGCCCGCGATTTTCTGGCCGGATATGGCGAAGTCGTCAAATACGGGCTCTTGGGCGACGCGGACTTTTTTGCTTGGCTGGAAACCAACGGACCAAAGGCGGCCGCAGGCGATCTGGCTGCCCGTATCCACGCCGTCCGCCGCTCGTGCGAGATGAAAGCCGACATCGTGATGCGCGACGAAACCGAACAGGGCGACCGCGCGTTGCTGAACCTCGGGCACACCTTCGGCCATGCGCTCGAGGCCGCGACCGGATACTCAGACAGGCTGCTGCACGGAGAAGGTGTCGCTGTCGGCTGCGCGCTGGCCTTTGAAACCTCGGCGCGGCTGGGCCTGTGCCCTCAGGAAACCCCCAGCCGCCTGCGCGCCCACCTGCGCGCCATGGGCATGAAGAC
>JALQXR010000087.1 GCA_023263105.1 Marivivens sp. | reverse complement strand
CACGAAGGCCCGCAACGGCTGTCGCGCCTGTCCGATACGCCGCTTGAACCCGGTATGATCCTGTCGAACGAACCGGGTTATTACCGCAACGGCGCGTTTGGCATCCGGTTGGAAAACCTGATCGTGGTGCGCGCTGGCGCGGCTTTGGCCGGTGGCGATGCCCACCGCGCGCTGCTGTCCTTTGAAACCCTGACCTTTGTGCCGTTCGACCGGCGCCTGATCGACGTCTCGGCGCTGTCTGCCGCAGAGAAGGACTGGATTAACGGCTATCACGCAGATACCCTAAAGAAAATCGGGTCGCGTCTGGAGGGGGATGCACTCGACTGGCTCAAATCGGCCTGCGCGCCGCTCTGATCCGGACCACCTCCTCTGGCCCCCGCCAACCCGCAACGACATCCAGTTTGCGGGCGCGGGACATCCGGGAACTACGAGCCAATGTCTGACCATATCAAGATCCGTCCGGCTTCGGGCACCTATGTCGTTCGTGCCGGTGGCGCTGTCATCGGCGAAAGCTCGGACGCGTTGGAATTGACCGAAGGCGACTATAGCCCCGTGATCTATTTTCCGCGCCGCGACCTTGCGATGGCTTTGCTGGACACTTCGGCGACGACATCGACCTGCCGCTGGAAAGGCGAGGCAAGCCATTTTTCGGTGATGGCAAAGAGCGGACCGATCCGTGACGCCGCGTGGTCGTATGAGTCTCCGAAACAGGGGATGGAGGCCATCGCGGGCCACATCGCGTTCTACACCAACCTCGTGACCGTCGAGGAGGTATGACCGCCAGACGGGCCCATTGTGATTGCGGCGGCCTGACGGTCGACACAGCCACCGACCCGATCCGCGTCAGCATCTGCCACTGCCTTGCCTGCAAACGGCGGACCGGCTCGGCTTTTAGCTGGAACGCGCGGTATGACCGGTCGGCGGTGACGGTGACGGGCCCCTATTCAAGCCACACGCGCGTCGGCGACGAAGGCAGCCACATCACCCACCATTTCTGCCCGACATGCGGCGTGACCGTATTTTACGAAAACTCGGACGTGCCAGAGATGATCGCGGTCCAAGCAGGCACCTTTGGCGACGCCAACTTCCCCGCGCCGACCGTATCGGTCTATCACGCCGACGACCGCCTCTGCGGCTGGCTTCGCATCGTGACCGAGCCGCTGAAAATCTGGGCCTGAGAACCGGTCAGGAGTGTTCCTCGGCCGCCGTTTCGGCCAGCGCCCGATTAAAGGCGCGCAGGGCATCGACGTGGAACAGCGCACCCCAAAGTTCGGGCGGGTCTCCCTCTCCGCCCAGACGGACGACGGGAATATAGGACACCCCCAGCTTTTCGAACAACGGCATCGCGCGCTCAAGCGTGGCATTGGCGTCGATATAGGTGCCTTCGCCGATCATCTCCCAGCAGCGGTCTTCGTCCGCGGATCGTGGCGCGTCCTTGGCCCGCATTACGCTGGCGACCTTGAACGTGGCCAAGAGGTAGGCTTGCGGCCCAGCGGCAAGGTGCACGCCCCGCCGTTCCAACTGGGTCAGAAAGAACGACCGGTCCACCAGCCGCGACGCAAGCGCCGTGGACAACGACACCGCCACCATCACAGCCAGACCCGTCTGCCAGTCGCCCGTCAGCTCAAAGACGATCAGCGTGGTCGAAATCGGAGCCCCCAGCACCGCGGCTGCGACGGCTCCCATTCCGGCCAGCGCGTATAGCGTGGGCGAGCCGGACACGTCGGGGAAAACTCCGGTGGCGATGATGCCAAAGGCAAGCCCCGTCATCGCCCCCACCATGAGAGACGGGGAAAAGACACCGCCGCCCATGCGCCCGCCCATGGTGATCGCGGTTGCGACGATCTTGATGATCACAAAGACCACGGCCTGCCAGAACAGCAGCCGCCCCGAAAGCGCCTCGGAGGTCACGCCATAGCCGACGCCGATGATATGCGGCCAGACCAGCGCCAGTAGACCCAGCAAGAGGCCAGCCACCGCAGGCCGCAGATACCGCGGCAAACGGCTGCGTTTCTGGATCGCATTGCCCAGATCGTCGGCCCAGAAAATCGCCAGCATCAGCGCCACCGCGACAAAGCCGCAGACGATGCCAAGGATCAGGAAGGCGGGCAGTTCGACATAGAAAGCCAGCGCGGTCTGGGCGCTAAGCACGTATTCCGTCACGTCGCCCATGATCAGCCGGCTCACCACGGTGCCCGCGACCGAAGCGATCACAATTGGCGCAAAGGCGTGGACCGCGAAATGGCGCAGCACCACTTCCAATGCGAAAAGAGCGCCCGCGATGGGCGCGTTAAAGCTTGCCGATACGGCACCGGCCACGGCGCAACCCAACAGGTCCCGTCCGGTCATTCCGTCGGCGCGGATCGCCCTGCTGACCCATGTCGAGATCACTCCGGCCAAGTGAACGACCGGACCTTCGCGGCCGCTGGACCCGCCGGTCGACAGGGTGATGAAACTCGCCGCAGCCGAGGCAAGCCCCGCCTTTCCCTCGACCCGCCCGTCATTCAAAGCCGCCCCCTGAATGACGTCCGACACGGTCCGCACCCGCCCGTCCGGAGTGAACCGGTCAAGGATAAGCCCGACCGCCAAACCTCCGCAGACAGGGATCAGCACGACCCAATACCAGTCCAGCCGCGCGGCCACGCGATGGATCCGGCTGACGTTTTCGGTGCCATAGACAAGGGATTGAAATTCTTCGACGCCCAACCGGAACAGCACCGCGGCCAGCCCCGCGCTGATCCCGATGCACAGGGCGATCATCCAGAACTGGAACTGGCTGGGCCCTCTCGCCCGCAGGACGCGCAATCCGTCACCGATCGTCGACAGGCAAATGTCGATCCCTTTGCGGATGGCGGTTCTGGTTTGTTCGACCATGTGGTCCCGACTTTACCTGCCTGCGCGCATTGCCTACTGTCCACGCCGAACCGGCGGCATCAAAGGACGACCGATGACCATTTCCTCAGCCATCGACGCGCTTGTTCCACTCTTAGGCGATCGTTTGGCGCGGTCCAAGTCCGAACTGGACCATCACGGCGGCTCGGAAAGCTATTTCCCCCTGACCCCGCCCGATGCGGTTGCCTATCCCGTCTCGACCCAAGAGGTCGCGGCGATTGTCCGGATCTGCGCCGACCACAAATGCCCCGTCATCGGCTGGGGGGCGGGCACGTCGCTGGAGGGCCATGGATTGGCGATCAACGGCGGCATCAGCGTGGACTTTGCCCGTATGAACCGCGTGCTCGAGATCAACCCCGAAGACATGGATATCCGCGTCCAGCCCGGTATCTCGCGCGAAGCGCTGAACGACGAACTGCGCGCAACGGGTCTGTTCTTTCCGGTCGATCCCGGCGCAAACGCCAGCCTTGGCGGCATGGCCTCGACGCGGGCCAGCGGCACGACCACGGTGCGCTACGGTTCGATGCGCGACAATGTCATGGGGCTAGAGGTCGTGCTGGCGGACGGGCGGATCATCCGCACCGGCGGGCGGGCGCGCAAATCGGCGGCGGGCTATGACCTGACGCGGCTGTTCGTCGGGGCCGAGGGCACGCTGGGGCTGATCACCGAATTGACCCTGCGGCTGCACGGCCAGCCGGCCGCCGTTTCGTCGGCGGTCTGTGCCTTTGACAGCATTGACGGGGCCGTGGCCTCGGTGATCGAGGCGATCCAACTGGGTGTCCCCGTTGCGCGGATCGAATTGGTGGACGCGGCGACGGCGGCGGCGGTCAATGCCTACTCGGGAATGGATTTTCCTGAAAAGCCTCACCTTTTGCTGGAATTCCACGGCTCGGACAGCGCGGTCCAAGAGCAGGCCGAAACGGTCGGAGAGATCGTGGTGGACCACGGCGGCGACGGGTTCCGCTGGTCCACCCTCCCCGAAGATCGCAACCGGCTGTGGAAAATGCGCCACGACGCCTACCGCGCGATTCTGGCCAGCCGCCCCGGCGCCCGCGCCATCGTCACCGACGCCTGCGTCCCGATCAGCAAACTGGCCGAAGCCATTGCCGAAACGCGGGCCGACATCGACCGCACCGGCCTGACGGCCCCGATCCTCGGGCATGTCGGGGACGGCAATTTCCATGCGATCCTGATGATCGACGAAAGCAATGCCGCCGAAGTCGACGCGGCCAAGGCCCTCTCTGGCCGATTGGCCGAGCGGGCGTTGCGGCTGGCAGGCACGGTCACCGGCGAACATGGCGTCGGATATGGCAAACTTGATTACATGCAGGCCGAACACGGGGAGGGCTGGGCGGTGATGACGCAGATCAAAAAGGCGCTCGATCCCGACGGCATCATGAACCCCGGCAAGGTGATCCGCCGCAACTAGGGGTGAAGCAAGGCCGCTGCCGCAGCGCGGGCCGCGTCGGTGATCCGGTCCCCCGCCAGCATCCGTGCGATTTCCGACACCCTTTCGTCCGCCGACAGCGGCACCACGCGGGTCAGGGTTTCGTCGGCAGTCTGGGTTTTCTGCACCTGCCAATGGTGCTGCCCCAAAGCCGCAACCTGAGGCGAATGTGTCACCACCAGCACCTGTCCGCCCCGTGCCAGCGACGCCAGCCTGCGCCCGACCGCATCTGCTGTCGCGCCGCCCACGCCTCGGTCGATTTCGTCGAAAATCAACGTTAAACCCGCCTCTGCCTGCGTGAGGCAGACCTTTAACGCCAACAGGAAGCGGCTCAGTTCCCCGCCCGAGGCGATCCGGTTCAACGGTCCGGCTGGCGCGCCGGGGTTGGTGGCGACGACGAATTGAACGTCGTCGGTGCCGTCGGGTCCGGGTTCTCCGACCGTGACTTCGGTGTGGAACACCGCCCGCTCCATGCGCAACGGCTCCAGCTCTGCCGCCATCGCGCGGTCCAGTTGCCGCGCCGCCGAGCTGCGGGCGTCGGTCAGCGTCTTTGCCGCCGCGTCATAGCCGGTCTTGGCCGTGGCAACCGCCGTGCGGAGCGATTTCAGCTCTGATGCGCCGTCGTTCAGCATGGTCAGCCGCGCGCGCAAATCGTCGGCAAAGGGGCCCAGATTGTCCGGCGCGACGCTGTGCTTTCGCGCCAGCGCACGGATCGCAAAAAGCCGTTCTTCGACGTCCTCCAGATCGGCGGGATTGAACGCCAGCGCGTCAAGGCAGGTTTCCACCCCCGCCTGAGCCTCGCCCAGTTCGATCAGCGCGCGATCAAGAGCCGATAGAGCCGCGTCAAGCCGGCCCTCGGCCTTGTCCGAGGCGCCTTCGAGCCAGCGGACCGCCTGCCCCAGCAGGCCCTCGGCCCCGTCGTATCCCAAAGCCTGCGACGCGCGGTCCACATCCGACCGGATTTTCTCGGCGGCCTGCATGAGGCGGCGTTCGCTGTCCAGCTTTGCCTCCTCGCCCGCTTCGGGTTGGAGCATGTCCAGCTCGGCGACCGCGTGGCGAAGGAATTCCTCTTCGGCTTTGACTTCGGCCAGCCGGTCCATTGCCGCGGCCAGGGCCCTCTCGGCCGAGGCCCGAGACCGCCACGCAGCCCGCACATCCGCGATCAAAGGCGCGGTTCCGGCGAATGAATCCAGTAGATCGCGATGGCCACGCGGGTTCAACAGGCCCCGATCATCGTGCTGGCCATGCAGTTCGACCAGCGTGTCCGAAAGGCTGCGCAGCACCTCGCCGGTGGCGCGGCGGTCGTTGATCCACGCCGTTTTGCGCCCGTCGGCGGTGTTCACTCGGCGCAGGATCAGGTCGCTGTCGTCCAAGTCGAATCCGGCGTCCTGCAGCACGGCGCGGGCCGGATGGCCATCGCCCAGATCGAACACGGCCGTCACTTCGCCCTGCGACGCGCCCTGCCGGACCAGATCGGCCCGACCGCGCCACCCCAGCACGAATCCCAGACAGTCCAGCAGAATGGATTTGCCCGCCCCTGTCTCACCCGTGAGCACGTTCAGGCCCGGCTGGAAATCCAGCTCGAGCCTGTCGATGATGAGCATGTCGCGTATTTCAAGGGCGCGGAGCATCGTCCCTAGCGCCCGACCCTTACAGCCATTCGCCCCGCACCACCTGCCGGTAAACAGAAGCCAGCCAGCTGTCGCCAAGAGCGCTCGGCTCTAGCCCCTGACCGGTCAGCAGCGCGTAGCTGTCCGTATACCATTCGGTCGAGCGGAAGTTGTGGCCAAGGATCGCGCCAGCGGTCTGCGCTTCGTCGGTGAGTCCGAGCGACAGGTAACATTCCACGAGCCGGTGCAGCGCCTCTGGCGTGTGGCTGGTGGTCTGGAACTGTTCGACAACCACGCGGAAGCGGTTGATCGCCGCGGTGTAATGACCGCGCTTGAGGTAGTAGCGACCGATTTCCATTTCCTTGGCGGCAAGGTGGTCAAAGGCCAGATCGAATTTCAGCACCGCAGAGCGCGCATATTCGCTGTCCGGATAGCGTTCGATCACGACCCGCAGCGCCTGCAAGGCGCGGAACGTCAGGCCCTGATCGCGGCCGACATCGTCGATCTGGTCGTAATAGCTTAGCGCGAGCAGGTAGCTGGCATAGGCCGCGTCCTGATCGGCGGGGTAGAAATCAAGGAACCGCTGGGCGGCGGCACGGGCGTTGTCGTAATCCCCGTCGCGGTGATGGGCATAGGCCTGCATGATCAGCCCGCGCTTTGCCCATTCGGAATAGGGGTACAGACGCTCGATCTCGCCAAAGTAGTAGGCGGCGTCGTCTTCCTTGCCACGGTTCAGTTCATATTCGCCGCGGCTGTAAATCTCTTCGGGCGTGTAGACTTCCAGATCGGGTTCGCGCCCCGAAAGAGCACCACCACAAGCCGACAGAATCGTTGCCGACAGCAGAAACCCGCCAAGCAATGTTCTTGTCCGTAATCTCAGGTTGTCGCCTGACATCTCCGCGCCCCCGACAAGTTTTGTCAATTTGGTCCGGTGGGCGGCAGGCCCCCGATTGACCAGAGGTCTAGCACAGAAAAATCGGGGGCAAAATGGCTTTTGCATCCAAGGACAAAACTGACGCCGATTGGCCGCACCCCGTCAGGCGACAGCAGCAAGGTCGCGCGCCGTCACACCCGCGCCGGGCAGGCGTGCAGAGGTGCGCGCGTCGACCGAGTTGAAAACATAGTTGGAGGGGTCCGAGAACAGCGCGACCAGCAGCTTGTTGGTCAGCGCGTGACCCGCCCGATGGCCGGTGTATTTGCCAAGGATCGGCGCGCCAGCGGTATAGAGATCGCCCAAGGCATCCAGCATCTTATGCCGGACGGCTTCGTCGGGGCGGCGCAAACCACCCGGCGACAGGACCGCGTCACCGTCAACCACGACCGCGTTTTCCAGCGATCCACCCAGCGCCAGACCGGCGGCATGCATCGCATCGACATCCGCCTGACGGCAGAAGGTCCGGCAATCGCACAATTCGCGCACGAAGGTGCCATTGGCCATATTCAGGGTCTTTGACTGACGGCCGATCGCCGCGTCGGCAAATTCGATGCTAAAGTCGATCTCTAGCGTCACCGAAGGGTCCAGACGGGCAACGGCCAGACCGTCCCTGACTTCGACCGGCTTCAGAACACGCACCGCACGGATCGGGGCCGAAAGACTGCTGATGCCGCCTTCGATCAGACCGCGGACAAAGCCTGCGGAACTGCCGTCAAGGATCGGGACCTCGGGTCCGTCGATCCGGATCAGCGCGTTGTGGATCCCGATACCGGCCAGAGCCGCCATCAGGTGTTCAATCGTTCCGACGGTGGTGCCGTGGTCGTTGCGGATGCGGGTGTTCAGCGGCTCTTGGACCACGTGGCTCCACAAAGCGGGCACGCGCGCGACAGCGGCGGGCAGGTCCGTACGCACAAAGACGATGCCGGAATCGGCGGGGGCAGGAAGAACCGTGGCCGTTGCCGTCTTGCCGGAATGGAGTCCCACCCCGACAAAATTGACTGGTCTCGTTACCGTGGTTTGCACGTGCTGCCTCAGCGTCGGTTTCGTTACCTTGACGTAAGCCGTCGCCTCGCGCCACTCAACTCACTCTTTGCAACCCTTTGTAATAATCCCTTAACCCTTTGAAGGCATCGTCGATTGGCAGCCTAAGTCATTGAAAACAAAGGCCCGCCAATCAATGGCGGGCCCTTGGGTCTAGCTGTGGTTCGGGGATTAGTTGGCCTGACGACGCAGGAAGGCCGGAATCTCGATCCGTTCCTGTTCAGGATCACCGTCCGAATCTTCGTTGTAAGACGCGCGCACCGGCGGTTGCTGGCGCGAGCCGCCCTGCTGGTCGGGCTGGCCCGTTCCGGTCATCCGGTTGATCAGGCTGTTGATCCCGAAACGCGGCTTTTCCGGTTCCGCGCCACGTGCCGGAGCCGAGGCCGCCGGACGCGGCTGTTGGCCGGCCGAGGACGGGGTGCGGTTCACGGCAGCCTGAAGGCGCTGCATCGCTTCCGGTGTCGGCGTGCCCGGAGCCGGAGCGCGCGGAGCGACAAAGGCTTCGGCGTCGCGGCTCATCGACGGTTCTGCGCGGTGCTTGTAGGCGGGCGGCGGCAGAGCGTCGTCTTCGTCGCTGACCTCTTCTTCGGCAAGCTGCGCGGTCAACTGGGCCTCAAAGTCGTCGTCCGACATGGTCTGACCATAGTCGTCGGCGTAATCGTCTTCGTCAAAGAGCGTCGGCTCTTCGGCGGCGGCGGCGACTTTCGGGGCTTCCTGCTTGGGCGCGCTGCGCGACGGTGCGGACACCTGCGGCTCTGAACGGGTCGATGCGGCGACGGCCGGACGGTCGACGGGGCGCTCTGCGGGCGCGGTTTCAGCCGAGACCTGCTGCTTTAGCGGCTCGGACATTTTGCGGCGGGGCAGAGGCATATCGGCCCGCGACTCGCGCGCGTCGATACCGGTCGCCACGACCGAAACGCGCATCTTGCCCTCCATCGAGGTATCGAGCGTCGAGCCCACGATGATGTTGGCTTCGGCGTCGACCTTTTCGCGGATCTTGTTCGCGGCTTCGTCCAGTTCGAACAGGGTCAGGTCGTA
>JALQXR010000086.1 GCA_023263105.1 Marivivens sp. | reverse complement strand
GGCGATACTGTCGGTGACAGCGGGGGCGCCGCCCAGAAAAATCGTGTGGGACGACAGGTCGTCCTGTCCTTCGATCGCGGCGGCGGCGACCGATCTGCGAGGACCGTCGAGGCGGGACAGGCAGTCATAGCTGAACTGCGGATAGGCCTCGGCCATTTCGGTCAGCGTGTCGGTCAGGAACAGGTCTTGGTGATAATCCGCGCCGTGGACCAGCCGGACCGGCTTTTCGTGGCCCGCGCGCAAGGCGGTCTTTGCAATCGACGCCATGGCACCCGCGGCCGTGTCCGTTGCCACCAGCAGCAGCGGATCAGAGGCCATCTTTTTCAGGTAGCCGATGCCCTTGGTCAACGACGATACGTCAAGGATATCGCCGGGCAAAAGGTTCGACAGATAGCGGCTGATCGATCCGCTGTCCCTGTAACGGGCATAGATCTCCATAAAGTCGTCGTCACCGGCGCTGGCGACCAGATAGGGCCTGCCTTCGCCGCGCGGATGAAAGAGGTGGATGATCTGGCCAGCCGACCATCCGCGACCTGACGCAGGCTCGAGCAGAAGCTGCATCAGGTCTTGGGTCGGCCAAAGGATGTCGGCCACCAAGGCGTGGAACCTTGGCTGTCTGGCGGTTTCGGGAATGATCAGGGGCTTGCCGCCGGACCTAAGGTCGCGGGCGGGATCAAAGTCATAGTCGCCGCCCTGCAGGGCGGCGATATCGGGGTCCACGGCGGCAGGCGGAGGCGACTCGGGCGCGCGCACGGCAAACCTTTGCCATTCCGGCGGCATCTGGTCCCGCCGGACAAGCTCGAAGTAATGGTTAGTGTCCATCGCTGGTATCTTGGACCCCCTGTCAGTTTTCGCGGGCATGTCGCCCCAATCACATTGGACCCGCCTCGCGTGGCGGAACTGGACCGGTATCAGGGCGATCAAAGGGATTTCGCAGGGCGCGGGGGACCGGATGCGGGGGCGGGGCCGGATTGGCGCGGGCGGCCGCCGCAATCGCAAAGAGCCAATGCCGCAAGGCGCCAGAGCGCCTGACCATCGTTCAAATTTTCAAAAGATGCGGGGCAACAGAGGGCGCGTTGCCTTATTTCGGCCATAGTCAGGCCCGTTTGACCGGACCTTCAACCCGCTGGACCTTTGGTGGCAATTCGGGTCTGCTGAACCAAAGCAGGGGCGTCAGCCGGGGGCAAATCATGGCCAGTCTAGAGGACCGAATCGCAGCGGGTCGCGGCGATATTCCAGCCGATCTGGTGTTGCGAGGCGGGCAGGTTCTGGATGTCGTCACCGGCGATATGATCCACGGGGATGTGGCGGTTCTGGACGGTGTCATCGTCGGGATCGGCGCGGAATACACCGCCGCGCGGATCGAGGATGTGGCGGGACTCGTGCTGGTTCCGGGGTTCATCGATACCCACCTGCACATCGAATCCAGCCTTATCACCCCGTTCGAATTCGACCGCTGCGTCTGTCCGCGCGGGGTCACCACGGCGATCTGCGACCCGCACGAAATCGCCAACGTTCTGGGGGTCGCCGGCATCCGCTATTTCCTGGACGCAGCGACGCGGACGGTGATGGACATTCGGGTGAACCTGTCGTCCTGCGTGCCGTCGACCGACATGGAAACCGCCGGCGCGCGGATCGAGGCGGCGGACCTGGTTCCCTTGATGGAGCACCCGAAGGTCATCGGTCTGGCCGAGTTCATGAACTATCCCGGCGCGATCCACCGCGATCCCGCGGCGATGGCAAAGCTGAAGCTGTTCGAAGGGCGCCACATCGACGGCCACGCGCCGCTTTTGTCGGGGCGGGACCTGAACGCCTATATCTCGGCCGGTATCAGGACAGAGCACGAAGCGACCACCGCCGCAGAGGCGCGGGAAAAGCTGCAAAAGGGGATGCGGGTCCTGATCCGCGAAGGCTCGGTGTCCAAGGATCTGGATGCGCTGTTGCCGCTGCTGACCGACGTGACCAGCGCCTATATGTGCCTGTGCACCGACGACCGGAATCCGTTGGATATCGCAGAGCACGGGCATCTGGACTATATGATCCGCCACGCGATCGCCAAGGGTGCCAGCCCGCTGGCGGTTTACCGAGCGGCCAGTCTTTCGGCTGCCGAAGCCTTTGGTCTGAAAGACCGCGGCCAGATCGCTCCGGGTAAGCGGGCGGACATCGTGGCGCTGGGGTCGCTTGCGGAATGCGACGCGCGACGCGTCTGGTCCGGCGGGGTCGAGGTGACAGACGCCGCCTTTGATGCGCGCGACACCATCCCTCCGATCGGGCGGCGGTCGGTCAAGGCGCCAAAGGTGCGGGCGGAAAGCTTTCGGTCGGGCTCGAACCGCAGCGACACGGATGTGATCGGCATCCTTCCGGGCAAGATCATCACCGAACACCTGCATTTCGACATTCCGGTTCAGGACGGCGACAAACGCCCCGATCTGGCCCGTGACCTGACCCGTATCGCGGTGGTCGAACGGCACGGCAAAAACGGCAATATCGCCACCGGCTTTGTCAAAGGCTTCGGGATCAAGAAAGGGGCCATTGCCTCGACCGTTTGCCATGACCACCACAACATCGCCGTGGTCGGCGCGGATTACGCGGACATGGCGCTGGCCGCGAACAGGTTGTCAGAGATCGAGGGCGGGTTCGTCGTGGCCGAAGGCGGCAAAGTGCTGGCTGAACTGGCCCTGCCGGTCGCGGGATTGATGAGCCTGCTGACCTTTGAGGAGGTGCGCGCCGCGCTGGTCGATTTGCGGGCGGCGGCGCGGTCGCTGGGCGTCACATTGGAAGAGCCGTTCCTGCAACTGGCCTTTCTGGCCCTGCCGGTGATCCCCATGTTGAAGATCACCGACCGGGGTCTGGTGGACGTCGCCAAATTCGAAATCATCGGCTGACGTCGGGCGGTTGGCGGCTATTCCGCTGCCTTGAGCTTGCGGTCACACAGGCTGGTCAGGTCGCAAAAGGCCGCGAACTGGCTCAGGTAGATGCGACCGCTCAGGTCATGCAGGAAATGGCTGCGCTTTAGCCGGTCCATCACGGGGCCTTTGACCTCGGACAGGTGCAGGTCGATGCCGATTTCCGACAGCCGCGTGTTGATCGCCTCTAGGCTTTCCAGCGCGGAAAGGTCGATTTCGTTCACCGCCGTCATCATCAGCACGACGTTTCGGGCCGCCTTGTCGCGCAGCACGCGGTCATAGAGATAGTCCTCTAGGTAGCGGGCGTTCGCGTAGTACAGGCTTTCGTCCACGCGCACAGTCACCAGCGACGGATCGGTCAGCACGGCATGGCGGCGGATGTTGCGGAAATGCTCGGTGCCTTCGACGAGTCCGACCTCGGCGATGTGGGGCCGAGAGGTGTTGTACAGGTGCAGCAGGACCGACACCAGAACGCCCGCCGACACGCCGACCTCGACACCCATGATCAGCGTCAGGCCGATCGTCGTCGCCACGGCGATAAAGTCGGCGGTCGCATAGCCCCAAGCGCGGCGCAGGATCGACAGATCGACAAGGCTAAGCACCGCCACGATAATGGTCGCGGCCAGCGTGGCCTTGGGCAGGAAGAAAACCAGCGGGGTCAACGCCACGGCGGCAATCGCAAGCCCCACGGCGGTGAACGCACCGGCAGCCGGAGTTTCGGCCCCTGCGTCAAAGTTCACGACCGAGCGCGCAAATCCGCCCGTCACGGGATAGCCGCCGGTAAAGGCCGCACCGATATTCGCCGCGCCCAGACCGATCAGCTCTTGGTCCGGCACGATGCGCTGGCGCTTTTTCGCGGCCAAGGTCTGCGCGACCGAGATCGATTCAACAAAGCCGATGACGGAAATCAGCAGCGCGGGCAGGAACAGCGCCGACACCAGATCGGGCGAAAGGTCCGGCATGGTCAGCGGCGGCAGGTTCGACGGGACGTCGCCCACGATCTTTACGCCGAACTGGTCCAGCCCAAGCCCCCAGACCGCCACGGTGGTCGCGACCACGGCAGCCACCGGACCGGCCTTTGTCAGAACATCGGCCATACGGGGGCCGACGCCCTTGGCGCGCAGCAGCGGCTTGAGTCCCTTGCGGACCCAGAACAGAAAGCCGGTGGCCGAAACGCCGATCACCAGCGTGATGAAGTTGATCTGGCCAAGGTTCCGCCAAAGGCTGCCCAGCATTTCGGGCAGGGTGTGGCCTTCGGTCTTGATGCCGGCGATGTGGCCGATCTGGCTGGTGGCGATCAGGATGCCCGATGCGGTGATGAACCCCGCGATAACGGGGTGGCTCAGGAAATTCGCGATGAATCCCAGCCGCAACAGGCCCATGGCCAACAGGATCATCCCCGACAATAGCGCCAGCGTCAGCGCGGCGGCGGCATAGCCCATTGTGCCTGCCTCTGCGACTTGGCCCACGGCGGCGGCGGTCATCAGCGACACGACCGCGACAGGCCCCACGGCCAAGGCGCGGCTAGTGCCAAAGATCGCATAAAGGATGATCGGCAGGATCGAGGCATAGATGCCCGCCTCGGGCGGGAGCCCCGCCAACAGCGCATAGGCCAGCGACTGCGGCACCAGCATGATCGTGACGATGATCGCCGCGATCAGGTCGTTGGTCAGTGCGTTGCGGTCATAGCGGCGTCCCCAGTCAAGGACAGGCAGGTAACGGGCAAGAGAAGCGGGGAGCATAGCGAAGATCCAGCGATTAAGGAACGGACAAGAAGATCGAGCAGGCAAGCAAACCGCTGCCCACCGGATGCCGCAGAAGTTCCGCGGGACCCGAAGGACCGGAGATAGCTCCGGCCCGGAAGAAGGTTAGTTACGGGACGCGACCGTTTTGGGTTTGGTCAACAATTCGCGGCCCCGAAGCGCGGCTTTCCAATAGTATGTGGGCATAACTTTTCGCCAGAGCCACCACGCAAGTCGCGTCGGACGCTTGCTGTTCAGCAGCCAACTCGGGAGGGTCGGCATCAGCTTTCCTCCGTAGCCGAATTCGGCCAGCACCAACTTGCCTCTTTCGACCATCAAAGGGCAGGCGCTGTAGCCGCTGTAGTGAACTTCGGTGGTTTTGCCGTCCATATTGTTGGCGACGTTCTCTGCCACGACCGCGGCCTGAGCCCACGCCGCGGCGGCGGTTTTAGAATTGGGGGCGTTGATCACGTCGCCAAGGCCCCAGATATTCGGGAACTTCTTGTGGCGCAGAGTCCGCGGATCGACGTCAATCCAGCCGTCTTTATCCGCCAGAGCAGAAACGCGGACGAAATCCGGAGAAACCTGAGGCGGGACCACGTGGATCATGTTGTAATTGACGGTGATACGGTATGGCTCTGCATCGGGCGACGTCACCTCGAAGGTCGCGGTTCGTCTGGGGCCATTCACGGCAACGAGGTTGTGTTCATAGTTCAGATCGACATCGTATTTGTCGATGTACCGTTCTAAAGCGGGAACAAAGTCCTTGACGCCGAACAGGTGCTTGCCCGCGGTCATGAATTTGACGTCGATTGCGCCCAGCCTGTTTCTTCTTAGCCAGTAGTCACTGGACAGATAGACCGCCTTTTGCGGTGCGCCCGCGCATTTGATGGGTGATTTTGGCTGGGTAAAGATCGCCGTTCCATGCCGCATCTGTTTCACGAGCTTCGACGTGTAAGACGCTAGATCGTAACGATAATTCGAAGTGACTCCGTTCTTTCCCAGCGTCCTTTCGAGGCCGTCGATCTGGCCCCAGTCAAGTTTCAGTCCGGGGCAGACGATCAGCCGTTTGTAAGTCACCACGCGCCCTGAATCGAGCACAAGGGCGTTGCTGGCCGGTTCAAAAGCAACGACGGCATTCTTGATCCATTCGACACCTTTGGGGATCAGCCCCCCCATTGTCCTTGCGGTGCGATCCGGTTTGAAAATTCCTGCGCCGACCATGGTCCAGGCCGATTGAAAGTAATGGGCGTCGGCAGGATCGATCAGTCCGACATCGCTGTCCGGCATTCGCCGCATCAGCGACGCGGCGACCGCGATACCGGCAGAGCCACCGCCCACGATCAACACATCATAGGGAGCCTCGGCGCTGATGGCGGCGATCCTGCCGCCATTCACAATGCGCCGCACTTCGTCGGCCATATCAAAGCCGGCCGCCTTTGTCGCAGCAAGGATTTCATGCACCGGCATCTGGGTGGCCATGGCCAATGCCCAAAGCCTTGCCGACCGGAGTCCGGTGGTGCAATAGGCCAGCACCGGACCGGGGAGCGACACAAGGGCATCGCGAAAGCGCTCTACCTCGCTGTTTTTCGGGTCACCGATGTCGGTGGGCAGATAAAGCGTTTCCAGTCCGAGACTCGCAGCCTCCTTCGAAATTTCGTCGAAGGACGGCTGAGACAGGGTTTCTCCGTTAGGGCGGTTGCAGATAACAGCGCGGAATCCTGCGTCTCGAATGGCCACCAGATCATCAGCGTCGATCTGCGAAGTGACCGCTAGGTGATTGCCGAGGTATTTGATGTCCATCGCTGTTCCCGATCCAAAAGTACGCCGCTGGTTCAGAGTCCGTTGACCGGAACCTTCAGCATCGGACGGCCGTCCTTATCGGTCGGAATTTCGCCCGCGCGCATGTTGACTTGTAGGGACGGTATGATGAGGCGCGGCATCGCAAGAGTCGAGTCGCGCTCGGTGCGGAACTTTACGAACTCTTCTTTCGACTTGTTTCCGCCCACATGGATGTTGTGTTTGCGTTCGTCACCGACGGTGGTTTCCCACTGGATGTCGCGACCGTTCGGGCCGTAGTCGTGGCACATGAACAGGCGGGTTTCGTCGTGCAGGCTGAGCACACGCATGATCGAGTCATACAGGATCGCGGCGTCGCCACCGGGGAAGTCGGCGCGGGCCGAGCCGCCGTCGGGCATGAAAAGGGTGTCGCCGACAAAGGCCGAGTTCCCGATCACGTGGACCATGCAGGCCGGCGTATGGCCCGGAGTGTGCCAAGCGGTCGCGGTCAGGCCGCCGATCTGGTAGGTGTCGCCGTCCTTGAACAGGGCGTCGAACTGGCTTCCGTCGCGCTGGAATTCGGTGCCTTCGTTAAAGACCTTGCCAAAGACATCCTGCACGATCTTGATGTTTTCACCGATGCCGATGCGCCCGCCCAGCTCTTGCTGGATATAGGGTGCGGCCGACAGGTGGTCGGCGTGGACATGGGTTTCGATCAGCCATTCCAGCTTCAGGTTGTTGGCGCGGATATAGGCGATGATTTCGTCGGCATGCTCATAGGTGATGCGACCTGCCGCATAGTCGATGTCCATGACCGAATCGACCACGGCGCAGGACGAAGACTCGGGGTCTTTGACCACATAGCTGATCGTATTCGTGGCGGGGTCGAAGAAGGCTTTGACGTCGGGTTTCACATCAAGGTTCGCGGCTGGCTGAAGCATCGTCTTTCTCCTGACTTACGGTTCGTCATGTATAAACATTTTAATGTTGGAATGTATATGCGCGACTCCCGTCGGCTTGTCAACCGCCGGGCCCAAGAAAACGTCAGTTCTGCCGTTTCCGGTGGCTCAGGTGATCACGTCCGGCGCGGTGCGGCCCGTCAGCGCGCGCGTCCCCGAGATCTGCTCGGCGGCGGCGATCACAGCAGCCAGCGCGGCCTGCGCGTCGTGGTCAAGCTTTGCCGGATCGGTTTCGATTGCCTCGAAGTAGATGCGCAGGGTCGCGCCTTGGGTGCCGGTGCCAGACAGGCGAAAGACAACGCGGGCGCCTCCGTCAAAACCGATACGCAGGCCCTGACGCTCGGATCTTTGGCCGTCGACGGGATCGTCATAGGCGAATTCGTCCGCCGAGGTGACCACCAGACCCTGCGCCGTGGTGCCGGGCAGGGACGCCAGTTTGCCGCGCAGCCCGTCCATCACCGCGTTGGCGCGGTCGGTTTCGACGTCTTCGTAGTCATGGCGGGAATAATAGTTCCGTCCATAGGCGCGCCAGTGTTCCGAAAGAAGTTCGGACACCCCCTTGCCGGTCGCGGCCAGAATGTTCAGCCACAGCAGGACCGCCCAGAGCCCGTCCTTTTCCCGGACATGGTTCGATCCGGTGCCCGCGCTTTCTTCTCCGCACAGCGTGGCGCGGCCCGCGTCCAGAAGGTTGCCAAAGAATTTCCAGCCGGTCGGGGTCTCGAAGCAGTCGATCCCCAGTTTCGCGGCCACCCTGTCCACGGCGCCCGACGTCGGCATGGACCGCGCCACGCCCGCCAGCCCGCCCGCATAGCCCGGAGCCAGATGGGCATTTGCCGCCAGCACGGCCAGACTGTCCGAAGGCGTCACATAGGCGCCACGTCCCACGATCATGTTGCGGTCGCCGTCCCCGTCGCTGGCCGCGCCGAAATCGGGCGCGTCCGGTCCCATCATCACGTCCATCAGGTCCTTGGCCCAGATCGGGTTCGGATCCGGATGTCCGCCGCCAAAGTCGGGCAGGGGGGTGCCGTTGACGACTGTGCCCTCGGGCGCGCCCAAACGGCCCTCGAGGATCGCGCGGGCGTAGGGGCCGGTGACGGCGTGCATCGCGTCGAACCGCATGCGGAATCCGGACTTGAACAGCCCCGCGATCGCATCAAGGTCAAAGAGCTTTTCCATCAGCGCAGCATAGTCGGCCACAGGATCGACGATCTGGATGCTCATGCCGTCCAGAGAGCTTTGTCCAAGGCGGCTCAGGTCGATATCCGTGGTTTCAATGATGGCGTAGCTGGTGATTTTCTTGGTGGCTTCGAAGATCCGGTCGGTCACGTTTTCCGCAGCGGGGCCACCGTTCGAGGAATTGTACTTTAGCCCGAAATCCGCGTCCGGCCCGCCGGGGTTGTGGCTGGCCGACAGGATAAAGCCGCCGCTTGCGTGGCGTTTGCGGATCAGGTGGGACGCCGCCGGTGTCGACAGGATGCCGTTTTGCCCGACGATACAGGCCTTTGCCCCGTTGGCGGCGGCCATACGCAGGATGACTTGGACCGCGCGGTCGTTAAAGTACCGCCCGTCGCCCCCGACGACAAAGGTCTTGCCCTTTGCGCCGCCGATACCGTCGATCGTCGCCTGCACATAGTTTTCAAGGTAATGCGGCCC
>JALQXR010000085.1 GCA_023263105.1 Marivivens sp. | reverse complement strand
CCCCTGCCCCGACGATTTCGTGGTCATAAAGGGCTCTGTTAGTTCGTTGATGTCCCGTCCGTCCAGCCCCTGACCGTTGTCGCGGACCCGCAGGATCACCAGGTCGTCGTCCGCAGACAGGGACACGGTCACGCGCGCGTCATGCTCTCCGTCGGCGGCCTGCATCGCGTTCCGGAACAGGTTCACGGCGACCTGCTCCAATCTGTGCTGGACACCGCGGACATGGGCCGGAGCGCTTTGCTCGATGTCCAGCGCGACATCAAGCTGGGCAAAGTCGTGCGCCACCAGTTCGGCTGCGGTCCGGATCACGTCACGCATATCCACGCGCTCGGCGTCGCGCCGCGACGGGGTGGCAAAGAACCGGAGCTGATCGGTGATGCTTTGCATGCGCGCGACAAGTTTCGTCAGGTTGGTGGCAAGAGGAGAGGGCTTTGATCCGTCGATATCCTCGGCCGCAAGGTAGTTGCGCATCGCAGAGATCGGCTGGCCGAGTTCGTGGGTGATCGACGCGGCCAGCTGACCCAATGCCGCCAGACGCGACGATCTGGACAGTTCGGCCTGCGCCGCGCGCAACTTTGTCTCTGCCCTGCGGCGTTCTTCGATCTCTTGGCCCAGTCTTTGCCGGTCCTCGTTCGAAGCCAGCAGCGCGCGGTTCAACCGTTCGGACCGGAACGACGTCGCAGCGACGCCAAAGGCGAACATCACGGCCAGACCGGCGGCCACGAACAACAACGCGCGGACGCGAATTCCCGAAATCGACGACAACAGATGCAGGGTCCAACCCTGTCCCGAGATCGGAGCCTCGGTCAGCAGAAAGGTCGTGCCGTCCAGCCGGACCCGCCCGTTGCCAAGTGGCGTCCAGTCGATCTGGGCAAGCTCAAGATTGGCGAACTGCCGCTGGTCCACGACCCTTTGGCGGACGTCGGGCGACAGCGGGGCAAGAGTGCCGAACAGGTGGTCGCTGTTGCTGCTGGCCAATACGATCCCGTCTTCGTTTGTGACGACGATCTGGTCTCCGCTGATGGACCAGCCTTGGGTGATCTGGGCCAACCCGATCTTAACCACGGTGACGCCGACGATCCTGCCGCGGGCGTCCCTGACAGGATCGGACACAAAGAAACCAGGGCGACCGGTGGTTACGCCGACCGCGAAGTACCGTCCGTGCCCGCCGGCCAGAGCGTCCTGAAAATAGGGGCGAAACGTATAGTACTGCCCGACAAAGCTACCGGCGTCGGCATGGTTCGACGCCGCGACCGTCAGCCCGACGCCATCCATGACATAGACCACTTCGGCGCCTGACCGCTGCGCGACCTCGGCCAGAAAACCGTTCAGCCCCGCAACGTCGGAGCCCGCCGTCAGGCCGTCAGCCACGCGCGGGTCCGAGGCGATGACGTAGGGCAGGTGATCCAGCCGCGACAGCGCCTCTCCGACGGTCTGAGCAAAGAACTCTGCCTGAAGCGGGGTGCGGCGTTGTTCTTCCTGTTCGAAAATGCTGGTCAGGGCGAGGTAGATCGCCACGCTGGCAAAGCAAAGCGAGGCCAGAATAATCCAGCCCCGCTTTCGGTCTTGTTTACGTCCGTTGCTTGCCATGCGGGCAGAGTGACACCAGTTTCGGGCTGGGTCCATCCACCCTGTAAGGTCAGGCGCGGACGAGCTTTTCGTAGCTCTCCGAGATGTCGCGGGTCAGAGCGCCGACTTCGAAGGTGTAGTCGCCGATCTGACCGACCGGAGTGACCTCGGCTGCGGTGCCGGTCAGCCAGCACTGCTCAAAACCTTCCAGTTCGTCGGGCATGATGTGGCGCTCGATCACGTTGATCCCGCGCTGTTTCAGCATGCCGATCACGGTCTGACGGGTGATGCCGTTCAGGATGCAGTCGGGTTTGGGCGTGTGGACCTCTCCGTTCTTCACAAAGAAGATGTTCGCGCCGGTCGCTTCGGCCACGTAGCCGCGATAGTCGAACATCATTGCATCCGAACAGCCTTTGGCCTCTGCCGCGTGCTTGGACATGGTGCAGATCATGTAAAGGCCCGCGGCCTTTGCGGCGAAGGGGATCGTTGCCGGATCGGGGCGGCGCCATTTCGCGATATCGAGCTTTGCGCCCTTCATCTTTGCGTCGCCATAGTAGTTGCCCCATTCCCAAGCGGCGATCGCCACGCGGACGGGGTTGCGTTTGGACGCGACACCCATGTCTTCGCCCGCACCACGCCACGCCAGCGCGCGGACATAGGCGTTGGTAAAGCCGTTGACTTTCAGCACCTCGGCCTTGGCGGCTTCGATTTCGTCGACGCTGAAGGGGATCTGGAAATCAAGGCAATTGGCCGAGAAATGCAGGCGCTCGGAATGGCGGCGGCTTTCAAAGATCTTGCCGTTATAGGCGCGCTCGCCCTCGAAGACCGAAGACGCATAATGCAGGGCATGGGTCAGCACGTGGACCTTGGCGTCGCGCCATTCCACCATCTTGCCATCCATCCAGATTTTTCCGTCCCGATCGTCGTATGCACCGGCCATCTCAAAGCCCTCCCTTTGCATTTGTTACGAATTTAGGTCCACTTCGGACATAATGTTGCGCAATTTCCCGCACTCGCTAACAGTTGAGTCTTGGAATGTCAACAAGACTGACGTATCTTACGGGAAACGGGGGGAGGGTCAATCCAATGGTGGACAGCGCAAGCGGTCAAAGCAGTCAGGCGCTGTTGTTCCTGACCGATGAACAGCTACGCAAGGGCATCGAGGCCATGTTTTTCGCCTATCGGGGCTTCACCGCCGATCCCGACCGGATTCTGGCCGATATGGAATATGGCCGAGCGCATCACCGGGCGCTTCACTTTATCCACCGCAGCCCCGGCACGACCGTCAACAACCTGTTGTCCATTCTGGGCGTGACAAAGCAGTCCCTCAACCGCGTGTTGCGCAGCCTGATCGAAGACGGGCTGGTCGAAAGCCGCGTCGGCAAACAGGACAAACGCGAACGTCATCTGTACCTGACCGACACAGGTCTGGTGCTGGAGCGCCAGCTGTCGGACGCCCAGCGCGACCGGATGCGCAGCGCCTATCGTTCGGTCGGACCCGCAGCCGTCCAAGGGTTCCGTCAGGTGCTGGAAGCCATGATGGACGACGACATGCGCCGCCACTACGAATCTCTTAAGGATAAAGGCGCATGAGCAACGACGATATCCACCTGCTTATCGTCGACGACGACGAACGCATCCGCGGTCTTTTGCAGAAATTCCTGATCAGAAACGGATTTCTGGTTTCAACCGCGCGCGATGCGGCCCATGCCCGCCGCATCCTGTCGGGGTTGGAATTCGACATGATCATTCTGGACGTGATGATGCAGGGCGAAGACGGAATTTCCCTGTGTCGTGACCTGCGGTCAAAGCTTTCGACCCCGATCATGCTGCTGACGGCAAAGGGCGAAACCGCGGACCGTATTTCGGGGCTGGAGGCAGGGGCCGACGACTACCTTGCCAAGCCGTTCGAGCCGAAAGAGCTATTGCTGCGGATCAACGCAATCCTGCGACGGATGCCGACAGCAGAGCCGACGGCGATCAAGCCGAAGGTCATCATGTTGGGGCAGTATCGATATGACGTCGACCGCGGAGAAGTCTGGAGCGGCGACCAGCAGGTTCGCCTGACCGCGACCGAAAGCCAGCTGATGCGCATCTTTTCGGCGCGCGCGGGCGAAGTGATCAGCCGAACCCAGTTGGTCGAAGAACTCAGCCGGTCCGGAGGGCAGGCTCAGGAACGCGCGGTCGACGTGCAGATCACGCGCCTGCGTCGAAAGATCGAAGCCGACCCGAAACAGCCTCGTTACCTGCAGACCGTGCGCGGGGCTGGCTATATGATGGCGCCCGACTAAGGCGCTACTGGCAATCCACCGGCAGGACCTTATCCGTTTCGGACCAGACCGCGACCGGAAGCGCGGGTGTCTCTACGTCGACCTCGTAGGGGTCGCCCGTGCCCACCTGCAACACACCCGACCCTCCGCGCAGGTCAAGGTCGCAAAGCCCGAAGTCCTCTAGATCGAGCGGGTTCCACCAGATGAACGTGTAACCCGTGACCCTGTAACTGCCGTCCGGAAAGCCGAGGGTCAGCGAAACCGTCCAGCGCACCGGCCCGACCGCGTCGTGGAAAGACGTGACGCGAACCTGACCGTCGCCCAGAATCTCGATCAGCGGCGGCTCGGCACCCGGGCCGGTCGTGGCGATGTTGGCGGCGCGAAGGTCGGCTTGGCCGGTTCCCGTGATCAGCAGATCGGCGTCGCCACCGTCCTTCAGGACCAGCTGGAATTCTTCGGCGGGTCCGTCGCCATTCAGGTCGGTCGTGACACTTTGCGCCAGGGCTGCTCCGGCGCAGGTGAAACAAAGGGCAACCGCTATCGGCGCCAAGCCGGTTTTCATCGCAAACCTCTCTCTTGTCCTTCGCCCAAGATTTCTATTCCTTGGCCATATGACAACAGCTTTGATCACTCACACCGATTGTTTTGGCCATATCACGCCGACCGGACACCCCGAACAGGTGGCCCGTCTGGACGCTGTTCTGGGCGCGTTGGAGGGGCTGGATCTGAACCGGATCGACGCCCCCCTTGCCGCCGAGGACGACATCCTTCGGGTGCATCCAAAGCGGTATCTGGAAAAACTGAAGTCCTTGGTTCCGCAAAGCGGGCAGGTCCAGCTAGATCCCGACACGTGGATGAGTCCGGGGTCGCTGGCGGCTGCCTATCGTGCCGCCGGAGCCGCCGTCCGCGCGGTGGACGAGGTGCTGTCGGGCAAGGCGCGAAATGCCTTTTGTCGCCACCCGTCCGCCCGGACACCATGCGGAAAAGGAAACCGCGATGGGCTTTTGCCTGTTCGGAAACGTGGCGATTGCGGCGAAATATGCGTTGGATCACCACGGGTTGAAGCGCGTGGCCATCGTCGACTTTGACGTCCACCATGGCAACGGAACGCAGGATCTGGTGCACGAAGATCCCCGCATCCTTTTTGTGTCCAGCCACGAAATGCCGCTTTACCCCGGCACCGGAGACCCGAGCGACACAGGCGACCACGACACGGTTCTGAACATCGCGCTCCGGCAGGGAACGGATGGCCCGAGCTTTCGGAAAATCTACGAAGACGTGGTGTTCCCCAGAGTCGAGGCGTTTCGCCCCGAATTGCTGATCGTGTCGGCGGGGTTTGACGCCCATAGGGCCGATCCGCTGGCGGGGTTGATGCTGCGGACGTCCGATTTCGCTTGGGTCACCGGACGGCTTTGCGATCTGGCGGATAAACATTGCGCGGGGCGCGTGGTATCTGCTCTGGAAGGTGGCTATGATCTGGACGCGTTGGCCGACAGCGCCGCCGCTCACGTCAAGGTTCTGGAGGAAAGAAGCAGATGACAGACAAGCCCGTAGCCGATCTGAGCTTCGAAGAGGCGCTGAAAGAACTAGAGGTCGTCGTCGGACGGCTGGAACGCGGCGATGTCGCGCTGGACGATTCGATCAAACTGTACGAACGCGGCGCCCAGCTAAAGGCGCGGTGCGAGGCAAAGCTGAACGAAGCGCAGGAAAAGGTCGATAAGATCACCTTTGCCGAAAACGGTGAACCCAAGGGGACGCAGCCGCTGGACGCGGGCTGAGATGAGCCTTCCATCCCGCCTGTCAGAGACCCGTTCAGGGGTCGAAGCGATCATTGACGCGGCCTTGGCGCCGTATGACCTGCCCGTCGCAAACGCCATGGCCTACGCGATGCGAGGCGGAAAGGGACTGCGCGGGTTTCTGGTGCTAGAGGGCGCGCGGCTGCACGGGATCGACGCCAGCCGCGCCATGCCAGTCGCCGCCGCGATCGAAGCGCTGCACGCCTATTCCCTGATCCACGACGATTTGCCCTGTATGGACGACGACGACCTGCGCAGGGGACAGCCGACGGTTCACCGTAAATGGGACGAAGCAACCGCCGTTCTGGCGGGTGACGCGCTGCAGTCTCTGGCATTCGAATTGGTTCTGGGCGCGGACCTGCCCGCCGAAGTCAAAGTCCAATTGGGCGCGACCCTTGCCCGTGCGGCAGGAGCAGGCGGCATGGTGGGCGGTCAGGCCATGGACATCGCCGCCGAAACCGCATCGTCGCCCCTGAGCCTTGCCCAGATCGAACGTCTGCAAGCCGGCAAGACAGGGGCGCTGATGACATGGTCCGCGACCGCTGGCGCACGCATGGCCGCCGCGGATGACGCTCCGTTGCGGATATACGGCGACGCGCTTGGACTAGCGTTTCAGATCGCGGACGACATTCTGGATGTCGAAGGAGACAGCGAAAAGGTGGGCAAAGCTCTTCGGAAAGACGCGGACGCGGGCAAAGCGACCTTTGTGTCGTTGCTGGGTCTGGACGGGGCAAAGACGCGGGCCCGCGACCTCGTGACACAAGCCTGTTCCGCCCTAGATCCCTATGCGGGTGACGCCGAAACCTTGCGCGATGTCGCCCGTTTCATTATCGCCCGCGACAGGTAATATGCGGATCCTATGACTGAACGCCCAAAAACACCGATTCTGGACACGGTCCGGACTCCCGCCGACATGAAGCGTCTGTCGGACGCCGAGCTTTCGCGGCTGGCCGATGAACTGCGCGCCGAAACCATCAGCGCGGTATCGGAAACGGGGGGTCATCTGGGTGCCGGACTGGGCGTCGTGGAAATGACTGTCGCCCTGCACGCGGTGTTCGACGCGCCCAAGGATAAAATCATCTGGGACGTCAGCCACCAATGCTACCCGCACAAGATCCTGACCGGACGCCGCGACCGCATCCGCACCCTGCGTCAAAAGGACGGCCTGTCGGGGTTCACCAAGCGGTCCGAATCCCTCTACGATCCCTTTGGCGCGGCGCATAGCTCGACCTCGATCAGCGCGGCGCTGGGCTTTGCGGTCGCCCGCGATCTGGGCGGCGAATGTGACGGTGGCCTTGGCGACGCGATTGCGGTGATTGGCGACGGTTCGATGAGCGCCGGCATGGCGTTCGAGGCAATGAACAACGCGGGCCATCTGAAAAAACGGCTGATCGTCGTCCTGAACGACAACGAGATGTCGATCGCCGAGCCCGTCGGCGCGCTGTCGTCCTATCTGTCCCGACTCTATGCCGGCGAACCGTTTCAGGAATTGAAGGCCGCTGCCAAAGGCGCGGTTAGCCTGTTGCCCGAACCCTTCCGCGAAGGCGCAAAGCGGGCCAAGGACATGCTGAAACACATGACCGTCGGCGGCACCATGTTCGAAGAGCTTGGCTTTTCCTACATCGGCCCCATCGACGGGCACGACATGGATCAATTGCTGAACGTCCTGCGCACGGTCAAAGCCCGCGCGACCGGCCCGATCCTGATCCATGCGATCACGAAAAAGGGCAAAGGCTATGCGCCTGCAGAGCGCGCTCAGGACAAGGGCCACGCCACCGCCAAATTCGACGTCCTGACCGGCAAACAAAAGAAAGCCCCGTCAAACGCGCCGTCCTACACGTCGGTCTTTGCCGAGGCGCTGCTGAACGAAGCCGCAAAAGACACCCGCATCTGTGCCGTGACCGCCGCGATGCCGGACGGCACGGGGCTGAACCGCTTTATGGAGCGCTATGCAAGCCGTTGTTTTGACGTAGGTATTGCCGAACAGCACGCCGTGACGTTCAGCGCGGGGTTGGCCGCTGGCGGGATGCGCCCGTTCTGCGCGCTTTATTCCACCTTCCTGCAGCGCGGCTACGATCAGGTCGTCCACGACGTGGCGATCCAGCGGCTGCCGGTGCGTTTCGCCATCGACCGCGCCGGTCTGGTCGGTGCGGACGGCGCCACCCATGCGGGCAGCTTCGATATCGCCTACCTTGCCAACCTGCCGGATTTCGTCGTGATGGCCGCCGCCGACGAAGCCGAGCTGGTCCGCATGGTGGCCACGGCCGCCCGCTATGACGCCGGTCCCATCGCGTTCCGCTTTCCGCGCGGAGAGGGTGTAGGGGTCGACATTCCCGAAAACGCCGAGCCGCTGGAAATCGGCAAGGGCCGCATCATCCAAGAGGGCAAGGGCGTCGCCATCCTGTCCTTTGGCACCCGTCTGCAAGAGGTCACCAAAGCCTGCGAGTCGCTCATGCAAAAGGGCATCACTCCGACTGTCGCGGATGCGCGGTTCGCCAAACCGTTGGATCGCGACCTGATCTTGCGGCTGGCCACGACCCATGACGCGGTGATCACGATCGAAGAAGGCGCGGTCGGCGGCTTTGGCAGCCATGTCGCGCAGCTTTTGTCGGACGAAGGCATCTTTGACGACGGGTTGAAATTCCGCTCCATGGTTTTGCCCGATACCTTTATCGATCAGGCATCGCCTGCGGATATGTATGCCACCGCCGCAATGAATGCCGAACATATCGAAGCCAAAGTGCTTTCGGTTTTGGGCGTGCAATCCCTGAACAAGCGCGCCTGACAAAAGGCTAGGCTTGTAATCAAAGGCCGTGCATTCTCCTCCGAAACAGGAGGATGACATGTCATCTAACAAGGTTATCGTATACCGAGCGGTCGTTCTCGCGCTTGCCGTCGGCTATTGCATCGAAACGCTCTGGTACGCCGATTACACTCAATTTGCCGGACCGTTCCGGTTCCTGACGATCTGGGCTCTGTTTTTGTCCACCTTCGCGGCAAGCCGGATGCTGGCCTTTTCTTTGGGGCGCACGCGACGGCGTCTGGACGGCTTCGTGGGCGCGGTCGCCGTGATCAACGCGATGGTCGTCTACCTGTACTGGAAATTGTATTTTGCCGATCCGATGTCGGTCACCTCGAACGGCGAGCTTGGTGCGTGGTGGCGGGAATATTACAAGCACGGGATGGGACCGGTTCTGCAGTGGATCGACGTGCTGTTCATCCACAAGTCCGTCCGCAGGCCCGCGATTTCTGCAGGCTGGCTGATGGGGATCATCGCTTTGTACGTGGGCTGGGTCGAACTGGTCGTCGCGCCGCTTGCGACCGAGCCAGTCGGCAGCGTGCTGGACGGTCTGCCCTATCGCTTCCTGAACAACCTGGAGCTTCCGGCGCGGGCAGAGTTCTACGTCATGAACTTTGTCATGGCGCTGGTGTTGTTATTGGTGTTCTGGACGGCCGCGTGGGCTATTCGCCGGTTTCTAGCGCCAAAAGAGACCTGAGTCCGACCCGAT
>JALQXR010000084.1 GCA_023263105.1 Marivivens sp. | reverse complement strand
CCCATCGAACATGGCGCGACGCTGGTGGTTCATTCGACCACGAAATACCTGACCGGCAACGGCACCGTGACCGGCGGCTGCGTCGTGGATTCCGGCAAATTCGACTGGTCGGCCAGCGGCAAGTTCCCGTCGCTGAGCGAGCCCGAGCCTGCCTACCACGGGTTGAATTTCCATGGCGCTCTTGGCGCGATGGCGTTCACATTCCACTCTATCGCGATCGGGCTGCGCGACCTTGGGATGACCATGAACCCGCAGGCCGCGCACTATACGCTGATGGGGATCGAAACCCTGTCGCTGCGGATGGAGCGCCACGTGGCCAACGCTATGAAAGTCGCCGAGTGGCTAGAGAAGGATCCGCGCGTCGACTATGTGACCTATGCGGGGCTCAAATCGTCGGCCTATAACAAGCGCGTGCCAAAAATCTGCCCGAAGGGCGCGGGCGCCCTGTTCACCTTTGCGGTCAAGGGCGGCTATGCCTCTTGCGTCAAACTTGTTGATAACCTTGAGATTTTCAGCCACGTCGCGAACCTTGGCGACGCGCGGTCCCTGATCATCCATTCGGCATCGACGACCCACCGCCAGTTGACCGAAGAACAGCAGCGTGCCTCGGGCGCCCTGCCCGAAGTGGTGCGCCTGTCGATCGGTATCGAAGATCCCGACGACCTGATCGCGGATCTGGATCAGGCGCTGGCCAAGGCGACGGCCTGATACGATCGACCAATCTGACAAAGCAAAGGGGCCAGCATCACGCTGGCCCCTTTTCATTTCGCGTCCGCGCTCAGTCGATGATTTCGAAGGTCGCGGTTATCATCGCTTCGATCTCGATCACGCCGGGTGCGATTGGCATCCCTGCCGGCGCGGCGGCGGCGGCGTCCATGACGACCCCTTCGATGCGGAACATGGGCATTGCTCCGCCCCCGATTTCGCTCAGCGACTGGAGCTCACCCAGGCTGTCGCCCGCGGTTTCGACATACAACTGCGCTCGGGCCTTCGCGTCCCGAACGGCCATGGCCCGAGCTTCTTCCAAGGCCGCCTGACGGTCCTGCAGCGCGAATTCGATGCCGTTCATGCGGTTTGCGCCGGCCTCGACCGCTTTGGACAACAGCGCGCCCAACTGGTCCAGATCGCGGCAAGTCACCCAGAAATCGACCATTGCGATATAGCCGACGGGCGTGCCGCCGACCTGATTGCCGTATTCGTCATAGTCATACCGCGCCGAAAGCGACACGCCCGACGTCAGGATATCTTCGGTCGCGATGCCGGCTCCGCCCATCGCGGCCAGCACCAAAGCCGTCGCGCCAGAGGCCTGAGCCAGGGCCTCGGCCGAGGTCGCGGACTGGACCGATACGCCGAAACTGACCTTGGCCAGATCGGGCACCCGCGTCACCTCGCCTTCGCCGGACACGGTGACGACGCGCTTTTCCTGCGCCGTTCCGGCAATCGGGGCCGCACAGGCAGCCGCGACCAGAACGGAAAAGAGGACCTTTTTCATAACTGCTCCTTATTGGATTCTCTGCCCGCAACCTACATCCCGCCCTATGGCTAAGGTGTTCACTTTCGTGTTTGAATCTTTTTGAATGGGCGGGAAGTTGCTATAGGCTCGGTCGGGCCGAAGGTTCAGATTTCCCCTCTTATTCAAGGGTGCTAAGTCCGCAATATGACTCCGAATTTTGCTCTTTCACTCTCAGCAGAGGGTCTTCGCCTGCTCCAGCGCGTTCCTGGAGGTTGGCACTTTGCCGGTGAGGTCGATTTCGACAGCGACACGCTGGCCAAAGACATCGCGGCACTGCGCCAGACGGCGCTGCGGCTGGAGCCCGGCGGGATCCACTGCAAAGTGCTGATCCCCAACGACCAGATCCGCTACATGGCGCTGGACACCACCCGCGCAAGCGAGGCGGACGTCAGGGCGGCTCTTGACGGGGCGACGCCCTATGGTGTCGACGATTTGGCCTATGACTACAGCCGTGGCGGCGGGCGGACCTATATCGCGGCTGTTGCCTCTGAAACCTTGAAAGAGGCAGAGGCTTTCTGCCGCGAACATAAATTCAATCCGGTCAGTTTCGCCGCTGTGCCAGAGCCGTTCACCTTTGTGGGCGAGCCGTTCTTTGGCGCTGCAGGGGACAAGACCGATGTTGCGCGCGACACCGCACCGGTCGAGGTCATCGGCGTGGCCGAAGTACCGGAACCTGAAACGGCCGAACCCGCCGTTACTGAACCCGCCGTTGTCGAAGCCGCCGTTGCCGAAACCGACATGACCGACCCCGCGCCAGAACAACCGGCTGCGGAGGCGCAGGCGTCAAAGGCTGCGACCAAGGACGAAACGGCCACCGCCGATGCGCCCGAAGCCCCTGCCAAAACCGATGAGCCAGCCGCAGCCGACCCTGCGCCCGAGCCTGTCGAATCAACCTCGGCAGAGGACGGCGACATCGACACGGACCCAGTTGCGCCTGATGCCTCAGCGGCCAAGGACACCAAAGACAAACCCGCGCCGGACCAGACCGCCGAAACCAAGCACGCATCGACCGCCACCCCGACCTCGCTTCCTGCAGCAAAGCCCGAGCCAGACGCGGACGTGGCCGATGCGGCGACCGGCGACTCCGCCTCCCCGCAGACGCAAGAAACGCCTCTCACGCCACTGCCCAAACCGGAGTCGGACGCAAAGGATGGGTCTGACGGCGACTCTGGCGACGACCATGCCGCCGTTGCAAAAGTGCTGTTCAGCGGGGCCGAAGCGGCAAAAGACGACGACCCTGTCGACCTTCCACCGTTGACCTTCGCCAGCCGCGCGCGCCCTGTCGGGGCTGCTCCGGACGCGTCGTCACCGCCCCCGCCCTTGCCGAAAGTCCTGACCGCAGGCGGTGACGAGCCGGTCTTTGCCAGCCGCAGCAGAAGCGGCGCTGATCTGAAACTGCCGCCGGTCCTAAGCGCCGGAGCCGATGCGACCCCCGACACCGCAAAGCCGGTCGCCAACCCGCTTGCCAGCCTGAAGGTCGACGCCACCAGCCCCGCACCCAGCGTCGGCGGGGCAGAGCGTGACACCAGCAAAGCCGTGCCCGCCGTCCTGAACGCCGCACGGCAAGCCGCGCTCTCGGCCAAGACGGACGACACCCCCGCCGACACATCGGGCGAGGCTCCGTTCATCGACGAAAGCACCACGGAAGCGGAAAAGCTGACGCTTTTCGGGGCCCGCAAGAAAGCCAAAACCCCGCCGGTCGGAGGAAAACCGCGCTTTCTGGGGCTTATCCTTGTTCTGGTGCTGCTTGCGTTCCTTGCCGCGGTTGCGCTTTGGGCGACGACCCTGCCCGCGACCTTGTCGTCGCTGTTCGGATGGGGCGATGACACGGTGACGGCGGTCGGTCCCGACGTGGGGCGGCCCGACCTAGCCGTTTCCGCGTCGGGGAATGTGATCACCTCTCTGCCGTCGGAAGAAGAAGAGCTGCTGGCCGACTCGGGCTCGGGCACGGACCTGGACGGGGTCGTCGCGACGGCGGCCCATCCCGACACCGGCTTGGGACTTGCCGAGGTACAGGCCGACGCGGTCGCGGCCATTTCAGCCGTCCTCCAGCCCGTCGCCACCGCCAGCGCCACGGGCGCAACGCCAGCATCCGACGCCGAACCGGCGACCCCCACGGATGTTGCCGCTGCGCCCGCCGATACCGCCGGAGCAGAGGCGTTGACCGCGGAAATCATCGCGGCCCTGCGCGCCGGAGCGGTGGAAACCTCGCCTCTGGACGGTGCGGCAACCGATGCAAGCGACCTGGGGCAGATCCTGTCTCCGGCCGAGGCACAGCGCATCTACGCCGCGACCGGCGTTTGGCAAAGAGCGCCACGAATGCCCTTTGTCCCGCGCATCGAAACCGGAGAAGAGGTCTATCTGGCCGCCATCGACCCCGTGACGACGGGCACAGATGCGGTGGCCCTGCCGTCTCTGGCGCTGTCGTCGCCCGATCTGGTGCTGCCGGCCCAAATCCTGCCGCCGCAGCCCGGAACCGTATTCGAAAGAGACGAGCGCGGCTTTATTCTGGCGTCAGCCGACGGCACGGTCCTGCCCAGCGGCACCGTGGTCTACGCCGGACGCCCGTCGGTCGTGCCGCCCGCGCGTCCGGGGTTCGTTGCGCCCGACACCACGGATACGACCACCGGCGATGCCACTGACCCGACTGCTGACCCTGCTGCTGCCGAAACCGGTTCCACCACCGCCGCGGAGCAGAGCTTTCTTGCCCCCGGGGCAGAGGATCAGATCGCCTTCCGTCCCCGTGCCCGCCCCGAAGATTTGTCCGAACAGATCGAGCGTGACCAGAATGGCGGCCTGACACTGGCCGAGGTCGCAAACGTCCGCCCCTCTGCCCGCCCCGAGGGGCTGGTTCCCGAGGGGGTCAGCAGCACGGTTGTCGAAGCCGCCTTGGCCGAAGCCACCGGAATCGCCGACGCCACACCGCAGGCGGTCGCGATATCTGTGCGCCCCGACCGGCGGCCCCAGAACTTTGATCAGGTCGTCGCCGCCGCCCGTGCGCGCGCGGCCCCCGCTCCGGCTGCGGCCAGCACCGTGGCCCCGACCGCCGAGGAACTGGCCGACGAATCCGACACCACCGAAGTCCCGATCGCGAACGCCAATCCGACGCCGGGCGGCGTGGCACAGGCTGCAACCGACGAAAATGTCCTGACCCTGCGCCAGATCAACCTGATCGGCGTTTACGGCACGACCAGAAGCCGGTCCGCGCTGGTGCGCCTGTCGAACGGGCGGATCGTGCAGGTTCGGGTCGGAGATGCGCTGGACGGCGGACAGGTTTCCGCCATCGGGGACAATGCGCTGAACTACGTTAAGCGCGGGCGGACCTACGCCCTTCAAATGCCGTGACGCCGACCGGGGTTGGCCCCCGTGCCGGCGTCACTCTCCTCCCCGGACTTAACCGGTAACTGGGGTCTTTGGCCGCCCGATCAGGCCGCGTCGCCTGCCTTTAGCACGCCACGCTCGATCTGGTCGGCTTCGATCGACTCGAACAGCGCTTTGAAGTTGCCTTCGCCAAAGCCGTCGTCGCCCTTGCGCTGGATGAACTCGAAAAAGATCGGGCCGATCACGGTTTTCGAGAATATCTGCAGCAGGATCTTTGTTTCACCCCCGTCGACGACGCCTTCGCCGTCAATCAGGATGCCGTGCTTCATCATCTGGTCCTTGGGCTCTGTGTGGCCGGTGACGCGCTGATAGCTGAGGTCGTAGTAGGACTCGGGGGGCATCGGCATGAACCGGATACCGTTGTCCGCGATCGCGTCAGTGGCGGCATAGATGTTTTCGGTTCCGACCGCGATGTGCTGGATACCTTCGCCATTGTAACGCTTTAGATATTCCACGATCTGTCCGGTTTCGCCGCGGTCTTCGTTGATCGGAATCCGGATGCGGCCACAGGGCGACGTCAGCGCACGGCTGAACAGGCCGGTGAATTTGCCTTCGATGTCGAAAAAGCGGATTTCCCGAAAGTTAAAGATCGAACCGTAGAACTTGAACCACTTGTCCATGTTGCCCTTGTGGACGTTGTGGGTGAGGTGATCGAGGTAGTAGAACCCGACACCGGCAGGATGGGCATCGGCGACCCAGTCGAACTCTGCGTTATAGGGGTTCGCGTCGTAATATTGGTCGATGAAATAGATCAGGCTGCCGCCGATCCCGACAATCGCGGGGACATCCATGGTCTTGCCCGCGCCGGTGTATTCGGTGGCGCCATTCGCCATCGCATGAGCAAGCGCTTTGTCCGCGTCAACCACGCGCCAGCCCATCGACGGGGCGCAGGGTCCGTGGAGTTCGACAAAGTCGCGCGCATGGCTGCCGGCTTCGTTGTTCAGGACATAGGTGATGTCGCCCTGCTGCCACAGCTGCACGTCCTTGGATTTGTGCGTGGCGGTGTGGATGTAGCCCATTTTCGCGAACAGCTCGCGCAGCTTTTCCGGTTCGGGGTGGGCGAATTCGACGAATTCAAAGCCGTCGGTGCCTGCCGGATTTTCAGCGGTAATGGTTGCGCGCGGCGCGGAATGGGGAAAAGGACCCATCAGAGTCTCCTGTTTTGCAGCTTTTGCCTAGTTTGCCGCAATCGGATCGATATTTTCGCGCATAATACTTGGAGTTTTGGCAAAACTTCGTGATATATCCGCAGCCAATCACCATTTTTCGCAGGATTCGCGCATGTCACTCGACACGACCGACTCGGCGCTGCTGGCTTTGTTGCAGCGGGATGCGCAACTGACGGCTCAGGATCTGGGTGACCGGCTGGGATTATCGCCCAGTCAGGCGGGGCGCCGTCGTCAGCGGCTGGAGTCCGAGGGCTATATCACCAGCTACCGCGCTGTCGCTGCTCCGGAGAAACTGGGACTGGGGGTCGAGGCCTTTATCCGCATCGTCATGGCCACCCATACCGCCGAAAACGCGCGGGACTTTGTGCGCGTCACCCGAACCACGGCGCAAATCGTCGGGGCATGGACCCTGACCGGAGAGGCCGACTATCTGCTGCGGGTCTATTGCACCGATCTGGCCGATTTGAATCGGCTGGTCCAACAGGTGCTGCTGCCCCACCCCGCCGTCAGCAGAGTCCAAAGCCAGATCGTGATGGAACGGGTCAAACCCGATGCACCGCTGCCGGTTTGAGCGTTTTGCTACAAAATATTGCAGCCCGCGCCGCAGGCTCGCAGGATCGTGCGAACATTCGCCGCCAGAGCCCCTGAGGATTGATTGCAATGCTCTGAAGCACCTGTAACAAAGGGCTATGGAAAGTTTTTTGTTTCAGGCAACGATTTATCTGGGCGCCGCCGTCTTGGCCGTGCCTTTGGCTGCCCGTTTGGGGCTGGGCTCGGTTTTGGGCTATCTGGCCGCCGGTATTGTGATCGGTCCGGTTCTGGGGTTGGTGGGCACCGAAACCGCAGACCTTCAGCACTTTGCAGAGTTCGGCGTCGTCATGATGCTGTTCCTGATCGGGCTCGAACTCGAGCCGCGCGCGCTGTGGAACATGCGCACAAAGCTCTTGGGTCTGGGCGGGCTGCAGATCGTCCTCACGACGCTGGTCATCATGGGCGTGACGATGTTCATGGGACAGTCATGGGCCAACGCTTTGTCCATCGGCCTGATACTGGCCCTGTCGTCAACCGCTATCGTTCTGCAAACATTGACGGAAAAGGGGCTCGTCCAGACTGCGGGCGGGCGTAACGTCTTTGCGGTTTTGCTAAGTCAGGATATCGCGGTCATCCCGATGCTGGCTTTCCTGCCGCTCCTTGCTGTGAGCCTGCCGATTGCGTTCAATCAGGACGGCTCGATCGGGATCAACGGGTCGGACTCTGTTGCGTCCGGTGCGGGTGGACATGGGTCCGAAGGCAACGGGCTAGAGCATTTCATCGAAACCCTGCCCGGTTGGGGGGTGACGCTTGTCACGCTTGGCGCGATTGCGATCATCATTCTGGCAGGCATCTTCCTGACCCGTCCGCTGTTTCGCTACATCCATCATGCCCGCCTAAGAGAAATGTACACAGCGCTTGCGCTGCTGATGGTCGTGGCGATCGCCGTGCTGATGGATACCGTCGGCCTTTCGCCCGCTCTGGGCACCTTTCTGGCCGGCGTCGTGCTTGCCAACTCGGAGTTCCGGCACGAACTGGAAAGCGACCTCGAGCCGTTCAAAGGTCTGCTGCTGGGCCTGTTCTTTATCACCGTCGGCGCAGGGTTCGACTTTCAGACCTTCTTTGGCGACCCGTTCCGTATCCTTGGCCTGACGATCCTGCTGATCCTGCTTAAGGGCGGGGTTCTTTATGGGCTTGCGCGGGCTTGGCGTTTGAAGCCGCACGACCGCTGGCTGTTCACCCTTGGCCTTAGTCAGGCGGGCGAATTCGGCTTCGTGCTGGTGTCCTTTGCGGTCACCACCGGCGTGCTAATGGCGGGGCTCGGGCAGAGGTTGGTCCTGATCATCGCCCTGTCCATGCTGATCACGCCGCTGCTGTTCATTCTTTACGAATACCTCTCCAGCAAGATGGGCGAGGAATCGAACGACGAACCGGATGAAATCGACCACACCGGCACGGTCATCATTGCCGGTATCGGCCGCTTTGGGCAGGTTGTGAACCGTCTGGTGCAAAGTGCGGGCTTTGAAACGGTGGTGCTGGATAACGATCTGACCACCGTGCAGACGATGCGGAAATTCGGGTTCAAGGGGTTCTTTGGCGACCCCACCCGTCCGGACCTTCTAAAGGCCGCAGGGATTGATCAGGCCAGTGTTCTGGTCGTTGCGGTCGACAGCAAGGACGCTGCGGTCAAGCTGGTAAAGTACGCCCGCAAACTGCGGCCCGACCTGCACATCATCGCGCGGGCGCGTGACCGCGTGCATGTCTATGAACTCTATGAAGCCGGTGCCAATGACATCGTGCGGGAAATGTTCGACAGCTCTTTGCGGGCAGGTCGCTACGCGCTCGAAAACCTTGGGCTGTCCGAATACGAAGCGGCCGAGGCAGAGGAGCTGTTCTACCACCACGACCGCGCCGCGCTGAAAGAGCTTGCGACGCTGTGGAAGCCGGATGTGCCGGTCGATCAGATTCCCGAATATGTCGCGCGGGCGCGCGAGTTGAACAACGACCTTGAAACCGCTCTGGCCACCCGCCAGCAGAAAGAAGAAAACGCCGCCCGCAATCGTAAGGGGCGACGTCCCGGTGACCGGTCTTCGTCTACGGCCAATCGCGGCTGACCTGACCGGTCAGCCGTCCGATACGCCCGCTTCGGCAAAGGTCGCCATGCCGGAATGGCAGGCAATCGCGCCTTTCAGCACGCCGATCGCCAGCGCCGCACCAGAGCCTTCGCCCAACCGCAGCCCCAACGACAACAGCGGCTCTTTGCCCATCGCGGCAAGCAGGCGGGCGTGGGCGCCCTCGGCGCTTTGGTGCCCCGCGACCGCGTGATCCAATGCCCCGGGCGAGGCCCGATCAAGAACCAGCGCCGCTGCCGAACAGATGAACCCGTCTAGCAGAACCGGAATCCGGTGCGCGCGGGCTGCGGCGATAGCGCCTGCCATTGCCGCGATTTCGCGCCCGCCCAAACAGCGAAGAGCCTCTAGCGGATCGGTGCAGGCCGTGGGATTCGCAGAGAGCCCCTTGGCCACTGCGTCAGTCGTGCGGGCAAGCCCCGCGTC
>JALQXR010000083.1 GCA_023263105.1 Marivivens sp. | reverse complement strand
AGCGAACTTGCGCCTCTTGGCCCGCTGCACCGCTATGCGCTGCCGCTTGAGAATGCCCATCTTGACCAGTTCCGCGCCGCCGCGCGCAAGCACAACATCTGGCTCATTCCCGGATCGATGTTCGAAAAGACCCCCGAGGGTAGGATCTACAACACATCGGTCGTGATCGCGCCCGACGGCAGCATCGTGTCGACCTATCGCAAGATGTTCCCGTTCCGCCCGTACGAAGTCGATGTCGAAGCGGGGACCGAATTCTGCGTCTTTGACGTTCCCGATGTCGGCCGGTTCGGCCTGTCGATCTGCTATGACATCTGGTTCCCCGAAACCACCCGCCAGCTGACCAGCGCCGGCGTCGAGGTGCTGCTGCATCCCGTCCTGACCGGCACCACCGACCGCGACGCCGAATTGGCCATCGCGCGTGCGACGGCGGCCCAGTTCCAGTGCTATGTGATCGACGTGAACGGTCTGGGCGCGGGCGGCAATGGCCGGTCCTGCGTGATCGACCCCTCGGCCACCGTGCTGCACCAGTCCGCCGGCCAAGAGGACATGTTCCCGATCGAAGTTGACCTTAGTCAGGTTCGCCGCCAGCGCGAAACCGGGATCAAGGGGCTTGGGCAGGTGCTGAAAAGCTTCCGTGATCGGTCCGCCGATTTCACCGTCTACGACCGCGCAAGCGGGGCGGACGCCTATCTTAAAAACCTCGGTCCGTTGGAAATGCCGACCCAAGGGTCCCGTGCGGGGCTTGCCGTTGGTGTCCGCGATACCGAATTCGAAACTATGCCGCGACGCTCGCCCGGGGATATCCTAGGTAAGTCACCGGTTCTAAAAGGAAAAATCCACACAGGGTAGGATGCTAGCGGCCTCCAGCGCCGCGCCCCCTGCCCGAAACAGAGGGGAAACTGGAACTATGCAGTCGATGAGCGACTATTACTCTGCGGTCCAATTGCGAGCCGACCGATGGGGTGAATTGAGAGCCTTGATGGAACAGCTCTCGAAGAAACCCGAAGGTAGGGGCGCAAAGTCTACCCACGAGAAGGTCGAAAAGCTGTTTTCGCAGCTTGCGCTGATCGAGGCATATTGGGCATTTCCCGGCATGGCGGCGTATGACCACCTGCGCCGGCAGTTCGAGCACGGCAAATTCTCGGACGTTGCCTTTACGGTTCAGCGGATCACGCGGGCGCTGACCACTGGCGCCTACCGCCGCCGCCACATCCCTCTGGAACGCGATATCGTCGACGTCGATGAACACGACGACGAGGCGCTGCTGTCCCCCGACGCGCGGGCGCTTGCCAAACCCTATTTCGAAGTGCTGATCGTCGACGACCTGAATGAGCATCAGGAACGTTGGCTGAAGGCAAACATCGCCTCGATGCGGCGGCCCGAAGACGCTTTCACCTACGAGCCGGTCGTCGTGCCCAGCCTGCAGGACGCGCTGATCGGGGTCCTGTTCAACCACAACATCCAAGCCATCGTGGTGCGACCGGGGCTGAAGATGGAAAGCCAGATGGAGCTTTCTATCCTCACCAAATACCTGAACCGCGCGGGTGGCATCGACGCAATCGAAGGTCTGCCGCCCGAAAACTGGGGCCCAGAGCTGTGCCGGTTGGTCGCGCGCGTCCGCCCCGAACTGGACGCCTATCTGGTGACGGACCGCTCGGTCGAAGAGATCGCGGGCCTCGACCTGGGGATTTGCCGTCGGGTCTTCTATAATCAGGAAGACTTTATGGAACTGCACCTGAACATCCTTCGCGGGGTTCAGGCACGGTTCAAAACGCCGTTCTTCACGGCGCTCAAGGAATACTCGAAGCAGCCTACCGGCGTTTTCCACGCCATGCCCATCAGCCGCGGCAAGTCGATCAGCCGCAGCCACTGGATTCAGGACATGGGCGCGTTCTACGGGCCGAACATCTTTATGGCCGAAACCTCGGCCACGTCGGGCGGGCTGGACAGCCTTCTTGAACCCACCGGCCCCATTAAGCAGGCGCAAGAGCTAGCCGCGCGGGCCTTTGGCGCGAAACACACGTTCTTTGCCACCAACGGCACCTCGACCTGTAACAAGATCGTGGTTCAGGCGCTGGTCAGGCCGGGGGATATCGTGCTGGTGGACCGCGACTGCCACAAATCCCACCACTACGGGATGGTGCTGGCGGGGGCAGAGGTCTGCTATCTGGATAGCTATCCGCTCAACGATTATTCGATGTATGGCGCGGTCCCGATATCCGAGGTCAAACACAAGCTGTTGCAGCTGAAAGCGGCGGGCAAGCTTGACCGCGTCCGGATGCTGCTGCTGACCAACTGCACCTTCGACGGCATCGTCTACAACGTCGAAAGGGTCATGCAGGAATGTCTGGCGATCAAGCCCGACCTGATTTTCCTGTGGGACGAGGCATGGTTCGCCTTTGCGCGTTTCGGCCCGACCTATCGCCAGCGCACAGGGATGAACGCGGCCAACAACCTGCGTGAGGAACTAAAGTCCGCCGACCACGCGAAGGCCTATGAAAAGCAGCAGGCAAAGCTGAAGGACGCCGACGACGCGACCTTGATCAATACGCGCCTGATCCCGCCGCCCAACGCGCGGGTGCGGGTCTATACCACCCAGTCGACGCATAAGACGCTGACCTCGCTCCGCCAGGGGTCGATGATCCACGTCAACGATCAGGACTTCAAAGGCGAGGTCGAGCAGAGCTTCCACGAAGCCTACATGACCCACACTTCGACCAGCCCGAACTACCAGATCATCGCGAGCCTTGATGTGGGCCGTCGTCAGGTCGAGCTGGAGGGATATGAATTCGTCCAGCGTCAGGTCGAAGCGGCGATGTCGATCCGGCGGGCTGTGTCGACCCATCCGCTGCTGCAAAAGTATTTCAAGGTGCTCGCCGCAGGCGACATGATCCCCGAGAAATACCGCGAAAGCGGCGTGACGTCCTACTACGATCCCGAACAGGGCTGGACCGATATCTGGAACTGCTGGGAAAAGGATGAATTCGTCCTCGACGCCACACGCATCACCCTGTCGGTGGGCGGGACCGGCTGGGACGGAGACACGTTCAAGACAAAGATCCTGATGGATCGCTACGGCATCCAGATCAACAAGACGTCGCGCAATACGGTCCTGTTCATGACCAACATCGGCACCACGCGGTCGTCGGTCGCCTATCTGATCGAGGTACTGGTCGAGATCGCGAAGGATCTGGACGAATTGTTGGACGACGCATCCAAAATGGAGCGGCTGGCCTTTGACCGTCGGGTCAAGAACCTGATGCAGGACCTGCCGCCTCTGCCCGACTTCAGCCGGTTCCACGACGCGTTCTGCGCCGATCCCACCACCGGCGAAGGCGATATGCGGACCGCGTTCTTTTTGTCCTACGACGAAAACAACTGCGACTATCTGGAACTGCACGGGTCGATCAAGGACGCGATGGAATCGGGGCAGGACGTTGTCTCTGCGTCCTTCATCATCCCATACCCGCCCGGGTTCCCGATCCTTGTCCCCGGACAGGTCGTGAGCCCCGAAATCCTTGCTTTCATGCGCGCTCTCGATGTGAACGAAATCCACGGCTACCGCGCGGAACTGGGCCTTCGGGTCTTTACGCAAGACGCACTCAATAAGCTCACCGCTGCCAAAGCGGCAAAAAAATCCTAAGGGAGGTCTGACAAATGGCGAAACGGCAACTGAACAACATCTCCGAGATCCGTCGGTTTTTTCACCGCAACGACGATCCGATCTATTTCATCTCTGCGACGAACTTCAACCTTCTGGGCATCGATGAATGGTGTAAGAATTTCAAATACATCTGCTACATCGACTGCTACGACGGCCGCCACCCGAACGTGTTCTGCCCGTCCGAGCAGCCGCATGCGGAATTCCAGTCGATCGAAGACATCAACAACTACCTCTTGCAGCACAAAGAGGTCATCGATCTGGTAAAGCGCCGCGGTGGCAAGCCAAAGTTCGTGTTCCTGATGTTCGACGAGGAAACCGAACGTCTGGCAAAGGAACTGGGTGCCGACGTCTGGTTCCCCAAGGCAAAACTGCGCACCCGCATGGACAACAAGATCGAAACCGTCCGCGTCGGCAACAAGGCTGGCGTTCCGTCGGTTCCGAACACGCTGTCGGTGGTCAAGAGCTACAAGCACCTTTGCGAAGTCACTGACAAGGCCGGCATCGGCAACGATCTGGTGCTGCAGTCGGCCTTTGGCGACAGCGGCCACACGACCTTCTTTATCAAATCCGAGGCCGACTTCCGCCGTCACGAACATGAAATCGTGGGGCAGGGCGAAATCAAGATCATGAAGCGGATCGACTGCCGCGGTTCCGCGATCGAAGCCTGCTGCACCTCGGAAGGCACGATCGTCGGCCCGCTGATGACCGAACTTGTCGGGTTCAAGGAACTGACGCCCTATCGTGGTGGCTGGTGCGGGAACGAAATCTTTTCGACCGCTTTCGCCCCCAAAGTCCGCGAACAGGCGCGCGATCTGACCTTCAAATTCGGCGAACAGCTGCGGAAAGAAGGTTATCGCGGTTACTTCGAGCTTGATTTCCTGATCGACAAGAAGACCGGCGATCTGTGGCTGGGCGAATTGAACCCGCGCATCACCGGCGCGTCGTCGATGACCAACCACGCCGCCTTTGCCCATGCGGATGCGCCTTTGTTCCTGTTCCACCTGCTCGAATTCTCGAATGCGAAGTTCAAGCTGGACGTGGACGAATTGAACTCGCGCTGGGCCGATCCGGAAATGATCGACAGCTGGTCGCAGATGGTGATCAAGCACACCGAGGACAACGTCGACCTGATCACTCAGGCACCGCAGACCGGTATCTATAAGATGCTGGAAGACGGGCGCGTGGTCTTTGACCGTTTCGACTACCACCGTCGCGCGGTCGAAGGCGAAAACGAAGCCTTCTTCCTGCGGATCATGCGCGAAGGCGAATACCGCTACGAAGGCGCCGACCTTGGCATTCTTGTGACCCGTGGCCGGTCGATGACCTCTGGTTTCAAGCTGAACGAACGCGGCAAGAAATGGATCCACGGCATAAAGACCGCCTTTAAGGCACAGCCTCTTGCGTCGCTCGACAGCGGTCCCGCATTCGCGGATCCTGCTTTCAAGATCATGTAAGTCGGCAGGCGCACGGATGGAAAGTCTCTGGCGCGCCGTAGGTGAAGCCCAGCCCGGCCCCAAGTGGGCCGGGCTGTTTGACGAATATTGGCCCGACTACCTGAAGTGGTGGTCGCGCGACGGGACCGAAGTTCGGCCCTCTTACTGGCAAAGCGTTCGGGCGCTGAAAGAACACATGCCAGAGCTGCTACCGACCTACGAGGCGCTCTGCGATCTGGCGGGCGGAGGCGATCTGGCGGCGCGGTTCCTGTCGATGTATTGCCCGCCGCCCTATCTGACGGCCTGCAGTCAGGCGATCTGGCCCGGTAAGGAACCGGTGCTGGTCCGCAACTATGATTACAGCCCCACCGCGTTTGACCGGCTGGTCATGCATACCGGCTGGCAGGGCCGGACCGTCATGGGGACTTCGGACGGGCTTTGGGGGCTGGTCGACGGGATGAATGACGCGGGCCTTGCGCTGTCGCTGACCTTTGGCGGGCGTCATGTGGTGGGCGACGGCTTTGGGGTCCCGATCATCCTGCGCTATGTCCTGCAGACGTGTGAAACGGCAGAGCAGGCGGGCGCGGCGCTGTCCCGCGTGCCCACACACATGAGCTATAACGTCACCGTTGTGGACCGGAAACGCCGGTTCCTGACCGCGCGGATGTCGCCCGACCGGCCCGCGCAAATCACCAACGCCGCAGTCGCGACCAACCACCAAGAGCAGGTCGAATGGACCGCCCACGCCCGTCTGACCGCCACGGTGGAACGAGAGCGCTTCCTGCTCAATCGCATGATGCTGCACGTCGATCCCGAAGAGAAATTCATCGGCGCCTTTCTCAAGCCGCCGCTGTTCTCGACCGCGTTTTCGCTGGGGTTTGGCACGCTTTACACCGCCGTCTACCGCCCGAGGTTGGGGCAGATGGAACTGCGCTGGCCGCGCGGGACTTGGGCATTTGACATCAAGGACTTTGTCGAAGGCCAGATGCTGATCCACACCCCCGACGAAGGTCCAAGGTTCGGCGCACCAATGGCCTAGCGCCGACGCGCGGGGCTGCTATCCTCTGGCCGATATATTCAGAGGACACCCTATGACCGATAAACCCCGATCCGACCGCTTCGAGCGCGGCCTTGCCACTCGCCGCAAGGTGCTGGGCGACGCCTATGTGACCCGAAATCTGGAAAACGCCAATGATTTCAATTGGGACGTTCAGGTTCTGACCACCGAATGGTGCTGGGACGCGACGTGGAACCGGCCCGGTCTGGATCACAGGACCCGCAGTTTCATCAACCTTGGCATGATTGCCGCGCTCAACCGCCCCCATGAATTCAAGGCCCACGTCCGCGGGGCGCTGAACAACGGCATCACGCCTGACGAATTGAAAGAGGTGCTTGTCCAGATCGGTACCTACTGTGGCGTTCCGGCGGCGATGGATTGCTTCCGACTGGCCGGAGAAGTCCTGACCGATATGGGGCTTCTCAAGCCCTAGGCCCTTAACCCGTCGCCCGCCCGCCGGACGGCCTCGGCCACCTCCAAGAGCTGTGACGACAGCGGGCTGGACCTGCGCCAGACCATGCCGATGGTGCGGGTCGGGCGGGGCGCTCCGAACCGCGCAAGCGCGACATTGGCCGACCGCGTTTCGACCGGAACCGCCATTTCGGGGATCAGCGTGACCCCGATTCCGGCGCCGACCATCTGGACCAGCGTGGAAAGAGAGCTCCCGTCCAGCAACTCCCGGGGGGCAACGGTGCCGGGTGCGGCGCAGAACGACAGCGCCTGATCGCGAAAACAGTGCCCCTCTTCCAGCAGCAACAGACGCATTTCGCGCAGGTGTTCGCGGCTGGGGACCGGTTTTCCTGCGTCGGCTCCGTGTCGGACCAGCACGAATTCCTCTGAGAACAGGGCGACCTCGGTCAGGGCCGCGCCCGCGACCGGCAGGGCAAGGATTGCGGCGTCGATCCGCCCGTCGTCCAACTCTGCCAGCAGGCGAGGGGTCAGGGTTTCGCGGACATGAAGGTCCAGCGCGGGATTGGCAGCGGTCAGATCGGCGATGATACGCGGCAGCATATAGGGCGCGATCGTCGGAATGACCCCGATCCGCAACCGCCCGACGCTGTTGCTGCGGGCCATGCGGGCAATGTCGTCGATTTCATCGACCGACCGCAGGACCTCTTTGGCGCGGGCGGCGATATCTTCGCCCAAGGCCGTCAGCCGCACCTGCCGCGGCGCCCGTTCGATCAGCGGGGCGCCAAGGATGTCTTCCATATCCTTGATCTGCATCGACAGCGCGGGCTGCGAAATCGCGCAAACATCCGCGGCGCGACCAAAGTGCTTTTCGCGGGCGAGGGCCTCGAAATAGCGCAGATGTTTGAGGGTGAGTTTGGCCATAAGATTATCTTATCGGAAAAATCAGAAATTCCAACTTAAACTAATCGGCAAACTTCGTTAAAATCACGTGATCAAAGGCAGTGCGACGAGTCGCCTGTGCCCATCCGCCCCGCGCAACCAGCACGATGGCGCCCCATTCTAAGTCAGGAGAAACCGATGGACGGCAACGACACCCCGAAGGCCGGAAAATGCCCCGTGATGCATGGCGCAAGCCATATCGCGACCGGCAGCACCGCCAACCAGCACTGGTGGCCGAACCAGTTGAACCTGCGGATTCTGCACCAGAACCCGCCAGCCGCAGACCCGATGGGCGAAGCCTTTGATTACGCAAAGGAATTCGAAGCGCTGGATCTGGACGCGGTCAAGGCCGACATCGTGGCCCTGATGACCGACAGCAAAGACTGGTGGCCTGCCGACTATGGCCACTATGGCCCGTTCTTCATCCGCATGGCGTGGCATTCGGCCGGCACCTATCGCACCATCGACGGTCGCGGCGGCGCGGGCGCGGGCACCATCCGTTTCGCGCCTCTGAACAGCTGGCCGGACAACGCCAACCTTGAAAAAGCCCGCATGCTGCTGTGGCCGATCAAGAAGAAATACGGCCGAGCCCTGTCGTGGGCCGACCTGATGATCCTGACCGGCAACTGCGCGCTGGAATCGATGGGCTTCAAGACCTTCGGCTTCGCCGGTGGCCGCGACGACATCTACGCCCCCGAGGAAGACATCTACTGGGGCAAGGAAACCGAATGGCTGGGCGACGAACGCTACAGCGGCGAACGCGATCTGGAAAACCCGCTGGGCGCGGTCCAGATGGGCCTGATCTATGTGAACCCCGAAGGCCCGAACGGCACTCCGGACCCGCTGGCGTCGGCCCGCGACATCCGTGAAACCTTTGCCCGTATGGCGATGGACGACGAAGAAACCGTCGCCCTGATCGCGGGTGGCCACACCTTTGGCAAGGCCCACGGCGCGGCGGACCCGTCGCAATATGTCGGCCGCGAGCCCGAAGGCGCGGACGTCGAGGAAATGGGCAAGGGTTGGAAGAACACCTATGGATCGGGCGCGGGCAAAGATGCCATCACCTCTGGTCTGGAAGGCGCGTGGACCAAGACGCCGATCACTTGGGACAACGACTATTTCGACAACCTCTTTGGCTACGAATGGGTCCAATCCAAGAGCCCCGCAGGTGCTACCCAATGGGTGCCGACCGACGCCAGCGCCGCACAGGTTCCCGACGCCCATGACGCGTCGAAAAAGCACCTGCCGGTGATGTTCACCACTGACCTCGCTTTGCGGATGGACCCGATCTATGGCCCGATCTCGAAGCGGTTCCACGAAAACCCCGACCAGTTCGCGGACGCCTTTGCAAAGGCGTGGTTCAAGCTGACCCATCGCGACATGGGCCCCTATGCCCGTGGTCTGGGCAAAGAGGTTCCGGCCGAGCCGCAGCTTTGGCAGGATCCCGTTCCGGCGGTGGATCATGGTTTGGTCGACGGTGCGGATGTGGCGGCGCTGAAGGCGGCGGTGATGGGCACTGGCCTGTCGATCCAGGCCTTGGTGACGACCGCTTGGGCCTCGGCCGCGTCGTTCCGCGGGACCGACAAGCGCGGTGGCGCGAATGGGGCGCGGATCCGTCTGGCGCCGCAAAAGTACTGGGCCGTGAACCAGCCCA
>JALQXR010000082.1 GCA_023263105.1 Marivivens sp. | reverse complement strand
CGGCGTTCAGCATCGACGTGCCGTTGATATGCGCGTTGACGGCGCCGGAAATCGGCCTGCCGGCAAGGCGCGCATACCGCGTCAGGTCGTTCAGGGCGGCCGTCATGTCAAAGGCCACCGACTCGACCAGCGTGTCGGCGGGCAGCGTCGCGTGAAGCCCCAATGTGTCGTCGCCCGACCGCAGGATCGCGTTCGCTTCGGTCACGCCGGCGGCGTCGCGGTTCGTTTCGGCGCGCAGGGCCAGCGGGCCGTCCAGTTCGGGGACAGCAACAGAGAGATCGGCCAGATCAAGCGAAAGCTCCGCCGTGCCGCCTGCGCTGGTAATCGCGCCGCTGGCGCTCAGGAGCGTTTCGGGGGTGCGGATGACCAGCCTGTCCAGACGCGTGCCGGTGGTATCGCGCGATGCCTCTAGGGCGATGATCCCAGCGCCGGTGATCAGCGGGTCCAGCTGGGCAATCCCGATCCCCAGATCAAGCGTCGTGCCGTTGATGCGGGCGGTATAGGCGGCGGTGTCGGGCCTGTAGCTGCCCGCGACCGCCAGTTCGGCGCCGCCGGTGATGTCGCGGCCCGCAAGCCGCGCGAAACGTTCCAGATTCTCTGCGATCAGATCGATGTTGGTCTGGACGAGGTACCCGTCCTCGGGCGTTCCGACCGAACCCGTCGCGGCAAGCGACAGCCCCGGTCCGGTCAGCGTCAGTCGATCCAGACGCGTTGGCTGGCCCTCGGTTCGGGTCAGCGACAGGTTCCCGTCCAGCCGGTCACCCAAAGCGTCGGCCAGACCCGCGTCGTCCAGCGTCAACCCGCGCGCGCCAAAGTCCAGATCGGCGGTAAATATCCCGCTGTCGCTGCCTTCGCCGCTCTGGATCGTGCCGCCACCGGTCAGCGCCGCGTCCGAGATCGCAATCCCCGGTCGGGCAAGATCGGCCAATGTCAGTTCCGCTGTCCACTGGTCGCCTTTGGAGGCGTCGAAGCTGACCACCAGATCGGTGCGCCCCACGGTCGTTGCCGGACCGCCAAAGGGAAGGCGGACGGGCTGGCCGCTTTCGTCGGCAAGGACGCCGCGCAGGTCAAAGCTTTGGGGCCAGCCCTCGGCTCCGACCACGGCCTGACCCGCCAGCCAAAGAGATCGCGTCCGCAGGTCTAGCCCTGTCAGCGTGGTCACGCCGTCCTTGTCCCGCGACACATCGGTGCGAAGCGCGACCGAGGGGCCAAAGAAATCCCTGTATTCGGGCAGGAACAGCGCCGTGACGTCGCCTGTCACCTCGAAATGATAGTCGCGCCGAAGGGCCTGTGCCGAGGTTACGGCGTCGGTTCCCGCATCGGTTTCCGTTCCGGCGTCGGTTTCCGTTCCAGCGTCGGCGCCGTCGGTCGTGGACTCCATGACCATTGTGGTCCGAAAGTTGCCGGCCAGTCTTTGGGTGCCGTCGGTGGACAGCAAAAGCGTCGCCCCATAGGCGTCGATCGGGCCGTTGCCTTCTAGCGCCAGCCGGACCGAGGGGCGGTCGGGCAGGTCCAGCACGCGCGCGGCGATACCGTCGGCGGCTTCGTCCAGAACCACGGACAGGTCCAGCACCCGCGTGAGGTTGTCATAGCCTGCCCTGATGTCAAAGCGACCCTCGGCACCGTCGATGCGGGTTGCCGAAATGTCGGCGCTGCCCGCCCCGTCGGCAAGTGTCAGGCTGCCGTCAAAGGCCAGTCCGACGTCTTCGCCCAGAAACTCGGCCCCCAGCAGGATGCGGGCCGCCGTAATCTGGCCGATGTCCACCGAGACCGGCAGTTCAGGAAGGGTAAAGGGCGCGGATTCGGCCTTTGGCGTTGCGGGATCGGTGACGGGATAGCGCAGGACGTCGATGGAGCCGGCGGTCAGGCTTTCGACCTCGATCCGGCCGCCCAGCAGCGCGCTTCGGCTCCAGATCAGGGACAGGTCGCGCATATCCAGCCAGACACCGTCGGTATCCGAGATGGTCAGCCGGTCGATCGTGGCGTTGGAACTAAGCGCGCCGGCAAAGCCTTCGATCAGGACCTCGCGCCCCGCGCCCGAGAGGTTGTCCTCGATCAGGCGGGTCAGATAGCCTTTGTCTTCGTCGGCGGTCTGCGCGACGGCGGTCAGCGGCAGGGTCAGGGGAAGGGCCAGACAGGCGGCAGAGACCAAAGCAAACTTGCGCATCAGAAGGACTGCCCGATTCCGACGTAGAAACTGAAACTCTGGCCGGCGTTCGGTCCGGACGCAGGGGTGGCGACGTCGACGCGGATCGGGCCAAGGCCGGTGTCATAGCGTATGCCCAGACCGACCCCCGCGTGCCAATCGCCGTCTTCGAAGGGGATCGCCGTTTCGCCCACGAAACCGTAGTCGTAAAAGCCCACCACGCCGATTTTTTCGGTGACATCCACCCGCGCTTCCAGCGACAGGGCCGCAAAGCTCAGCCCGCCCGACGAATTGCCGCCGCCCAGATCGACGACAAGCGACTGGTAGCCTTGACCGCGAACCGTGTCGCCTCCTCCGGATGTGAACAGGAAGTCGGCAGGCGACATCAGGATGTCCGGCCCCACGACCGAGCCAAGCTGCCCGCGCAGCGCCAGAGTCGTCCGGTCATTCGCGCCGAAACTGCGGTAATAGCGTCCGTCGCCATACACCCGCACGCCGCTTTCGACGTCCCCGAATCCAAGGAAGGGCGTGATGTCCAGCGACAGGAAATAGCCGCCGGTGGCGTCCAGCGCGTCGTCGCGGCGGTCCATTTCACCGGTGATCGGCAGGGTCAGCAGGGTGTAGTCACGAATGCCCAGATCGTCCTCGGCATGGGCCGCAACGATCCCGATCCCCGCCGAGGCAGCGGTGTTGTCGCCGAACATACGCGACAGGCCGACCTCGACCGAGGCCTGCTCAAGGTAATACTCGGGCTCGTCAGCCAGTTCGATCCCCGCGTTCGCATAAAGATCCGTGTCGACGTGAAACGTGCCGGGCCGCAGGAAAGACGCGCCCAGCCGGTAGTCGACGCCGCCGGTTTCGCCGCCCAATCCGGTGATCTCGGCTTCGGCGCGAAGGCGTTCGGCGCCGCCAAACAGGTTCCGGTGCATCCAGAATCCGGACAGCCCCAACCCTTCGACCGTCGAATATTCGACCCCGAAGCCAAGCCGGCGCGGCGCGTCTTCGACCACTTGGGCCGTGATCCCGAGCGTCCCGTCCGCCGATGCGGACTCGGCCTCGGACAAGGCGACCGAGCGGAAGGCGCCGGTGCGGCGCAGGCGGGTCGCCACGGCCTCTAGTTCGGCGGGCGAAAAGACGGTTCCGGATCGCAGTCCGGCGATTTCGACGATCCGTTCGGCCCGAACATCCACGTTTCCGGTGACGGTCAGGGGGCCGAAACTAAGCCGGGGTCCGGGGGCGATGGTCACGCTGGCGTCCAGCGTCCGGTCCGCGTGGTTTGCGGTGATGCTCTGGTCCGAGGGGGCGGCCTTGGCGTGACCGGCGTCGCGCCATGCCTCGACCGCGACGACCGCTGCGCCGCGGATCGTGTCGGCCCGCGCGATTTGTCCGGTGGCAAAGCTGTCGGGCAGCACGGTGCCCTGCGGCAAAGGAGCAACCGACGCGGTCCCAAAGGTGAACCGCGGTCCCGGCGTCACGACGATGTCGATCCGCGCCACACTGGCGGGCGCATCCAGAGGCGCGATGGTCGCGGCTTCGCGCCCGTCGATCAGGATCGACACGGACCCGCCGTAGTAGCCTTCGGAGTAGAGACCGGTGATCAGTCGGCGGTAATCGGCACGGGCTGCGGCCACCAGATCCTGCGCGGATTGCGCGCCTTCCTGTGCCAGCGACACCGACAGAGACGCCCCGCGCAGCACCGAAACGAGCCCCGCGTCTTCGGTGCCGGACAGGTTCAGGTTCACCTCTTGGGCTCCTAGCGGGTGAGCAAGGAACAGGAGGCCTGCCAACACGAGTTTGCGGGTCGTCTTTTGCACTAGTCTGGATCCACCGGTGGTATGCGCGGCCCTTTGCGGGCCATTGGCGCGAGCCTAGACCAAATGGCGGGGGACATGAATGCACTTATCCGTCAGACCCCTGCGGGATTGGCGGAAAATTGCAGGGACGATCACGAAAACGGGTCTTGGGGGTAACCGACACCGCCAAGGTATAGCCCCTCGGGCGGGCAAACCGGTCCGCAGGCCGCGCGGTCGCGGGCCGCCAGGGCCTTGGCCACCGCGTCAGGGGACCATGATCCCGCGCCGACACGTTCCAAGGTGCCGACAATCGACCGGACCTGATTGTGCAGAAACGATCGCGCCCGAAGCCGGAAATCGATCGACTGGCCGCCGTCGGCCCGTGGGGTTTCGGAAATCTCGATGGCGTCCAGTGTCTTGACCGGACTGGCCGACTGGCAGATCGACGACCGGAAGGTAGTAAAATCATGCAGGCCGATCAGATGGGCCGCGCCCTGCCGCATCGCCTGAACGTCCAGCGGATGGCGGACGTGCCATGCCAGCCCCGTTTCATGGGTCAGCGGCGCGCGGCGCGTGATCAGCCGGAACAGGTACCGGCGTTCGACCGCCGAAAACCGCGCGTGCCAGTCATCCGCGACGACGGCGCAGGCGGTGATCGCGACCGGAGCCGGTTTGAGGTGCCAGTTCAGCGCCTCGGACAGGCGGAACGGGTCCCAGTCACGGTCCATGTCGCAATGGGCGACCTGCGCCGTGGCGTGAACGCCCGCGTCGGTCCGGCCTGCCGCCGCGATCGTGTGGTCGCGCGGCTCCAGTTTTGCCAAAGCGGCTTCGATCGCCCCCTGCACCGAGGGCTGATCGGCCTGCCGCTGCCATCCGGCAAAGGGCGCACCGTTGTATTCGATCCTGAGAGCATAACGAGGCATGCCGAGGGCCTAGCTCCAACCGCGCCGATAGGCAAGTTCGCAGGCGTCGCGCGGTGACCCTACACACATCGCCCGCCAGCGCCTATGTAGGGTGCGAGGCACAGCAGCAGAGGGCCGGTCCTTTGGTATTGACGAACATCTCGGACGGGATCGCGCGCAGTGTGGAAAGCGTGGCCGAGGCAATCGCCTCGCCGTTTTCGGATCCGGTGGTCCGGCTGGGCGTGACGGGCCTGAGCCGCGCGGGCAAGACGGTGTTCATCACATCGCTGGTTGCCAATCTGATGAACCGTGGCCGGATGCCCCAGCTTTTGGCGGCGTCGAACGGGCAGATCACCTCGGCCTATTTGCAGCCGCAGCCGGACGACACCGTGCCGCGCTTTCCCTACGAAGACCACCTTGCGACCCTGACCGGCGACACGCCCGCTTGGCCCGAAGGCACGCGCCGCATCAGCGAACTGCGGCTGTCGCTCAAACTGCGCCCCACGGGATTGCTGTCGGGGTTCAGCGGGCCGCGCACCGTCCATCTGGATATCGTGGATTACCCGGGCGAGTGGCTGTTGGACCTCGCGCTGATCGGCAAGACCTATGAACAATGGTCCGAAAGTGTGCTGTCGCGGATCGACGGACGCCCCGGCGCGGCAGAGTTCCGCACGGTGATGGCGTCCGCCGACCCCTCTGCCCAACTGGACGAAACGCAGGCGCGCAGCTTGGCCGAGGCCTTTGCCGCCCATCTGCAGGCGGCGCAATCCGCGGGCTATTCGGACTGCACGCCGGGGCGGATGCTGCTGCCGGGTGATCTGGAAGGCTCGCCGGTCCTGACCTTTGCCCCCTTGCCGCCGCTGGACAAGGCGCCGCGCGGCTCACTCTGGAGGGAATTCGAACGGCGGTTCGACAGCTATAAACGCAATGTCGTCGGGCCGTTCTTTCGGGACCACTTTGCCCGCATCGACCGTCAGGTCGTGCTGATCGACGTGTTGGGCGCGATCCACGCCGGTCCCCGCGCGGTCGAGGATCTGCGCCACACGATGGCGGAAATCCTTTCGGCGTTTCGGCCCGGACGAAGCGCGTGGCTGACGCGGATCCTTGGCGGGCGGCGTGTCGAAAAGATCCTGTTCGCCGCGACAAAGGCGGACCACCTTCATCACAGCCAGCATCCCCAGTTGACCGGCATCGCCGAGGCGCTTTTGCGCGAAGCCCGCGACAGGGCAGAGTTCGCAGGCGCCGAAACCGCCGCCATGTCCATCGCGGCCCTGCGCACCACGGTCGAAGACGACGTGCTGCACGACGGCGAAAACCTGTCGGTCGTGCGTGGCAAATCGGCCCGATCGGGCAAAGTCGCGGCCTTTCACGCGGGCAGCCTGCCCGAAGATGCCTCGCGCATCCTGTCGCCCGCGCGAAAAGGCGCGGAACGGTGGCTGGACGCGGATTACGCCACGATGGATTTCGCTCCGGCCGCGTCGACCCTCCGCCCCGGAGACGGCCCGCCGCACATCCGGCTGGACAAAGCCGCGCAGTTCCTGATCGGCGACAGGCTATAAGATGAGAGACACGCCATGAGCAAGAAACCCGTGATCATCGAAATCGAGGACGGGCAGGGCAAAGCCACCGCCGCTCTGCGCCCCGAACAGGCCGCGCCGGTCCCCGAAACGGTGATCGACCAATCGACCGCCGCGATGACGCGGGCGGTCAAGATGGCCACGCGCAGGCCGTCGCGGATCGTGCGGCTGTTGTGGACCTCGGCCGTGGGCCTTTTGGGGTTCATCGTGTCGTTGGCGGCATGGGACTATGTGACGGGACTCTTGTCGCGGTCGCCCGTGTTGGGCGCGGTCGCGGGCGGTCTTTTGGCGCTGTTCGTCTTGGCGGCTGTGGGGATGGCGCTGGGCGAACTCTTGGCGCTGCGGCGATTGGGGCGGCTGGGCGGCGTGCGGGCCGAAGCCGAGCGCGCGGCCGCCGACGGCGATCTGGGCGCGGCGCGACAGGTGGTCGAACGGCTTGAGACGCTCTATCACCGCCGCGATGACATGGCTTGGGCCCTTGCGCGATTGGCCGAGCAAAAGGCCGACCCCGTCGATGCCGACACTCTGCTTGGACTGGCCGAGGCGCGTCTGATGCAGCCGCTGGATGCGCTGGCCCTCCGCGAGGTCGAGGCCGCCGTCAGGCAGGTTGCCACCGTGACCGCGATTGTGCCCTTGGCGTTGGCCGATGTGGCGGCGGCGCTGATCTCGAACCTGCGGATGATCCGCCGCGTGGCCGAAATCTACGGCGGGCGCGGCGGCACCATGGCAAGCTGGCGGCTGGTTCGCGCGGTCATGGGACATCTGGTCGCGACCGGCGCGGTTGCGGTGGGGGACGACCTGATCGGCTCGATCGCAGGCGGAGGCGTCGTGTCCAAACTGTCCCGCCGCTTTGGCGAAGGCGTGATCAACGGAGCCCTGACCGCCCGCGTCGGGATGGCCGCGATCGAGGTCTGCCGCCCGTTGCCCTATGCCTCTGCCACCAGACCATCGGTGACGGGAATGGTCCGGCGGGCGCTGACCGGACTGTTTGGCGGCTCTTGACCCTGTCGACCCATTCCGTCGCAGCCACGGACGCTTTACCTTCGCAGCCCTTGGGACTATAGCAGCCCCATGAAATATTCGCGGCCCATATCCCGAATTAGTCACCCGGCGCTCTAAGCCAGAGTCGCCGGGCAAAGGTGTCAGAGACTTCGCACCGCCCCAACCGGATTCCCCGTTATTGACGAATAAGGACGCCCGACATGTGCGCCGACACCCCTGACTACAAAGACACGCTGAACCTGCCCAAGACCGACTTTCCCATGCGGGCCGGTCTGCCGCAGCGCGAACCCGACTGGCTGGCCCGCTGGGCGCGGATCGGCGTCTATGAAAAGCTGCGCGAAAAGGCCACCGCAGAGACCCGCCAGCCCTTTACCCTGCACGACGGCCCCCCGTATGCGAACGGCCACCTGCATATCGGCCACGCCCTGAACAAGATCCTCAAGGACATGGTCGTCCGTAGCCAGCAGATGATGGGCCGCGACGCGCGCTACATCCCCGGTTGGGACTGCCACGGCCTTCCGATCGAATGGAAAATCGAAGAGCAGTACCGCAACAAGGGCCTGAACAAGGACGAGGTCGACACCGTCGCCTTCCGTCAGGAATGTCGCAAGTTCGCCGAGGGCTGGATCGACGTCCAGCGCGAAGAATTCAAGCGCCTTGGCGTGACGGGGACCTGGGACAAACCCTACCTGACCATGGACTTTCACGCCGAACGCGTGATCGCCGAAGAATTCATGAAATTCGTGATGAACGGCACGCTCTATCAGGGCTCAAAACCCGTGATGTGGTCTCCGGTCGAAAAGACCGCTCTGGCCGAGGCCGAGGTCGAATACCACGACCACACCAGCCATCAGGTCTGGGTGCGGTTCAAGCCTGTGGTGGGCGGGGAAAAGGTCTTTGACCAGCCGTTCAGCGTGGTGATCTGGACCACCACCCCGTGGACCATCCCGCAAAACCGCGCGGTGGCCTATGGCACGGGCATCTCTTACGGGCTTTATCGCGTGACCGAGGTCCACGAACATTCGTCGGCTCAGGTGGGCGAAGTCGTGCTGCTGGCCAATGCGCTGGCCGAAAACGTGATGACAGGCGTCCGCGCGACCGGTTTCGAAAAGGTCGGGGATGTGGACGCTGCCGTGCTCGAGGGCATGGTCATGGCCCATCCCTATCGCGGGATCGAAGGCGGCGACGGCGAATGGGACTATGACGTGCCCATGCTGCCCGGCGACCACGTGACCGAGGACGCGGGCACCGGCTTTGTCCACACCGCTCCCAGCCACGGGGACGACGACTATCAGCTTGGCCTCAAGTTCGGCCTGCCGATGACCTACAACGTGACCGAGGATTCGTCCTATCGCGCCGATCTGCCCGTTTTCGGCGGACAGCACGTCATCATGCCCGACGGCAAAGAAGGCCCCGCAAACGTGTCGAACATCAAGGCGATGGCCGGCACCGCGACGCTGTTTGGCAAGGCAAAGCTAAAGCACTCCTACCCCCATTCGTGGCGGTCGAAGGCGCCCGTCATCTATCGCAACACACCCCAGTGGTTCGCGGCGATCGACAAACCGGTCGGCGACGGACAGGACCAATACGGCGCGACGATCCGCGAACGGGCACTGACCAGCATCGACACGCTGGTCGAATGGACCCCGCAAACCGGCCGCAACCGCCTGCAGTCGATGATCGAGGCGCGCCCCGACTGGGTGCTGTCGCGGCAACGGGCTTGGGGCGTGCCGCTGACCTGTTTTGTGAAAAAAGACACCCTGCCGACCGCCGAAGATTTCCTCTTGAGGTCGGAAAAGGTCAATCAGCGCATCGTCGAGGCCTTTGAAGCCGAAGGCGCGGACTGCTGGTATG
>JALQXR010000081.1 GCA_023263105.1 Marivivens sp. | reverse complement strand
TTACGGCGCCGAACTGTCGGTCGCTCTGGTCGACTATCTGCGGCCCGAAGAGAAATTCGACGGCCTAGATCCGCTGATCGCCCAGATGGATGCGGACTGCGCAAAGGCGCGCGGGATTCTGGCCGGACTGGACACCGAAGAGGTCGGCCATGACTGACGCGCCGGACCCCATCGACAGGGACGGGCTGCGCCGCGACTACTGGAAAACCGTTCCCATGGCCAAGATGACAAAGCCCGAATGGGAAGCGCTGTGTGACGGCTGCGGGAAATGTTGCCTGAACAAACTGGAAGACGAAGAAACCGGCGAAGTCGTGCTGACCCGCGTCGCCTGCCGACTGCTGGACGATGCGTCCTGCCGCTGCAGCCAATACCCGATCCGCCATCAGTTCGTGCCAGAATGTATCGTGCTGACGCCCAAGACCATCATGGACAACCTGTATTGGTTGCCCCAGACCTGCGCTTACCGGCTGGTCCACGAAGGGCGCGACCTGTTCGACTGGCACCCGCTCAAGACCGGCTCGGCTGAAACCGTCCACGCGGCGGGCGTGTCCGTCCGCGGCCTGACCGTCCCCGAATTCGAAGTCGACGAAGACGACTGGGAAGACCACCTGATCGAGGAACCAATCTGATGCATTTCGCCTCTGACAACGCCGGCCCTGTCCACCCCAAAGTGCTGGAGGCCGTCGCCCGTGCCAATGATGGCTATGCCTCTGGCTACGGAAACGACCCTCTGAGCCAGAAGGTCGCCGGCATGATCCGCGACGTGTTCGAGGCGCCCGAGGCCGCTGTCTACCTGGTTCCCACAGGAACCGCCGCGAACGCGCTGGCGCTGGCGACCCTGTCCGACCCGTGGAACACCATCTTTTGCACCAAGATGGCGCATATCAACGAAGACGAATGTAACGCGCCAGAGTTCTACACTGGCGGCGCAAAGCTGACTCTGGTTCCGGACGTGAACGCGAAAATGACGCCCGACGCGCTGCGCGCATCGATTCTGGGCGAAGAGACCCGTGGCGTGCATGGCCCCCAGCGCGGGACCGTGTCGATCACTCAAGTGACGGAAAAGGGCACTGTTCATACGTTGGACGAAATCGCGGCCCTAAGCTCGGTCGCCAAGGAATTCGGGCTGCCGGTCCATCTGGACGGCGCGCGATTTGCCAACGCGCAGGCGGCGCTGGGATGCACGGCGGCGCAGATGTCGTGGAAAGCGGGTGTCGACGCCGTCAGCTTTGGCGGGACCAAGAATGGCTGCATGGGCGTCGAGGCCGTTGTGCTGTTCGACCCCAAGACCGCATGGGAATTCGAGCTTCGCCGCAAACGCGGGGCGCATCTGTTTTCCAAACACCGCTATCTGGCAGCGCAGTTGGAGGGCTATCTGGAGGGCGGCTTGTGGCTTGAGCTTGCGCAGAGGGCGAATGCCGCCTGTGCCCAGCTGGCCGCGGGGCTCAGCAAGGCGGGGCTGGAATTCCTGTTCGACCCCGAAGCCAACATCATCTTCTTTAGCGCAAGCCGCGCCCGCCATGCCGACCTGCTGTCTCGTGGCGCGACCTATTACGTGATGGACGGCGACCATACCAAAGGCGATCCGGATCAGATGCTGACCGGACGGCTCGTGACCGACTGGTCGCGCGACAGGGCCGGAATCGACGCGTTTCTGGCGCTTTTTTAAGGGCGGACAGGGACAAGGGGGCGCTGCCCCCTCGGCCCTGCGGGCCTCACCCCCGGAGTGGTGGACCAAAGAAGGTCAGAGCTTGCCCGCAAGATAAAGGTCGAGGTCTTCGAGCCGGTCTTGGCCCCAGAACCGTTCATCCGTGTCGGTGATAAAGAAAGGCGCGCCAAAGACGCCTTTTGCCACTGCGTCTTCCAGATTTGCTTCGTATGTGTCGGCGGCGGTAAAGAGCCCCTTGTCCGCGATCGCGGGATCAAATCCGGCAGCGGTCAGGCATTGGCGCACGACCTCGTCCTGCGCGATGTCTAGGTCGCGGGCCCAGACGCTGGCCGTGATCTCGGCGACCAGTTTGCCGATGTCGCCGCCGCCTTCTTTCTGCGCTGCGATGATCGCATAGGCGGCGGGCGCGCCGTTGGTCGGCCAATGGGCCGGTTTGAGGTTCAGCGGCAGCCCCGTCTTTGCCGACTGGCGGCGAAGCTCTTGTAGCCGGTATTCCTGACGGTTCGGATGGCGGTCCTTTGGCGCGACGCCCCCCGTCCGACCAAAGAGCGCCACGATGTCCAGCGGTTTGTAGGTGATCGACGCCCCGTGGGTCTTTGCGATCTTTTCGAGCCGGTTCCCGACAAGATATGTAAAGGGCGAGATCGTCGCGAAGTAATAATCCAAGTGTGGCATAATGACTGACCTTTTCCGTGTATGCTCGCTTTGCCCCAAGCTAGGGGTGTGCTAGTCGGAGTCAACATCGCGAATCCGAGATGTGATGGCCCATTCTGCACCAAAGGACCCTCCGAAATGCCGACCATGACTGAGCCCAAGCTGATTTCCGGAAATGCCAACCTGCCTCTGGCCAAATCGATGGCTCGCCGTATGTCGATGCATCGCGGTATGAACGTCGGTCTGGTCGATGCCCGGGTGGAGCGGTTCAACGATCAGGAGATCTTCGTCGAGGTTTACGAGAACGTCCGCGGCGAAGACATGTTCATCATCCAGCCGACGTCGAACCCCGCGAACGACAACCTGATGGAGCTGCTCATCATCGCCGACGCGCTGCGCCGGTCGTCGGCCCAGCGTATCACCGCTGTGATCCCCTATTTCGGGTATGCCCGTCAGGACCGCCGGACCAAGGCGCGCACACCGATCAGCGCGAAACTTGTCGCCAACCTGATCGCCCAGTCGGGCATCGAACGGGTTCTGACCATGGACCTGCATGCGGCGCAAATTCAGGGGTTCTTCGACATTCCGGTCGACAACCTTTACGCCTCGCCGATCTTCGCGCTGGACATCAAGCACCACTTTAAGGGCCAGATGGACGACCTGATGATCGTGTCGCCGGACGTCGGCGGCGTCGCACGGGCAAGAGAGCTTGCGCAGCGGATCGGAGCGCCCTTGTCGATCGTGGACAAGCGTCGCGAAAAGCCGGGTGTGGTCGCTGAAATGACTGTGATCGGGGATGTCACCGGCAAGAAATGTATCATCGTCGATGACATTTGCGACACGGCAGGCACCCTGTGCAAGGCTGCCGAAGTGCTTATGGAACACGGCGCGACCGAAGTGCACAGCTATATCACCCACGGCGTTCTGTCCGGACCCGCCGTCGAGCGGATCACGAACTCGGTCATGAAATCGCTGGTCATCACCGATTCCATCGAGCCGACCGACGCGGTCAAAGCCTGCCCGAACATCCGGATCGTGCCCACCGCCCCGATGTTTGCCCAAGCGGTTCTGAATATCTGGAACGGGACGAGCGTGTCTTCGCTGTTCGAAACCAGCACGTTGATGCCGATCTACGAAGGCATGTATTCGACGATCTAAGGGACGATGTCCCAGTCGTCTTCGTCGGCCAGTTCCCCGATCGACTGCCAGCCCACGCGGATGCGGGCGACCTTTGTGTCGCCCCACGTGCGGAAGGTCACATAGAACCCGTTGACCGAGATGTCTGACGAATGCACATCGGCGCGAATGTTATGTTCGCTCGAGATATCCTGCATCGATAGCCAGCACTGTACTGCCGGCAAGGTCGCATAGGGTTCCGAGAATTTGACATAGGCAACCGCTTTACGCGGACCGTCGCCGACCCACATCGCGCCATCGCGGTCGAAGTCGGAGAAGAGGATGACTTCACCCTGATCAACTCCGACCAGATGCTTTCTTAGTCTGATCATCGTTTCGTTCCATGAGTTGGGTCAGACTAACCAACTTTTGCTCAAAATAAAAAGCCCCGCCAAAAACTGGCGGGGCTCTTTTGTACTTTAGTTAGACGTGGCTTAGCGCGCGGCCAGGCCCAATGCGGCACCGACTGCAATCATGTCGGCCAGCGTCTTGGCGCTTTCGTCCGACTTGGCGGCGTCGTGCGCTTCGCGTGCACCGGCGACCATTCCGTCGTACTTGGCCTGATCGACTTCTGCGCTGGGCAGAGCCTGTTCGGCCAGAACCGATACGCCCTGAGCCGAAATCTCGGCAAAGCCGCCAGAGACGACATAGTCGTCGCTGCCGTTTGCGTGGATCACGCGCAGGACACCGGGACGCAGGGTGGTGATGGTCGGAGCATGGTTGGCCATAGCCGTCATGTCGCCATCGGCGCCGGGGATCTGGACCTCGGTCGCCTGAACGGAGGCTAGCCGCCGCTCAGGGGATACGAGATCGAATTGCAGCATTTCTGCCATGTTGCCTCCTTAGGCTGCGGATGCAGCCATACGTTCGGCTTTTGCGATCACTTCGTCGATGTCGCCAACCATGTAGAAGGCGCCCTCGGGCAGGTGGTCGTATTCGCCATCGACGACGGCCTTGAACGAGGCGATCGTCTTTTCGAGCGGAACCTGAACACCGTCCGAGCCGGTGAACACTTTCGCAACGTCGAACGGCTGGGACAGGAAGCGCTGGATCTTACGCGCACGCGCAACGGTCAGCTTGTCCTCTTCCGACAGTTCGTCCATGCCAAGGATCGCGATGATGTCCTGCAGCGACTTGTAGCGCTGGAGGATACCCTGGATCTGGCGAGCGACGTTGTAGTGCTCTTCGCCGACGATCGCCGGGTCCATCAGACGCGAGGTCGAGTCGAGCGGGTCCACGGCGGGATAGATGCCGAGTTCCGAAATCGCACGCGACAGAACGGTGGTTGCGTCGAGGTGGGCGAACGAAGTTGCCGGCGCGGGGTCGGTAAGGTCGTCCGCGGGAACGTAGATGGCCTGAACCGAGGTGATCGAGCCAGCCTTGGTCGAGGTGATGCGTTCCTGCAGCGCGCCCATGTCGGTTGCCAGCGTCGGCTGGTAGCCCACGGCCGAAGGAATACGGCCGAGCAGAGCTGACACTTCCGAACCTGCCTGAGTGAAGCGGAAGATGTTGTCGACGAAGAACAGAACGTCGGTACCGGACTGGTCACGGAACTGTTCGGCCAGCGTCAGGCCGGACAGAGCGACGCGCATACGGGCTCCCGGCGGCTCGTTCATCTGACCGTAAACAAGGGCCACTTTCGACTCTTCGAGGTTATCGGGGACGATAACGCCGGATTCGATCATTTCGTGATACAGGTCGTTGCCTTCACGGGTCCGTTCACCAACGCCCGCGAACACCGAGTAACCGGAGTGCACTTTGGCGATGTTGTTGATCAGTTCCATGATGAGAACGGTCTTGCCCACGCCGGCGCCGCCGAACAGGCCGATCTTGCCGCCCTTTGCGTAGGGAGCAAGAAGGTCAATGACCTTAATGCCGGTCACAAGGACCTCGGACTCGGTGGACTGCGCTTCAAAGCCCGGGGCGGGCTGGTGGATCGCGCGGGTTTCTTTGGCCTTGACCGGGCCCTTTTCGTCGACGGGCTCGCCGACGACGTTCAGGATGCGGCCGAGGGTCGCGTCACCCACGGGCACCGAGATCGGCGCGCCGGTGTCTGCCACGGCCTGACCGCGGACAAGACCTTCGGACGCGTCCATCGCGATGGTGCGGACGGTGTTTTCGCCAAGGTGCTGCACGTCCACGACGGCGCCGATGACCTGAGTCACTTTGCCTTTTGCGTTTGCCATGTCGTTTCTCCGATGTCGTTAGAGCGCCTCGGCGCCCGAAATAATTTCAATGAGCTCGTTGGTGATGACGGCCTGACGCGAGCGGTTGAACTCGATTGTCAGTTTGTCGATCATATCGCCTGCGTTACGGGTCGCGTTGTCCATTGCGGACATCCGCGCGCCCTGCTCGGAGGCGGCGTTTTCCAACAGCGCAGCAAAGATCTGCGTCGCGACGCTGCGCGGCAACAGGTCGGCCAGAATGGCCTCTTCGCTGGGCTCGTAGTCGTAGAGGGTCGAGGCTCCCTCGGCGTCTTCGAACTTTGCCGGGATGATCTGCTGTGCCGTCGGGATCTGAGAGATCACCGACTGGAACTGGTTGTAAAAGATCGTCGCGACGTCGAATTCGCCAGCGTCAAAGCGGCCAAGCAGATCGCGGGCGACGTCTTGGGCGTTGTTATAGCCCAGACGCTTGACCTGCGACAGATCGACGTGCGCAACCATATACTGGCTCCAGTCACGGCGAAGCTGTTCGCGGCCTTTTTTGCCGACGGTCAGGATCTTGACGGTCTTGCCTTCGGCCAGAAGCGCAGTGGCTCTGGCACGGGCAAGTTTCACGATCGACGAGTTAAAGCCGCCACACAGGCCCCGTTCAGAGGTCATGACCACCAGAAGGTGGACTTTGTCACTGCCGGTGCCGGCGAGAAGCTTGGGTGCGGATGCGGATTGACCGACCGAAGAGGCAAGCCCTGCAACCACAGCGGTGAACCGCTCGGTATAGGGGCGGGCCTGTTCGGCGGCATCCTGTGCCCGCCGCAGTTTTGCGGCGGCCACCATCTGCATAGCCTTCGTGATCTTGCGGGTCGATTTGACCGACGAGATCCGATTTTTCAGGTCCTTCAGACTAGGCACTGCCTTGTCTCCTTATGCCAGGTCTCGGGATCAGGCGAAGTCTTTTGCGAACTCGTCGATGGCCGCTTTCAGCTTGGCCTCGGCGTCGCCCTTGATCTTCGGGTCGTCCTTGGTCAGCCAATCGAGGATGTCCTTACGGGTGTTCCGCAGGTGCTTCAGCAGACCGGTTTCAAACCGGCCAACGTCCGCGACTTTGACTTTGTCGAGGTAGCCGTTGGTACCCGCGTAGATCACGCAGACGATTTCTGCGTTGGTCAGCGGCGAATACTGTGCCTGCTTCATCAGCTCGGTCAGACGGGCGCCACGGTTCAGCAGCTGCTGGGTCGAGGCGTCAAGGTCGGAACCGAACTGCGCGAAGGCAGCCATTTCGCGGTACTGGGCAAGCGACAGCTTAACCGGACCGGCAACGGACTTCATCGCGTTGGTTTGGGCCGAAGAGCCCACACGCGACACCGACAGACCGGTGTTAACGGCCGGACGGATGCCCTGATAGAACAGTTCGGTTTCCAGGAAGATCTGGCCGTCGGTGATCGAAATCACGTTGGTCGGAATAAACGCGGACACGTCGCCACCTTGGGTTTCGATAACCGGCAGTGCGGTCAGCGAACCTGCGCCGTTGTCTTCGTTCAGCTTTGCCGAACGCTCGAGCAGGCGCGAGTGCAGGTAGAAAACGTCGCCCGGATAGGCTTCACGTCCCGGCGGACGGCGCAGAAGCAGCGACATCTGACGGTAGGATACGGCCTGCTTGGACAGGTCATCATAGATGATCAGGGCGTGGCGGCCGTTGTCACGGAAGTGCTCGGCCATTGCGGTCGCGGCGTAGGGTGCCAGGAACTGCATCGGTGCGGGGTCGGACGCGGTCGCGGCCACAACGATGGTGTATTCCAGCGCGCCGTTTTCTTCCAGCTTCTTAACCAGCTGGGCAACGGTCGAACGCTTCTGACCGACTGCAACGTAGACGCAGTAGAGCTTCTTGCTCTCGTCGTCGCCGGCTGCAGCGTTGTAGGACTTCTGGTTCAGAATGGTGTCGAGCGCGATTGCGGTCTTACCGGTCTGACGGTCGCCAATGATCAGCTCTCGCTGGCCACGGCCGATCGGGATCATCGCGTCAACCGACTTGAGGCCGGTCGCCATCGGTTCGTGAACCGACTTACGGGGAATGATGCCCGGGGCTTTGACGTCGGCGACGGCGCGCTTCTTGGTCTTGATCGGGCCTTTGCCGTCGATCGGGTTACCAAGAGCGTCGACAACGCGACCCAGCAGTTCGTCACCGGCGGGAACGTCCACGATGGACTTGGTCCGCTTGACGACGTCGCCTTCTTTAATGTCGCGGTCCGACCCGAAGATAACAACACCGACGTTGTCGACTTCGAGGTTCAGAGCCATCCCGCGGATACCACCGGGGAATTCGACCATTTCACCAGCCTGGATATTGTCCAGGCCATAGACGCGAGCAATACCGTCACCAACCGACAACACGCGGCCGACTTCGGCAACTTCGGCTTCCTTGCCGAAGTTTTTGATTTGCTCCTTCAGGATCGCAGAAATTTCTGCAGCTTGGATCGCCATTATCCGACCTCTTTCATGGTGTTCTGGAGAGCGCTGAGCTTGGAAGCGATCGACGTGTCGATCATTTTCGAGCCCATCTTAACAATGAGACCGCCGATGAGTGCTTCATCGACAGTGGCGTTGATCTTGACGGTCTTGCCCGCTTGGGCCTTGAGCGTCTTGGCCAGCTTATCGGCCTGGGTCTTGGTGAGTGCCTTGGCAGAGACCACCTCGGCAGTGACTTCACCCTTTTCTTCCGCGATCTTGTCGCGAAGTGCGACCGCAAGCTGCGGCAGCACGAAGAGACGGCGCTTGCCCGCCATAAGGGCGAGCGTGTTGGCCATAGTGGCGGTCAACGCCAGCTTCTTGGCCATGCCGGCCATCGCGGCCGACTGTTGTTCACGCGTATAGACCGGCGAGGAGATGACGGCGCGCAGTTCGGCCGACACGGCAAGCGCGGCCTCCAGTGCGTCTACATCGGACTCGAGGCCCTTCAGGTCTTTGGAGTCTTTCGCGAGTTCAAAGACCGCAGTGGCATAACGCTGCGCGATGCCATTTGAGATCGAAGCTGGTTCGGACACGTCCACCCTTCCGATATCTTGGGCCCTAACCCAACCACGATCACAAGTGGCAGGCGGGCAGCTTACATCGCCCTCGGATCACGAAGGCGTCAAAATCACGGGGGATGTAGCAGAGGGTCAGTGATGCCGCAACCGCCTTGCTCACAATAGCACGAACCAATTTGCGGTCATTTTCGTAGAAAAGTCGCAAGTGCGACGCTTTGCACCACTCGCGCCACGGGGATCGCGCCGGATTTGGCTCCACTTGGCCGAATCCCGCACCCGACTGTGCATCAGACGGGCCGCGGCGTGGGCTTTGGGCCGATGCCTTCCAGCACGCCAAGCGGGCGCGTGACACGCGCACCCAGCCCCGGCCTGCGTGGCGCGGGAATCTGTTTGGTCACTTCGACCATCAGCACGCCACCGGCGGTGAAGATCGGCAAGCGCCTGCCTCCGGTCTCTAGCAGGGGCGCAAGCCGCCGCCAGATCTGCGCCGTGGACGGCGGTTGATACAGTGTCGAAAGCGCGCGTTCGGTGACAAAGCCGTGGTGGCGCAGCTGGGATTCCAGCTGGCCCAGCGTATAGGGGCGGCCGTAGCCAAAGGGCGTCTTGTCCGACCGGCTCCAGAGTCCCGCGCGGTTGGGCACCACAAAGACCGCCCTGCCACCGGGGCCAAGCACCCTGTAAGATTCATCCAGCACCGAAACCGCGTCCGACGCCGTTTCAAGCCCGTGCATCACCACCAGCTTGTCGACCATACCCGTCGACAGGGGCCACGACGCCTCTTC
>JALQXR010000080.1 GCA_023263105.1 Marivivens sp. | reverse complement strand
GTTCTGAGTGCCGCAGACGCAGCGGCGTTGGATGCGGCAGGGGCCTTATTCTGGCGTCTGCAGGCGTCGGCGCGGCTTTTGACGGGCGGGCTGTTGACGCCGGATGATCTGGGCGAAGGAGGTCGCAGATTGATATTGCGGGAAACCGGACATGACAGTTTCGAGGCGCTTCAGGCAGCGATGGCAGAGGCCAGCGACACGGCGGCGACCATCGTCGCCCGGGTCCTTGGCGTGGCGTGAAAGGCATATTGCGATGGCTGTCAAAGACCCCAACGACCCGCGCGGCCTGATCCGCGAATCCTTCCGTATCGAGGGCATCGGTGCGCCGGAATGTCGGTCAATCTTTCTGGACTGGGCGCTGGGGGTGCCGATTGGGCAAAACACCGACGACATGGTGCGCCAGTTGCTGGAGCGCTACGCGGACGAACCCGACGATCACCCGATGAAGGCGACACTCAGAGCGGCGCTCGGAGCCTCGGCCGAACCCAAGCGGCGGGGTGGACGGCGCGGGCGGATGACCTAAGGGTCAGGACCCGGCCTCCGCTGCTGCGGTCAGCACGTCGATGTCGATCTTGACCATTTGCATGAGCGCCGCCGTCACCCTCTGGGCGCGGGCGGTGTCGGGGGTCGTCATCAGGTCCATCAACCCGCGCGGGATGATCTGCCAGCTAACCCCGAACCGGTCCACCAGCCAGCCGCAGCGCTGTTCGGTTCCGCCGTCCCGCAGCAGCGCGGACCAAAGGCTGTCGACGTCGGACTGGCTGTCCAGATGGACCTCGATCGAGGCGGCGGGCGACAGTTTGTAATGCGGGCCGCCGTTCAGGCCGCTGAACTTTTGCCCCAGCATTTCCCATTGCACGATAAAGGCGCGCCCCTCTGGGTCGCCGCGTTGTGGAAAGACATGGGTGATCTTTGCCCCGTCCAGCAGGTCACAATAGGCGCGGGCGGCCTCTTCGGCGTTCTGGTCGAACCAAAGACACGTGCGGACCGAGGCGGGTTTGACAGCAACTGTGGTCATCGATGGCTCCTGTTTGGGGCAATCATCTACCTGCTGCGAGAGCCGCGCAAGATGTCAGCGCGGCAGGGCTGCGGCTTCTTTCGCGAGCGCGGTGATCCCCGCCCAGTCGCCTGACGCCACCATCGCCGCCGGCGCAACCCAGCTGCCGCCGACACAGAGCGTGTTCGGAAGCGACAGGTAATCGCGCGCGTTCTTCAAGCTGATACCGCCGGTCGGGCAGAACGACACCTGCGGCAACGGACCGGCGATGGATTTCAGCGCGGGCGCGCCGCCATTTGCTTCGGCGGGAAAGAATTTCTGGACGGTGTAGCCGCGCTCTAGCAGGCGCATGACTTCGGACGAAGTGGCCGCTCCGGGCAACATGGGCAGATCGTTCGCCTCGGCCGCGTCCAGCAGGCGGTCGGTCGCACCCGGCGAGACGCCAAAGGTCGCTCCGGCCTTTTTGGCGGCCTCGACATCGGCGGCGGTCAGCAGAGTTCCCGCCCCGACCGCGCCGCCGGCGACCTTTGCCATCTCGGCAATCGCCTCGAGTGCGGCAGGCGTCCGCAGCGTCACTTCCAAAGCGGGGAGCCCGCCTGCGACCAGCGCGCGGGCAAGATCCGCCGCGCGCGAGGCGTCGTCGATCACCAGAACCGGAACCACCGGCGCAAGGAGGCAGGTTTGACGGGTCAGGGCAGAGGCTTGTTGCGGGGTCATCGTGGTCTCCTTTGGGGGGGCGGCGTCAGATGACAACGCCAGCGCCATTGGCGGCCATGCCGACCGTCTGGCGGAAAATCTCGAACAATTCGCGGCCGACGCCGTTGCCGTTGCCGGTCAGGTCGGCAGGTGCGGGGTCGCGGCCGTCCAGCGGGGTCAGGCAGGTCAATTCGCCCTTGGTCGCGTCCAGCCGCAGGATGTCGCCATCGCGCACCAGCGCCAAAGGCCCGCCGTCGGCGGCTTCGGGGCAGACGTGGATCGCGGCGGGCACCTTGCCGCTGGCACCAGACATGCGGCCATCGGTGACCAGCGCGACTTTCAGCCCGCGATCCTGCAGCACGGCAAGGATCGGCGTCAGCGAATGGAGCTCGGGCATCCCGTTCGACTTCGGACCCTGATAGCGCACGACCACCACGGTGTCGGTGGTGAATTCACCGCGCTGAAAGGCCTCTTTCACCGCTTTCTGATCGTGGAAAACGCGGGCGGGGGCCGTGACGATGTGGCGGTCCTCGGACACGGCCGAGGTCTTGATCACGCCGCGGCCAAGGTTGCCGGACAGTTGGGTCAGGCCGCCATGGGCGTTGAACGGGCTAGAGGCGGGGCGCAGGATGCGGTCGTTCAGCGTCTCGGTCGGTCCGTCGACATAGGTCAGCCCTTCGCCGGTCAGCTTTGGTTCGCGCGTGTAGCGTTCCAGCCCGTTGCCCGCGACCGTGCGGGTGTCGTCGTGCAACAGGCCCGCGTCCAACAACTGGCTGATCAGGTAGCCCAGTCCGCCCGCCGCGTGGAAATGGTTCACGTCGGCCAGACCGTTGGGATAGACCTTTGCCATCAGCGGCGTTGCCTCGGACAGATCGTGGAAGTCCTCGAGGTCAAGGATAACTCCGGCGGCGCGGGCCATCGCGGGCAGGTGCAGCACCAGATTGGTCGAGCCGCCGGTGGCCATCAGGCCCACGATCCCGTTCACAAAGGCGCGTTCGTCCAGCACGTCGGACACAGGCGTGAAGTCATTGCCCAACCCGGTGATTTCCAGCGCGCGGCGGGTGGCCGCATCGGTCAGGGCGTCGCGCAGCGGCGTGCCGGGGTTCACAAAGCTGGAGCCGGGCAAATGCAGCCCCATGAACTCCATCAGCATCTGGTTGGTGTTCGCGGTGCCGTAAAAGGTGCAGGTGCCCGGACCGTGGTAAGAGGCCATCTCGGCCTCCATCAGCTTGTCGCGGCCAACTTCACCGGCGGCGAATTTTTGACGGACCTTGGATTTTTCGTCGTTCGACAGACCCGAAACCATAGGCCCTGCAGGCACGAAAATTCCGGGGATATAGCCGAAGGTGGCAGCGGCGATGATCAGCCCCGGGACGATCTTGTCGCAGACGCCAAGGTAGAGGGCCGCGTCGAACGTATTGTGCGACAGCCCCACGCCCGCGGCCAGAGCGATCACGTCGCGCGAAAACAGGGACAGTTCCATGCCGGTCTGGCCCTGAGTCACGCCGTCGCACATCGCAGGCACGCCACCGGCAACCTGCGCGGTTCCGCCCGCCGCCCGCGCGGTGGCGCGGATCTGGTCGGGATACCTCTCGAACGGCTGATGCGCCGAGAGCATGTCATTATAAGCGGTGATGATCCCGATATTGGGGCTGCGCGCGTCGGTCAGCGCGGCTTTATCCGCACCCATCGCGGCATAGGCGTGGGCCTGATTGCCACAGGACAGATGGGCACGGCGCGGTCCCTCGGCTGCGGCGCGCGCCATGCGGTCCAGATAAAGACCACGTGTCGACTCGCTCCGTTTGCGGATGCGGTCGGTGACTGTGGAAATCGCCGGATGAAGCGCCATGGCTAGGCTCCCTTTTTCGAATCTCGCCCCCAGATAGCACCTTAAGTTAGCGCTAACAACCAGCAGAACGCCACATTAGAAGATTCACACAAATTCGACGAAATTTACACAAATCATCAAAATATTGAAAAGGTGCCACAATCCCGCCCTGATCCGGGACCAGATGTCTCAGCAATCGGCATCGGTCCGACCAAAGATTATGAGGTGTATTATGAAACTAATCCGTTTGGCATTTGCAGCAGGACTGGCCCTGACTGTCGCGGGCTGCATGGCGCCCGACTCCAATGCGGTGGTTGGTGCGCCTGAGATTTCCGCGCGAAATACTCCGCTGGATATGTCGATTGCGCCCGCCGCGATGGTGAACAGCTACGACGTGCAGGACATCGTCGTCGTGGTTCCCGCCGCACTTCGCGTTTCCGAGGCGAACAGCTATTACCCGATGGGCGACATCGTGTGGCGCGGTGATCCCTATGGCGACCGTCACGTCCAGATCAAGGCTCTGTTCGATAGCGCAGCCGCCCGCGGGGCGCTGGACCTGAGCGGCGACGTTCCGGTGATCGCAGAGATCACGCTGGTCCGCTTCCACGGTGTGACCGAGCGGACCCGCTTTTCGATCGGTGGCGTCTATAACGTCGAATTCAACCTGACGATCCGCAACGCCTTGACCGGTCAGATCATCGAAGGTCCGCGCTTTGTCGAAGCCAACCTGCCCGCACCGGGTGGCAGCGCCGCGATCATGCTGGACCAGAGCGGCCAGACCGAGCGTGTCCGTATGCTGGATTTCCTGACCCATCTGCTGATCGACGAACTGTCGCCGGCGACCCCGACGGTTGTCGCCTCTCTCTGAGGGGCCTTCCGGACAGCAAAGAATCCCAGTAGGAGGGTGGCATGACGCCATCCTCCTTTCCTGTTGTCCGCCTCACTCCCAAAGCCGAAGCCCGCGCGATCCGCCACGGGTTTCCTTGGGTCTATGCCAATGAACTGGTCACCGACCGCCGGACCCGCAACCTGACTGCGGGCAGTGTCGCGATCCTCGAAGACGCAGAGCGCCGCCCTATGGCGCTGGTCGCGATGAACCCCGCGTCAAAGATCATTTGCCGCGTGCTGGACACCGACACCGAGGCTCAGATCGACACCGCTTGGTTCGCCGCCCGTCTGACGCGGGCGCTGGCCCATCGCGACAGGCTGTACGACGAGCCGTTTTACCGGCTTGTCCATGCAGAGGCCGATGGCCTTCCGGGTGTGGTGATCGACCGCTTCGGCGATCTGGCCGTCGTCCAGCCGAACGCCGCTTGGGCCGATGTCAGGCTTCCCGCGCTGATCGACGCGTTGCAATCCGTCACCGGCGTGCGCACCGTTGTCGTCAACGGCACCGGTCGGGCCCGTGGTCTGGAAGGCTTGCCGGACCTGACCGAGGTCGCAGCCGGCTCCGCTCCCGATGGTCCCATTCCCGTTCCGATGAACGGCGCGACCTACATGGCGGACGTGATGGGCGGTCAAAAGACCGGCCTGTTCTACGATCAACGCCCCAACCACGCCTTTGCCGCGTCCCTGTCGCGGGGCGCACGGGTGCTGGATGTGTTTTCCCACGTGGGCGGCTTTTCCTTGGCCGCGCTTGCCTCAGGTGCTGCCTCTGCGCTTGCGGTCGATGGCTCGGCGCCTGCGTTGGCATTGGCCGAAGACGGAGCGCGGGCAGGGGGCGTGTCCGACCGCTTTGCCGTCCGGCAGGGCGACGCCTTTGACACTCTTGCCGCCCTTGCCGAAGAAGGGCAGCAGTTCGACGTGGTGATCTGCGACCCGCCCGCCTTTGCGCCGTCAAAGCAGGCGTTGGACGCGGGCCTGCGCGCCTACGAACGGATCGCCCGACTTGCGGCTCCTTTGGTGGCGGACGGGGGGTATCTGGGCCTGTGTTCCTGTTCCCATGCGGCCGATCTGACAAAGTTCCGGAACGCCAGCGCGCGGGGCATCGGCAAAGCGGGGCGGCGCGGCCAGATCGTCTATACCGGACAGGCGGGACCCGACCATCCGCTGCTGCCGCATCTGGCCGAAAGCGGCTATCTGAAGGCCGTGTTTTTCCGCCTATGAGGGTGATGCTGGACGCCTGTGTCCTCTATCCTACCGTCATGCGTGAGGTGCTGTTGGGCTGTGCTGCCGCGGGTCTGTACGAGCCGCGCTGGACGCCTCGTATCCTAGAGGAATGGGCGCGCGCCACCGTCAAGCTCGGCCCCGGCGCCGAAACCATCGCCCGAGGCGAGATCGCGTCCCTGGCGGCGCGATTCCCAAAGGCAATGATTGAGGAAAAACAAGGCGTTGCAATCCGTTTGTGGCTGCCTGATCCGGATGACATCCACGTATTGGCCGCCGCGATCGGCGGGTCCTGCGACGCAATTGTCACCATGAATGCCAGCGATTTCCCGCGAAATGTGCTGGCCGAAGAAGGGCTAGAACGGCTCGACCCCGACAACTTTGTCCTATCGCTTCGTGCCGTGGACTCCGCTGCGGTCGACGCGGTTGCGCTGGCGGTCCTGACCGAGGCGCGGCGGCTGTCGTCCGAGCCGTGGACCATGCGCGGTTTGATGAAGAAAGCGCGGCTGCCACGACTGGGCAAGGCCCTGTCCGAGTTGGGCTAGGACCACTTGGTTTCGTTCGTTTCGATCGCCGCGATGCGGTCGGCAGTCGGCGGGTGGCTCATCAACCAAGCGGGGGGCGCGGCATTGCCCGCGCCGGTCAGGGCCCCGAGTTTCCGGAACAACGATTTCTGCGGGCCGGTGCCGATTCCGGCCTTGATCAAAAGAGCGGTCGCATAGGCGTCCGCTTCGAATTCGTCGCGACGGGACAGTCGAGCGGCCAAGAGGCTCATCAGCGCATTGGCGATCATCACGCCGACACCTGGAAGGAAGCGGTTGAAAATCGCGGCCAGAACGGTGCGCAGGGCGTTCTGACCGGAAAAGTCGATCATCCGCCGCCGCGTATGTCCCAGCGCCACATGCCCCAGTTCATGCGCGATGACGGACGCCAGTTCCTCGGCGCTGACATCGCCCGCGCGAAAGCGGTTGTAGAAGCCCCGGGTGATGAAGATCCGCCCGTCGGGCGCGGCCAATCCGTTGACCGGCGAGACCTCGTAGATGTGGACCCGCACCTTCGGAATATCCAGCGCGCGGGCCAGCCGGTCAGTCACATTGCGCAGCGACGGGTCGACCAGTTCCGACGACTTTGCGTCCAGCTCTTTCTTGGTTCGCCAGACCGAAAACCGGTACATGACAAGACCGTAGAAAACGACAAGGAGGACTGGGATCAGGCGGCTCATCTGGGTGATATGGGGTCAGTTGGCGGCTTTGCCAGTCCGCCGCAGCACGACCACGCCCAGCCCTGCGGTCACCGCGATACCGGCCAGAAGGCCGCTGAGGTTCCCCGCGATATCCGCGACCGCAGAGATGCTGTCGGCAAAGGCCATGCCCAGCCCGACATAGATGCCGACCCAGGCGATCTCTCCGGCAAGGTCCCAGATCACGAACCGCCAGCGCGGAAACCGTGTGATGCCGGTTGTCAGGTTCACGTAGGGCCCCAGCGGGCTGAACAGCCACCGGCTGAGGAAAATGCCGATCCCGCCCCACCGGTCGGTCAGCCGCGTCGCGCGGTCCAGCAGGGTGGCGCGACCACGCCTGCCTCTGATCCAGTTGTCCAGCCGTGCGCCCAAGGCCCGCGATATGCCGTAGCCCGTCCAGTCGCCCAGCACCGCTCCGGCCAGCGCCGCGCCTGCGACCTCGATCAGGGTCATATCGCCCGAGGCCACGAAACCGCCGCCCGCAAGCATCATCAACGATGACGGAACTGGCAGGGCAAGGCAGCTCAGGAAGGTGCCCAGAAACAGAACCAGCCCGCCGTAGGTGGTGATCAGGGACAGGACGGTATCCATCAGCGCCCGTCGCGGGAATAGCTGTCGGCCGCGGTTCGGACCAGCGTCTCGATCTCGGCCAGCGTCAGTCCGGTGGCGCGCGCGACATCCTGCATGGTCACGCGCTGTTTCGCCTCGGGGTCAAGCATCAGGAGCGGGCCCAAGACTTCGGGCGGGAGACCATAGGACATGCCGACATAGCGCGGCGACATCCAGCCTTCGAGGGGTTGGTTCTGATGGGCAGGGTCGGCCCAATACAGCGTCAGCCGGACCGTCTGGACGCCGAAGCCAAGGGTCACCACCAGCGCGACTCCGAACAAGGTCAACAGCCACGGGCTGCGCCTCCATGCCGTCTTTAGCCTGTTGATCATCGTCCCAGCACCCTCATTCCGCGGTCGATCCCGTCCAGCGTCATCGGGACCATCCTGTCTTCGCCAAAGATTTGCTGGATCATCCGCAGGGATTGCGTGTGCGACCAGAACCGTTCGGGCAGGGGGTTGATCCACAGGTTCGACGCCCATTGGTCCCGCGCCCGTTCAAGCCAGACCTGACCCGCTTCTTCGTTCCAGTGTTCGTTGGCCCCGCCCGCATAGGCGACCTCGTAGGGGGACATGGACGCGTCCCCGACAAAGATGCATTTGTAATCGGGCCCATAGGTCCGAAGGATGTCCCAAGTGGGGGTGCGTTCGTTCCAGCGGCGACGGTTGTCGGTCCAGACGCCTTCGTAAAGGCAGTTATGGAAATAGAAATGTTCCATATGCTTGAATTCGGACCGCGCGGCGGAAAACAGTTCCTGCACCACTTTGATATGCGGATCCATCGAACCGCCCACATCCAGAAACAGCAGGATCTTGACCGCGTTGCGGCGCTCGGGGCGGGTTTTTACGTCCAGATAGCCGTGCTCGGCTGTGGCGCGGATGGTGTCGTCCAGATCCAGTTCGTCCGCGGCCCCGTCACGTGCCCAGCGGCGCAGGCGCTTTAGGGCGACCTTGATGTTGCGGGTGCCCAGTTCGATCGTATCGTCAAGGTTCTTGAATTCGCGCTTGTCCCAGACTTTGACCGCGCGCTGGTGCCGGCTTTGGTCTTGGCCGATGCGCACCCCTTCGGGATTGTAGCCAAAGGCCCCGAACGGCGAGGTTCCCGCCGTCCCGACCCATTTGCTGCCCCCCTGATGACGGCCCTTTTGTTCGGCCAGCCGCTGGCGCAGGGTCTCCATCAGTTTGTCGAAGCCGCCCAGCGCTTTGATTTCATCCATTTCTTCTTTGGAAAGGTGCTTTTCCGCCATCTTTTCCAGCCAGTCGGCGGGCAGGTCGACGGCTTCGAGCACTTGCTCGACCGAGATATTCTCTAATCCTTTGAAGGACTTGGAAAACGCTCTGTCAAACCGGTCCAGATTGCGCTCGTCCTTGACCATGATGGTGCGGGCAAGAAAGTAAAAGGCTTCGATGTCATAGGTCGCCAGATCGGCGCGCAGCCCTTCGAGAAACGTCAGATATTCACGCAAGGACACCGGAACGCCGGTCTGCCGCAGGGTTTGGAAGAACGGCAGGAACATCGGTTCACTGGTAGCTGCGGTCGATGAACAGCAGAATGAACAGCCCGATGATCCCGAAGATCAGCGCGTAGACAGCGGCCCATTGCAGCAGGTCGAGCATCTTTCCGCCTTTGGCTTTCGCCCTCCAGAGCCCCAGAATCGCCCCGAACAGAAAGCCCCCAAGCGGATAGATCATCGTGTCAGCCCCTTCTGGCGGGATTGAGCGCGGCGATTTCCGCGGCCCTTTCCCTAACAATCCTGTCAGAGCCAAATCCGTACCGCGCCCAAGCCAGACTGTCCAGACGTGCGGCCTCGGCTTCGGGTGCGCGATTGAGAAGCAGCAGCGCCTCGGACCGGAACATCAGAAGCGACGCGAGCAGAGCGGCGTTCTGGCCGGCCGAGGCAACCGGAATGGCCGAGTCGACAAAGGCCAGAGTGGCAGCGCCGTCGCCCGACCGCAGGGCAAAGGCCGCAAGCTGCAGCGCCACATGCGCGACATGGAGGCTGGTTTCCGGAGACTGCCGGAACGCGGTGTCGGCGGCCAGAAAGGCGGCGTAGGCGGCAGAGGGATCGTGGTCCAGTTCCA
>JALQXR010000007.1:17383-37139 GCA_023263105.1 Marivivens sp. | reverse complement strand
TCGCGCGCGCGACGGCGTCTTGGGGGGCGTCGGTCCAGGTCCGCCCATCCAGTTCGATCGCGCCCAGCCTTTCCGACCTGCGTGCCACCACGCGCCTGTCGCGGCGGGACCATTCGCAGCTGTCCGACCATGTGATCCGGTCCGCAAAGGTCGCGCGGATTTCGCTTTCGGAAATGGCGATGGCCTGCCGGATACGGGCTTCGCGCGGATCGCCGTCCAGATCGGTCGCAACGATATAGTCCTGTGCGGCCAGAGGGTCGGTGCGGTCGAAAATGGCGCCCTTGCCGCCGGACAGCAGATAGCGCGGTTCGTCGCCCGGACGGCGGCGCCCGATACGGTCCGGATAGGCCAGCGCCGCCTGTTCCGCCGACGTATGGTCCCCTTCGGAGGACAGCCCCTTTGCCAGCCGGAGGGACTCGGACCGGACGCGGTCGCGGGCGGGAATGTTCACCGATCCCGGACCGTCATAGCGACCGCCCAGCGCCCGAAGCCGCAGGCCCAGATCAGAAGGCGCGCCGCTAAGCACATCGCGTTCAGACAAGAGAGCGGCCAAATTTGCGCCTTTGGCCCCCACGATCTGCAACATATGTGCAAGTCTGGGATGGATAGGCTGGGCCGCAACCGCGCGCCCGTGCGCCGTGATCCGGTCCTGCGCATCCAAAGCGCCAAGCGCGCGAAGCAGCGCGCGTGCTTCGGCCAAGGCACCGGCAGGGGGTTCGGTCAGGAACGGCAGCCGGTCCGCTCCCCAGAGCGCCAGTTCAAGAGCAAAGCCGGCAAGGTCCGCGCTTTCGATCTCGGCCGGAGGGAATGCGGGCAGGGCGCCTTCTTCGCCTTTTGTCCAGGCGCGGTAGCACAGGCCCTCGGCCACCCGACCGGCGCGGCCCGCGCGCTGCGCGGCTTCGGCGCGGCTTACCCGTTCGGTGACCAGCCGCGACATGCCAGAATTCGGATCATAGCGCGCCCGCCGTGCGCGACCGGCATCCACGACGGCGCGAATGTCTTCGATGGTCAGCGACGTCTCTGCGATCGACGTAGACAGAACGATTTTGCGACCCTCGGACACGGGGGCAATCGCGGCGCGCTGCGCGGCAAAAGGCAAAGACCCGTACAAGGGCCGCAGCTGGCATCCCGCTGGCAATCGACCCGTCAGCAAGGCTTCGGTCCGGCGTATCTCGGCCTCTCCGGGGAGGAAAACCAGCACCCCGCCGCCGGTTTCCGCGACCGCGCGCCGGACCAGTTCGGCCGTCACCTGTTCGATGCTGCGGTCCCTAGGAGAGGGCGCGTCCAGATGGCGGATGTCGACCGGATAGGCGCGGCCTTCGGAGGTGATCACCGGCGCATCGTCCAGCATCGCCGCGACAGGTCCCGCGTCCAGCGTCGCGGACATCACGATCAGGATGAGGTCGGGGCGGAGCGCTTGCCGGACCTCCCATGCCAAAGCCAGACCAAGATCGGCATTAAGCGATCTTTCATGGAATTCGTCGAAAATGACCGCCCCGATGCCTGCCAGTTCTGGGTCCGACTGGATCATGCGTGTCAGGATGCCTTCGGTGACGACTTCTATCTTTGTCTTGGGGCCGACCTTTGTTTCACCGCGCATCCTATAGCCAACGGTCTGGCCTGTGGCCTCGCCTAATTGTTCCGCCAGCCGTTCGGCGGCGGCGCGGGCGGCAAGCCGTCTGGGTTCCAGCATGACGATGCGGCCCTTGCTTTGGCCGGCCAGATGCAGCGCCAAAGGCACGCGCGTCGTCTTGCCCGCGCCGGGGGGGGCCTGAACGACCGCCAGCCCCCGATCACCGGTGGCGCGCAATAGGTCGGGCAGGATCGCATCAATGGGTAGAGTCTGCTGCATGTCACTCTTTAGGCCCGGACGGGGTCCGAGGCAAAGGGGCAAGCAGGGCGGATCGGCTGCGGGTGGCTAACCCGCGCCGGCCTATCGGACGATGGTTTCGTCGCGGACGAACATGTTGGCCCATGCGCGGTCGATCAGTTCGGGGGTCATCTGGTAGGGGATGCCTTCGAATTCGCAGATGGCTGCGATCTGGTCCAACAGGAACACCGGCTGATAGTTCGCAAAGACGTTGTCGATGGTCGGGTATTTCGTTTTCAGCAGATGCACCAACGATCCCTGATCGAGCGGGATCTTCTTCTTGCGGGCAACCAGCGCAAAGATTTTCAGGTAGTCTTCCTGGCTGGGGCCATCGACTTTGATCTTAAAGAAGATCCGGCGCAGGGCCGCCTTGTCGAAGATGTCGTTCGGGTGGAAGTTGGTCGAGAAGATCACCAGCGTGTCAAAGGGCACTTCGAATTTCTCGCCCGACTGCAGCGCAAGGATATCGCGTTCCTCTTCCAGAGGCACGATCCAGCGGTTGACGATCTTTTGCGGGGGTTCTTCCTGACGGCCAAGGTCGTCGATGATGAAAACGCCGCCGGTCGATTTCAATTGCAGCGGTGCCTGATAGGTCCTTGCGACCGGATTATACACCAGATCCAGCATGTTAAGCGACAGTTCACCGCCCGTGATCACGGTCGGACGGTCGCAGCGGACATAGCGGCTGTCATAGCGGCCAGAGGTCCGGCGCAGCGAATTGGGGTCATCGAGCTCTTCCTCGGCCGCGTTGTGGACGATCGGGTCGTAGACTGTGATAACCTGACCGGCGTATTCGATCGCGCGGGGGATGTAGATTTTATCACCCAGAGCGTCACGAATGCCGTTCGAGATCGACGACTTACCGTTGCCCGGTGGGCCGTACATCAGGATCGACCGTCCGGCGGATACCGCAGGTCCAAGGTGGCCCAGCAGCTCTGGCGGGAGGATCAGATGCCCCATCGCATCGCTAAGCTGATCGCGCGTGACCTGGATGTTACGGATGGACTGGCGCTTTACCTGTTCGGAATACAGGTTCAACGGCACCGGCATGGCGCCATAATATTCGGACTGGGACAAAGCATCGAGAGCCCGCGCGCGACCGGTTTCGGTCAGCTGGTAGCCCATTTCATTGCCCGAGGTCGCGTGGAGGGTGCCCGTCGCCTCAAGCAGCTTTTGGCCACGCGCCAGATCGACAAGCTCTTGGGTCACAGGGATCGGAAGACAGATCGCGCGGGAAACCTCGCTTACCAGATCAAGGTTCTTGCGGAACATCGTCTTGATCAGGATGTCGCGCATCATGACCATGGGCAACTGCATCTGCTCAAGCGAACGGGGTGAGGGCGGTGCCACCACGGCTGTCGGTTGCATGTTCATCGTCTGTCTGGCCCCGTTCGTAATCCTGTATCGTCGATTGGGGCGGGAACATCAGACGATGTCCTGGCCCACCACGACATTTGCCAACACCATACCTGCCTGTTTATTGTGGCCAAAAAATGGAAAAACCAAACCAAGAGGCTGGCATGAGCAGACCAAACCCCGTTGTTTTATTCGGTATCCTAACGGCTTTGCTGGTGGTGCTGGGGGCCGCCGCGCTTTTGAAGGGCGGGTTCTATATCGGCAAGCACGAAGGAGACACGCTCCACCTGATGGAAATCGTGTTCCGAATGGCCGAGGGACAGCGCCCGCATCTGGACTTTATGACGCCGATCGGGGGGCTGTCCTTTTTGCCGATCGTGCTGTTTGTGAAGCTGGGATTTGGCATCGGGCACAGCATCCTACTGGCGCAAGTCCTTGTGGCTGTTGTGTTTTTGCCAGCCGTCTGGTGGGTGTCCCTTAGCCGTTTGACGCCGGGTTTGGCGGCGATATTCGGGGCGCTGGTGCTGGTGCTGGCTCTTGCTTTGGTGCACGGGCAGGCCGAAAGCCATGTGTCGATTTCGATGCATTACAATCGCTGGGCTTGGGCTGCCGCTTTTGTTGCGCTGATGGCGGCGATGCTGCCGCCCGTCCATCCCAAGGCACCCTTTGCCGACGGCCTGATCATCGGGGTCATGGCTACGGTGCGGGTGATGATCAAGGTGACCTACTTTGTCGCCTTTGCGCCCGTGATTGTCGTCGCGCTTGCCCTGACGGGGCAAAGACGGGCGCTGGTATTTGCCACTCTGACCGGTCTGGTGCTGTCGGTTTTGCTGACGATCTGGCTGGGCGTGGAGTTCTGGTTCGCTTATGCCGACGACCTGCTAGAGGTAGCGCGGTCCGACACCCGCGCCAATCCGGGCGTCGACTTTGGAACCGTCGTCGGCGCGCCGGCCTATCTGGGCGGGTCGCTCGTGGCGCTGGTTTCGGTCATCTTTTTGCGGCAGGCACGGGAAAGCACCGCGGGGTTGTTGCTGTTGCTTTTGGTGCCGGGTTTTTTCTATGTGACCTATCAGAACTACGGTAACGACCCGCAATGGTTGGGTTTTTTGGCAATTCTGCTGCTGGCGCTCCGGCCCGCCACGGACATCACGGGACCCAGCGGAGTGAACCTGCGACAGGGCATTCTGGTCTGCGCGATTCTTGCGGCGGGCTTTATAACGCCGTCGTACCTGAACATGGCCTACAGCCCCTTCCGCCACCTGTACCTGAACGCCGCAGACTATACCGCGATGCTTCCCCGAGGTGGCGTGAACCGCGATCTGTTTGTGGACGAACGTAAGGGGCTCACGGCGCTTGGCCGACGTCCCTTTGCGGTGGCGGGCGAAACGACCGCTACGACCGACCTCACGCAGCAACCCGACATTTTCAACGGGACAGAGTTTGATGCCTGCGGTCTGGACAGCGGGATCGTGATCGCATTCGATGCGATCTCTCGCGACCTCGAAGCGGCCGGTTTCGGGGGCGCAAAGATCTTTGCCGCCGACATATTTTCGTCATTCTGGATTTACGGCGACTTCGATCCGCTCGTGAACGGATCCCCTTGGAATTACGGGGGATTGCCCGGGTTTGACTCGGCGGACCTGCTGCTGGTCCCGCAATGTCCGATCGCGGGCAAGCTGCGCACAGATATATTGGCGGAACTGTCCGAGCGTGACGAAACCTTTGCCGAGGTGCACCGTACCGCGAACTATGTCCTCTACGAAATCGGTCGCCCCTAACCGCGATAAAGCGGCGACAAGAGGTACAGGATCAGCGTCGCAGCCAGCGGAAATCCCATGGGGAACCGGTTGCCTGTCGTCCAGCTTTGCCAGTCGGGCACCAGCCTCCGTAAGGCGCTGGCGCGGGCCAGTCGGTGGGTGACGAAACCCGCAAGCAAACAGCCCGCAAACAGGTAAAGCACAAAGGCAATGTCGTCCCGCGCAACAAAGGGCGCGGCGGCGGCGGCGAACTTTGCGTCACCGGCCCCCAGAAGACCCAAGGCGTTCATCAGGATTCCAATTGCAAGCACGATCAGTAGGTGTGACCAGCGCCATGCCCATTCCTCGGCCCCAAGTGGGAAAAGTCCAAGAATTCCGAAAGAAATGACCAAAGCGGCCACCGCTTTGTTCGGAATCTTCATAGACGACAGATCACTCCACGCGACGTATAGCCCGATCGGCAAGGCGACGGGAAGCAGCCAGAGGGTCTGGGTCAGCGTCATTCCCATGGTCAGTTCGTTACGTTGTCTTCAAGTGCCCGAAGGCTGCGGACAGCAGCCTCGAAATGCTGCGGATGGGTGTCGATCGCTTCGCGCAACAGGCCCTTGGCGATGGTGATGTCACCCTGTTTGACCGCAGCCAAGGCCAGCGTATGCAGCAGCTGCGCGCGCTCGGTCTGGGTCATTTCGATCACCGGAAGATCGTATTTGCGCTGGGCGCCACGGGCGAGCACAAGGTTGTTCTTTGCGGTAAACAAGGTCGAGTCATGCCGAAGTGCCTCTAGGAACAGGCGCTCGGCGGCGACATAGTCACCCCGCGACAGTTTTGAAAAGCCCCAGTTGTTCAGGACGCTGGCAGGGCGCGTGGTCAGCCCGACGGCGGTTTCGTAGAAACTGTCCGCCTTTGACCATTCCTGATTGCTGTCCGCGACCATCGCTTCCAGCCGGTAACGTGCAAAGGTTTCATGCGTCGGCGGGATCGCGTCCAGAACCGTCTCGGCGGCGTCCCATTCATCGTTCCGCACCAGCGCGCTGGCCAGATCGACGCGGTCGTCGTCGGTTGCCGCCGTGTTTGCCGCGACAGCCCGCCAAGCAGGCACGGCTTCTGTGTTGCGTCCGGCGCGAGTCAAAGAAGAGGCAAGCCCCCTTTGCAGGTCGATCCGGTCAGGAGCGCCGGACAGCGCGCGCTGGAAATAGGCCACGGCCTCATTCGGGTCCGCGACCGTCAGCATCACGTCGTTAAGGTTGGTTTCATCGACGACGTTTATGTCAGCCATGGCGCGGGCGACTTCGGCATCGCCGGACCGCTCACAGGCGCCAAGGACGACCAGGCCCAAAAGAGAGGCCGAAACAACGGAAAAATGGCGCATTTTCTGCGTCCTTTACTGCTCTGCCTTACGGTGCCGAGAGGAGGATGTAGTGAGAGGTTCCCCGCCGCACCAACTGGAACGTTTCGTTCTCATTGGTGGCAACATACGCGGGATTGTCCAGCAAAGCGAGTGCCAAGCGCAGGTTGTCCCGTATTTGGTCGGAATTGCCGTTGTCCGTTGCATAGGCGCGACGGAACACCTCGGCCGCTTCGGAAACCTGACCGCGCTCCATCAGGACGACGCCCAGATTGTTCCACGCTGCCGGAAATGTCGGGTCCTCTTCGACCGCGCGGCGCAAGAGACGCTCGGCCTGACCCAGACGGCCCAGCCGCAAATTGGCCGAGCCCAAGGCGGACAGGGTGTCGACGTTCAGACCCTGCTGCGACGCTGCGCGGGTATAGGCCTGCAGCGCCAGTTCATATTCGCCCGCCGCCATCAGCCTGTGTCCGACTTCCAGCCCGTCCAATGTGCTTTGGCCCGCGACCCCGGGGGCATAGACCCCGTCAGAACGGTTCAGGCCGCCCGTAGAACAGGCGGCCAGGGCCGAAATGCCGATTGTTATCAGTACTGTCGCGACGCGCATCGCCCGCTTTTCTTAGAATCCGGCGCCGCCCAGCGTTTGGGAAATCCCGAAGACCGACGGCCCGATCAGAATGATCAAGAGAGGCGGGACGGTCAACATCATGGTTGCGAGCGTCATCTTCGTCGGCAGTTTGTTGGCCATTTCTTCGGCTTTCATCACGCGTTTGTCGCGCATTTCCGCCGAATAGACCCGAAGCGCCTCGGCGATCGAGGTGCCGAACTGCTGCGACTGGATCAGAACCGTAACGAAAGACGCGACGTCCGCGACCCCGCAGCGCTCGGACATATCCCGCAGCACCTGCGTCTTGTCCTTACCGGCTTTCATTTCGTAGCTGACCATTTCGTATTCGGCCGCCAAAGCAGGAAAGCCAGAGCGAAGTTCCTTGGACACGCGGATGATCGACTGATCAAGGGATTGGCCTGCTTCGACACAGACCAGAAGCATGTCCAAAGAGTCCGGAAACCCGTTTTCAATGGATTTGTGACGCTCTGCCTGCCGGCGGGTCACCCAGTACTTGGGCAGCATATAGCCAGCAAGGCCCGGCCCCAGGATCGCGATGACAGTCTGCTTGGTCGTCGGGTCGCCGGTCGAGCTTTGCAGGATCGCATAGGCCACGCCGCAAATCAGCGCCACGATACCCAGCGCAAACTGCGAAAAGTGGTACATGCGGACGGCGTTCTTGGACCGGTAGCCAGCCTGCAACAGCTTCAGGCGGACGGCAGAATATTCCTCTTCGTCTTTCGGTTCGAGAAAGTTCGAATACTTCTCAAGTTTGTCTTTGCCGTTGGCCGAGCGGAGCTTTTCGCTTTTGGTGACGGTCTTGTTGTCGGTCCGATGCGCGGATTCTTTCAGGCGGGACAGCGGGTCGTCGCGCTTTTTCAGCAGCAGCGGGATCATCAAAAGGATGAGTGTCAGGCCCAGAAAGCCGATCAACAGGAACGGTCCGAACGGGCCGAGCATCTCGATCAGGAGAGAGTTGAATTGTTCAAGCATTTCAGGACCTCAGACCTTGATGTTCACGAGCGACCGCATGACGAAGATGTTTGCGATCAGGAAGCCTGCGACAATGATACAGGCCGGAATGAAGGCGGCGGTTTCCTTCACATCGTCATAGTAGTTCGGCTGGATCACGTTGATGCCGACCAGCGCGACCAGGGGGAAGACCGACAGGAACATGCCGGACCATTTGGCCTCGGCGGTGATTGCTTTTACCCGGCGGAACAGGCGGAAACGGGCGCGGATAACCTTTGCCAATCCATCCAGAATCTCTGCAAGGTTACCACCCGATTGCTGCTGGATGGTCACGGCCACCGCAAGGAACCGAAGGTCCTGCATGTCAAGCCGTTCGGCCATCTGCTTCAGGCTTTCGCCCATGTCGCGGCCATAGGCTGCTTCGTCCGCGATCACACCCATTTCGGTGCCCAGCGGGTCCGGAACCTCTTTCGATACGATGCCGACCGCAGAGGAAAAGGGGTGACCGACGCGCAGCGACCGCACCATCAATTCGACGGAGTCGGGCAGCTGTTCCTCGATCATGCTGGTGCGTTTCTTTGCCTTGTTGTTGATCCAGACATAGACGCCGCCGACACCCATCACGACAGAGATCAGAATGCGGACTCCGGCTTCGGCGGTGGTGCCGAAAGTCAGGCCGACGTAGGCGAAACCCGCCAGCACACCCATGATCATGATCAGCTGCGGCGGGGTAAAGGCGATGTTGGCCTTCTGCGCCTTCGAGGCCAAAACGGAATACAGCGGGATCGACTGCGACTTTAGGTGCTGGGTCATTTCCTTGCGGAGTTGTTCCAGAACCTGCTCGCGGCCTCCGCCCTTTTCCAGCAGCTCCAGTCGGCGGTTCACGCGGGAATTCAGGCTGATGGATTTGCCGAAAACGGTCAGGTAGAGGCCTTCGACCACCACCAGAACGGCAATGAATACCAACCCGTAAATAATTGGCTCTGCTGAAAAAACCATGCTCAATTACTCCGCGGCGTAGGGTTCAAAAATGGAAGCGGGCAGGTCGTAGCCCCAAAGACGGAACCGCTCTGAGAAATGCGAACGCACGCCGGTGGCGGTAAAGTGACCGATGATCTTATTGTCGGGTGTCAGGCCGACGCGCTGGTAGCGAAAGACCTCTTGCATAGAGATCACGTCGCCTTCCATGCCGGTGACTTCGGTGATCGACACCATGCGGCGCGACCCGTCCTGGAGACGGCTGGCCTGAACGATGAGGTTGACCGCGCTTGCGATCTGACTGCGGACGGCTTTGATCGGCATCTCGATGCCGGCCATCGCGATCATGTTTTCCAGACGGCTCACCCCATCCCGCGCCGAGTTGGCGTGGATCGTGGTCATCGACCCGTCGTGGCCGGTGTTCATGGCCTGAAGCATGTCGATGACTTCTTCGCCGCGGGTTTCACCGACGATGATGCGGTCCGGTCGCATACGCAGGGCGTTGCGCAGACAGTCACGCTGGGTGACCGCGCCTTTGCCTTCGACGTTCGGGGGGCGGCTTTCCATTCGTCCCACGTGGATCTGCTGCAGTTGAAGTTCGGCCGTATCCTCGATGGTCAGGATGCGTTCAGAGTTGTCGATGAATGACGACAACGCGTTCAGCGTGGTCGTTTTGCCCGAACCGGTACCGCCAGACACAATGACGTTCAGTCGGCAGGCAACCGCGGCCTGCAGATAGGCCGCCATTTCTTCGGTAAATGCCCCGAATTTCACAAGGTCATCGACACCCAGTTTGTCTTTCTTGAACTTTCGGATCGAAACCAGCGACCCGTCGACCGCAATCGGGCCGACCATCGCGTTGAAACGGGATCCGTCCTGCAAACGGGCGTCGACATAGGGGTTGGATTCATCGACGCGACGACCCACGGCGGACACGATTTTATCGATGATCCGAAGCAGGTGGCGTTCGTCCTTGAATGTAATGTCGGTCAGGGACAGCTTGCCCGCCCGTTCGACAAAGATCTGCTGCGGCCCGTTGACCAGAATGTCGTTGACGGATTCGTCTTTCAGAAGCGCTTCCAACGGCCCAAGGCCGGTCACTTCGTCATAGAGATCCTGGTTCAGCGTGTTGCGTTCGTCGCGGTTAAGGACCACGCCCATTTCTTCGAGCGTTTCGCTCGCAATGGCAGAGATTTCCTGACGGAGATCCGATTCCGTGGCCTTTTCCAGCGCGGCAAGGTTCAGGTTGTCCAAAAGCGCCTTGTGCAGTTCGAGCTTGATTTCGGACAAGCGTTCCTTGCGCTTCTTTTCCTTGTCGACGGGTGCGGCCTCGGCCGATCTGGTCGGCATGGGGCGCATCAGCGACTTTTTCGGGGCCGAGTCGTCGGCGGGCTGCGGTGCTGCCGCAGCGGGTTTGGCCCGATTGAGCGAGGTCACCTTGCCGTCGGCTGCCGCCGGTTCGGTTTGCGCTTTCTTGTATTTCGAAAACATTAGGTTTCCCCCAAATCAGATCAGGCCCGAACCGCCTTGTCGTCGGCTTCGTTCACGGCATGGACAGAGGCGGCAAGCTTTGCCACTTCCTTGCGCAGGTTGTTTTTCGGGACGCCGACACCCAAGGGCACACCGTGGTCGCTCTGCTGGCTCACCTGATGTTTGCCATCGGGCATATGCACTTCGATCGAGATGCCAAGGGACTCGGCCAGACGTTTGGCGCGGGCCTTGCCGTTCAGATCGGTAAAGCTGGGAGCCCGGTTCAGAACGAAGCGCAGTTTTTCGAAGGGCAGATCCTCGGACTGCAGCGCGCGCTTCAGGCGAAGCGTGTTCTGCGCCGACCGCATGTCCAGTTCGAGCAGCGCGAAATACACATGCGACGCCTCGAGCACGGCTTGGCTCCATTCGACCATCGAAGACGGCATGTCGATGATGACATAGTCGAAATTCGTCCGCGCAATTTCGATGAGGCGGGCAATGTCGGGCGGAGTCACGAGGTCCAGCGGAACAAGGTCCGTGGGCGCGGTCAGGACATGGAGTTTGTTGTCATAGGCCAAAAGCGCCTGCATGAAGACGTCGCTGTCCATCGACTCTGTGTCGGTCAGCAATTCAAGGACGGATTCACGGCGGGGCAGGTCGAGGTAGGTCGACACGCTGCCGAACTGCAGGTCGAAATCCAGAATGACCACGCGAGGCGGGTCTTTCGGATCGATATTCGCCAGCTCCCACGCGAGGTTGACCGCAAAGGTGGTCGCACCGACCCCGCCGGCCATGCCATGGACGGGAATGACGACGCCAGAGCGGTTGTCCGTCGCCTTTAGCTTGCTTTGGTGGCGAGCGGGATCCTCCTCCACCGCGACCGGCGGCGGCGCTGTGACGCGCTTGATCGCCTGAGCCAGTTCCCCATCGGGAAGCGGGTAGGGCAGGAATTCGTTTCCACCCGCACGCAACAGGGCGTGCAGGCTGTTGGCCGAAATATCCTCTGTGATCAGGATGACCTTGATATCCTTGGCATTTGCGGCGCGGATGACGTCCTTGGCCGGGCCAAGGTCCTTTTCATCGTCGGCGTCCAGCGCAATGGCCAGGAATTGAAGGTCGTCAGCCTCGGGTTGCATCAGGAAGGCGACGGCGTCCTCGAAATTGAGGTCGCCCCATTGCTCTCCCAGTACCGTTTCCATGTCCTCGATCAGCAAATCGAACAACTGGACGTCGCGGCTGACGGTGCAGGCCACGATTGGCATTGCTTCAGGTTGGACGGCTGCAGAGCTGCTCATGCCGAATCCCTTTCAAATCATCGCTGTCGGATTGGTCCGACTATCCACGCCCTGATTCCGATAAACGGAATGCGGGCTCACGGTTCAAAGATCAGGGACAATGGTGACCACATTACGGCCAAAAAGCTGTAATTGTGCGAAGATTACAAACGATCGGGGGGGTGTGGGGTGGATCGTGTTGTCTCACGAAACCACCCGGTCGAAATTGTCGTTAGTTGCTGGTGCTCAGCTCGGAGCCCGAGATTCCAGTCAACGTCGTGCGCGGGACACCGCTGTTGATGTATTCACGGAAGATAATCTCGGCGTATTTACCATTCAGCTCGCCGGGGTAGGCTTCGACAAAGCCGGACACCTCGGTCACGGTGCGCCGGTTGGCGCGTTCGCGGCCCTCGGTCACGATAAGCGGCTGGGTTTCTCCAAAGGAAACAACGGCTTCCAGTCGGTCACGGCTGATGCCCTGAGCCACAAGGAAGGACACGACAGCCTGCGCACGGCGCATGCCCAGCGACTGGTTATAGGCGTTGGGGCCGACCAGATCGGTGTGCCCAAAGACCTTGAACCGGACTTCGGGGAACTGCCGGATCCAATCGGCCTGCTGCCGCAGGATCGCTTGGGCGGCGCCATCGATGGTGGCCGAGTTGAATTCAAAGTTCACGGTCGTCTGCACTTCGTCCGAGAAACGCCGGTTCAGGTTGACCGTGTATTCGCGGTCGCCCGACTGGACGAGCGTGTTGTTCATGGTCGCATTTCCGAACTCGCCCGAGTCGACCACGGCGCCGGCCTCTAGAAAGAAGGATCGGGCACCCGGCATGCCGTCCGAGCAGGACACAATCGCGGTCGTTGCGGTCAAGGCTACGAAGAGTTTGGTCAGACGCATCACGGATCAATCCTCGAGTACATAGCCGTAGGACCCGCTAAAGTCCTGCCGCGCGACTTCTCCGGCGCCGCCAGTCGTGGGGGCGTTTTCGTTGGTCACGCGACCAAAGAGGAACAGGTCCCTCTCGCTTGGCGGGGCAACGCGGTCGGTGGGCAACGCCAGCGCCTCGCCCCGGGTCGGGGTCACTAGGTGCGGGGTCACGATAATCACGAGTTCGGTTTGCTGGCGCGCGTATTCGGCGCTGCGGAACAGGGCGCCCAGGACCGGAATATCGCCAAGCCACGGCACCTGACCGTTTAGGTCGGAAAAGTCATCCGACAAGAGGCCCGCAATCGCAAAGCTTTCGCCGTCGCGCATTTCGACCGTCGTCGATGTTTCGCGCTTGCGGAACGCATCGACCGTGAAACCGCCTTGGGAAAAGCCGTTCGACGGGTCGATAGAGCTGACCGAGGCCTCGAGTTCAAGGTTGATCATGTCGCCGTCGATGACCCGTGGCGTAAAGTTCAGTTCGACGCCGAAGGGCTTGTAATCGATCGTAACGGTGCCGTCGGATTGCGAGACGGGCACAGGATATTCGCCACCTGCAAGGAACCGCGCCTCTTGTCCCGACAGGGCAACCAGGTTCGGTTCGGCCAAGGTGCGGACGACGCCGCGCGCCTCAAGCGCTTCCAATAGGATGCCGACCTCGAGCCCGCCAGCGTTGAAGCCGAACAGCATCGCGCCGTTATTGTCGGCGCTGCCGGGAAGCGTGCCGGCAAGGCCGTTTGCCAGCGCGCCGGCATTGGACATCGTATTGGTGCCGCCAGAGAGGCCAAGGCTGCTGCCAAGCGTCGAACCAGAGATGCCGAGCGACGAGGAAAGCGACTTTGACACCGAACGCTGCATTTCGGCAAAGCGCACTTTCAGCATGACCTGTTGGGTGCCGCCGACCGTCATAAGGTTCGAAACCCGTTCCGGCGCGTAACGCTGCGCCAGTTCCATTGCGCGATCTAGGCGGGCGATGGACGAAACTGTGCCCGAAAGGACGATGCCGTCGTTCGCGGTCCGAACCTCGATGTTCTCGCCGGGAAGGATCTGTTCAAGGCGCTCCTTGAACTCTGCAATATCCGGAGTGACGTGGATTTCGACGTTGGTGATCAGGCGCGCATCTGCGCCAAGCAGCGTCAGGGTCGTCCGGCCCGGCTCTTTGCCCAGAACATAGATCGTCCGGTCCGAGAGGGTCGAAATATCGGCGATCGCGGGGTTCGCGATCGACAATTCGGTAAACGGCGTATCGCTCTCGACGACCACGGCCCGGTTCATCGACACGTTCAGCGCGCTGGATGGAGACCCTTGCAAGACCTGAAGGGTTTCTGCCAGAGCGGCCGACGGAACCGCAACGCCGGACACGGCAATGCAGGTCAATGCAACCTTGATTAACTTTCGTATTTTCATTGTGACCCGCCTCATTGATCACGCCCGGTCGCGGACAATTCTCGCCCGTCGTTTGGGGCAGACTGCAGCGAATTGATAATTTTTGCAAGATTCAATGCATTGGCCCCCGAATCGGATGTGGGTCTAGGGCAACAGTCGTCGGCCACTGCCATGTTCCTGAATGGAAATAGAGCGCCCCGAAGCGAGCGCTCTTTTCCAAGGGATGGTTGAAAATCTGCAAATCAGTTCGAGCAGGGGATCGGGATTTCGACCACCTCGGCGCCGCGACGGGTGCGAACGGTGCAGACTTTTTCTTCGATCACGGGGGCGGGGGCTTCGATGGCGACGGGGGCCGCCTCTTCGATCCCAAGAAGGGTCGCGCGGTCGACGTCCGTGGCTTCGGCCACGGTATCGTCGCCGTTTCCGACCAGCGACAATGACAGCGCACCGGTTGATTGTGCCTGAGCAAGCGAAGCCACCTGCTGCGGCGTCACCTCGACCGTTACGGTGCGGGCGACCAAGGCGGCGCTAAGACCGGCGTCAGAGATCTGATCCACGGCGACGATCTTTAGCGCGGTTTCAATCAGTTTCGTCACGTCGCCGGTTCCGCCCTGTGTGGTCGGGCCCTGGCCGGTCCAATAGACGTCAACGCGGTCGTTGGGACGCAGGAAGCCCGACACGCCGCTGGCCACGTCCACGCGGATCGCGAAAGCCCGCATGCCGCGCGCGATTTTTGTCGTGATTCCGATGTCTTCGCCCGGTGCGCTTACTTTGATTGCCAGCACGGGTTCGTTGACCTCCATCTGGCGCACGACGTAGCGGGGGGCATCGTTGTTGGCGGGGAACAGCTCTTCCTCGGTGCGGAACACGCCTTCGGGCAGAAAGGGTTCGGCATATTTGATGATCTGGACGTCTTCTTTGGTGAGGATTTCGCCATAAGCAATGACGCGGGTGACCGCGTAGACATCAACTGTCGGGGTCACAGTGGCGGCAGCAGCACGTTCGCGGTTCAGTGCGACCGTTTGCTGGTCGAAATAGCCCTTGACCATGTAGACCGCAAACCCGGCGAGTCCGAGGCCAATGACCAAGACGAGACCGAAAACAGACCGCATCACTTACTCCTCATTCGCAGTACAATTTCGCAACGCGAATTTTTGCCGTTGCGCAGCTATCGTTGCACCCTATTACGGCAAAATGGCGACAATGGCACGGCAAAGGCATATTTTCTTAAATTTTCGAAACAATCGGGGATCAAGAGGGTCCGATTGTTAATGGGTGACGATTTGAACTGAGCTCAGCCGCGCGCCGACGCCCGAAGATTTATCAAGTGTCGCTTCGCCGAAAATCGCGATGACAGCGACGCTAAGTCCTACGAGCGATGCCGTCAGAACGACCCAATCGATGGTGACGGCACCCTCGTCGTCCTTCTGAAATCGCTTCCACTTCCATTGCATGGTCGAGTCCTCTGTTTGATTGCAACACCTTTGTATTGAACAGATTTGTTGCGAAATTATGACTAGATCTGGGACCTCGGGCCACATTTGTCATGGCCGCCTGGGATTGTATCCCGCGGGGCGGCTGTCGGTGGTGGGGCCATTGGTCCGGTTCAAAAGAAAAGGGGCCGCACGTTGTGCAGCCCCAATTCGATTATCCAGTTAAGGATTAGTGCGACATCGTGGTCATGCCGGACAGGTCGCCCGAGATGGTGTCGCCAAGGGCGGTCGTACCAGCGCCGACCGAAGTCAGAACGGCGATGCCGAGGCCAACGATGGCAGCGGTCAGAACAACGAAGTCGACAGTCACAGCACCGTCTTCGTCGCGGCGGAAGTTTTTGATGAAGTTCAGCATTTGGGTTCCCTCCTGGGGATTTGGCTCGGTTAGTCCCTCATCGGTGTGAGCCATCGCTTGTTGAAGGTCAGGTGCCCGACTTGGATGACCCTATATGGCCGTCTGAATTGGGCGGGATTTGGGCCGCTTTCGTGCAATTTTCGTTCGCTATTGTGAACTTGACGAAAAACGCGTAAGCCATTGTTTTCAGAATTAAAAAAATTCAGAAAACTTTAATCTTCCTGATTTTCCGTGCTTTTGGACCCTGCTTTTGGGCGCATTTCTTCAAGGATTCGCGCGTTTGGCTGGCGCGATTCGGCAGTTTCTGCGATAAGAAGCGAGAGGCATCGACAGGGTAGAACCGCATGAAGCGGCGCTTTGGAGCAGCTACGATCCTTTGTGGAGCGATATTGGCGCATTCGGCATTGGCCGAGGGCGTTAATCCTCATGGCGACTTTACCTTTCGGCGGATTGCGGTCCCCCAGCCCGGAGCGGGTCGGTTGATCACGGTCCAGATCGCGCCTCGGGCGAATCCGTCGGTTCCGCCGGCGCGCGCAACGCCCGAGCCGATCGACACCTCTACCCCTGCGGTTGCGGGCGCCGTGCCGCGTCTGTTGGGCAGCGATTGGTTCTGGGAGGAGATCTCGCCTCGGCTAGAGGATACGGCACCGGGGCGGTTGCAACAGGCGATCACGGCGATTGGCCATGCGCCCGACGGGTCGGGAGTAGAGCCGCCTCGTCTGGCCGCATTGCAGGAAATCGCGGGGAACCACGGGCGGGATATCCTGCGGATCACGGTCGGCACGCGGATCTCTCCGGCGCTGGTCTTGGCCGTTATCGCGGTCGAAAGCGCAGGCAACAGCCGTGCCGAAAGCCGCGTGGGCGCGCAGGGCCTGATGCAGCTGATGCCGGACACCGCTGCCCGCTTCGGGGTCGGCGACAGCCTTGATCCCGTACAAAACATCGAGGGCGGCGTGGCCTACCTTGATTGGTTGATGGCGGAATTCGACTATGATCCCATTCTTGCCGTCGCCGCCTATAATTCAGGAGAAGGCGCCGTCAGGGACAACCTTGGCGTGCCCCCCTATGCCGAAACCCGCGCCTACGTTCCAAAGGTTATTGCCGCATGGACAGTGGCGCGCGCCTTGTGCCAGACACCGCCTGAACTCATGACGGATGGTTGCGTGTTCAGCGCGATGGGAGACTGATTTGTCCGATAGAAAACCCTTGGTTCTGGATGTCGACGACACCCTTTTGCGCACCGATTTGCTCTATGAAAGCCTTTGGGCCGGTTTGGGCCGCGCACCTATCGCTACGATCCGCGCGGTTCTGGCGAACTTTACCCGACCGGCCGATCTAAAGGCGCGGCTTTATGATATTGCCGCCGTCCGCACGGATCTGATGCCGTTGAACGAAGGCATCCTGCAGATGGCCGCCGACGCGCGGGACGAGGGACGCGAGATCATCCTTGCTTCGGCCGCCGACCACCGTCTGGTCGAGTCGCTGATGGCGGACCATGGCTACGACGGCGCGCTGGGTTCGGTTCCGGGCAAGAACCTGAAAGGGGTAGACAAGGCAGAGGCGCTGGTCGAGGCGTTCGGCGACAAAGGCTACCTTTATGCGGGCGATGCGCGGGCGGATATGCCGATCTGGCGGTCTGCGTCGCATGCCATTGTCGTGGGTCGCGCTGGCGGCGCGATGAACCGGCTAAAGTCGGCACGGGTTCCGGCCACCCAGATTCCATCGGGATGGCGGGTCGTCGATCTAATGCGCGCGCTGCGCCCCCACCAATGGGTAAAGAATATCCTGCTGATCCTGCCGATGATCGCGGCGCACAGCTTTGACCCAGCGCTTCTTTTGCTGGTCGTGCTGGGCATGGCTGCGTTTTCGGCGGCGGCCAGCAGCATCTATATCGTGAACGATCTTCTGGACCTAGAGGCCGACCGACTGCACGAAACGAAATGCAAACGCCCCTTTGCTGCCGGAACCGTGCCGATCAGGGTCGGCATGCTGACGGCGGTCGGGCTGGGCGCGTTGGCGCTGGGGCTTGGCGCTTTCCTGAGTCCCGCGTTCCTGATGGTGGTGGCGGCCTACATGGTGCTGTCGCTGGCCTATTCGCTAAAGCTCAAGCGGATGCGCTGGATCGACATCTTCACGCTGGCGACGCTGTATACCCTGCGGGTGGTCGCCGGAGCGGCGGCCTCGGGGGTCGAGGCGTCGTTCTTCATGCTTGTCTTTATCTTTCCCGTCTTTGTCACCCTTGGGTGCGTCAAGCGGATGACCGAACTGGCGTTGGCGAAATCGGACGAAAGACTGCCCGGACGAGGCTACGGCAGGGCGGACCGGCCCGACCTGTTGAACGTCGGGATTCTGGGCATGGTCGGAGCGCTGCTGATGTTCTTTTTCTATTCGCTCTCGGAACAGGCGCAGACACTTTATCCCAGCCAGTGGCTGCTTTGGGTCGCGCTGCTACCTATCGCGGGTTGGCTGTTCCGTATGCTGAGGCTGGGCTGGGCAGGGAAACAGGACTATGACCCGATCGTCTTTGCGCTGACCGACAAACGCGGTCTGGGGCTGTTGATGATCACCCTTTCGATGATGTTCTACGCGGCCGGTCTGTTTAACGTCTGGTTCGGGCTCTAGGCCGTCAGAACGACATCTTTTTGAACACAGGTTCCGGAATCATGCGGATCACAAGCATGACAAGTGCCCAGATGCGGGCCGTATAAAGGATGTTCCGCCGCTTCTCGACGGCCTTCAGGATGTCCTCGGCCACGGCGTCAGGAGTGGTCATGAACGGCAGCTTCGGTCCGCCCCACGTCATCGCGGTATCGACCGGCCCGGGTTTGACGGTCAGAACATGCACGCCCGCGCGGCCCAACCGGTTACGCAATCCAGACAGATAGGTCGCAAAGCCTGCCTTGGCGGCTCCGTAGACATAGTTCCCCACGCGGCCCCGATCCCCCGCGACCGAGGTGACGCCGACGACTGTGCCTGATCCCCGCGCCTCGAGCATCGGGATCAGACGTGTCAGCACCTCTGCCGGTCCGGTAAAGCTGTCGGTGACGACGCCCGCGATCATCGAAGGATCGGCGTCGATGTCGGATTGCAGCGGCATTGAACCGGCAAAGACCGCGATGTTCAGCACGCCGTCGGTCGTGTCGGCCGTTTCGACCAGTTGCCCAAAGGTTTCGGGGCGGCGCAGGTCAATCGCGACGACCTCGGCGCGGTCGGCCCCCCGTGCCACGGCATCCGCCGCGCTGGCGGCCATATCGGCCATATCCCGACCGCACAGGATCAGGCGGTGGCCTTGCTCGGCCAGCCGTTGCGACAGTTTGCGCGCCATACCAGAGGTCGCGCCAAGGATGATCCATGTCTCGGTCATTTGTCTGTCCTCAGGTCCAGCCGCCGCACAAGCGACGTTTCAAGCGCACGCTCGGGATCGGACTTTGCCGCCACGTCGCGCCATTTCTTCCAGTCGGGATAGGTGCCGCGAACCGTCGCCCCATCGGCAAGGCTGTCCTTTGCCAGATAGACCCGCCCGCCCGCATCGGCAGCCATAGAGCCAAGCGCCCGGATCAAATCGCGGGACCTTTCGGTGTTGCGCAGATCGACGGCCAGAGTCAGGCCCTCCATCGGAAAGGACATGTATCCGCCCCGCCCCGCGCCCAGTCTTTTCAGCACCGCCAGCGGAGAGGCAAGCCCGGCCGCCGCAATCATCCGTAGCATGTCGCGCAGGTCGTCGGACCGGTCATGGGGGACGACACATTGGAACTGGTGAAACCCCGATTTCCCGTAAAGCCGGTTCCAGTCGTGGATCCGGTCCAGCGGGAAAAAGAAATCCTCGAACCCTCGGGTCACGGTGCGGCCCGCCGCCGGCTCGTAGCGACAGACGGCCAGAGGCGCCATCCTCCGACGCATCCTCGGGCACCACCAACCCACCATTACGGGAATGCCGGCGGCGTGCACCAGGTGCGTGTATTGTCCTG
>JALQXR010000007.1:0-17373 GCA_023263105.1 Marivivens sp. | reverse complement strand
GACAAGGCAAACGCAGGCGCGTCAACCGGCACCGACTTTGCCTTTCCCGCGGTAGGTGCGGGCAGGGGGGCGACCTCGGCCTCTTCGACGATGCCGCGCCCAAGCGATGCTCCGGCTGCCGTGGCGTCGACCCAACCGACCGAGTAGGTGGCCGTGCTTTGATCCAGCAGGTTCAGATGTTCGTCCCACCCATCCGCGCGGCGTTCGCGGACCTGCATCGCCGATCCCGCGCAGGCAGTCAGTTGCAGGGTCGCCGAAAGGATGATCCCGGTTTGACCCAGACCACCCACCGTGGCCTGCCATAGCCCTCGGTCGCGGGGCGTGATCCGCCGCGACTCGCCACCAAGGTGATGTCGGTCAAATGCTGGCCAAAGCTGCCTGCGTGATGGTGGTTTTTGCCGTGAACATCCATCGCGATGGCTCCGCCAAGCGTCGCGAAACCGGTTCCGGGCATCACCGGAGGCATCCACCCTTTCGGCGCAAATACCCGCAGCATGGCACCGATCGTCACGCCGCCTTCGGCGGTCAAAAGTCCGGTGTCGGCGTCAAAGGACAGGAAACGGTCCATCCGCGACATGTCGTAAAGCCGGCCATTGTCGTTCAGCGCGGCGTCGCCATAGGACCGGCGGTTCCCGATCGCGGGGCCTTGCGGCGCGCCGGTCAGGTCGGCGGCTCTTTCCGGTCGCGCTATGTCGCTGGAGGCCCGTATCGCACGGCCCCAGCCGGTCATTTCGTCGTTCTTCCAACGCATTGTCAGGAACTGCCCTTGTTTGAGTAGCGCTCGGCAATGGGGAAAACCATCAGGCCAAGCAGGATCGCGAACCAAAGGGTCGTGATACGGATGACGGCGGTGGCGGGGATCGACGCCTCTGGCGGCACCCCTGCCAGCGTCAGCAAGGCGATCATCGCGGCTTCGGCCCCGCCAACCCCGCCCGGTGCGCCGGTCAGCCCACCCGCAAGCGTCGAAAAGGTAAAGATCGTCACCGCCTGAGCGAGTCCGATGCCTGCTCCCATCCAGTCCAGCAGCAGATAAAACGCGTAGCCTTCCGCCAGCCAGCCGACCAGCCCCAGCCAGAGGCCAAAGGTCGCGGCAGAGGGCGAACTGACCGCCGAAAGCGACTTTGCCGCCCGCGCGATCCGCGCCCAGATCCGCGGAAAGACCCCGCTGATCCGATAGAAGGTCCTTGCAAAACTCAGCAACAGGGCAGGCCGCGTCGCGACAAAAGCGGCAAGCAGCGCGGCAACCGCAACGGCGGGGGCAAAGGCCACGTCCCGCGCGCCAAGAGCCACGCCTAGTCCAAGCAAGATCGCCATCGCGGCAAGGTCAGAGGCACGGTCCATCAGTACAAGTGGCGCGGTTCGCTCCATCGCCCAGCCGGTTTCGCGTTTCAGCCAGCGCATGCGGATCAGTTCTCCGACACGGCCGGGCGTGACCGACATCGCAAAGCCGCCGATGAAGTGTCGCAGGTTCTGCCAAAGCGTGGTCCGAAGTCCCATTCGTCGCGCAAATACGTGCCAGCGGAGTCCCCGAAAGACGTAATTCACCAGACTGAGCAGCATTAGGATGACGACTTGTGCCCAGCCCAGTTTCGACAACTGTTCTTTGGTTTCGTCCCAGCCAGTCGCGGCGGCAAGTCCGACGAGACCCGCAATGACAAAGCCAAAGATCACCGCCAAAAGCGCGACGTCCCGAAACCGCCGCGACGTCTGTTTCGGGACGTCGGTAGCGGGCGGGTTTGGCGCCAAGGTTGGTGTCGGATGTGTGCTCGTCATCATTTTGCGAGCGGTAGCAACAGAATGGGGCAAGAATTTGTTGCTGTTGCTAATGTGGAAACAATTTTCGCGAAAATTGCACCGTGTCGAAGCGCGGCCCGGAACGGTGTCCGGACCGCGCTCTTTTTTGTCAGACGATGGTCGCTTCGGTGGCGGCAACCATTTCGTCGCGGGTCACGCCAGGGGCGAGTTCCACGATGTGCAGACCCTTGTGGGTCACGTCCAGAACGCCAAGGTTGGTGATGATCCGGTCGACGACGGCCTGTCCGGTCAGCGGCAGCGTACATTCGCGCAGGACCTTGGATTCACCATGCTTCGACGTGTGGTCCATCACGACGACCACGCGGCCGACGCCTGCGACCAGATCCATCGCGCCGCCCATGCCTTTGACCAGCTTGCCCGGGATCATCCAGTTGGCAAGGTCGCCCTTTTCGCTGACTTCCATCGCGCCAAGGATCGCCATCGCGATTTTGCCGCCACGGATCATCGCGAACGACGTCGCGCTGTCGAAATAGGCCGAGTGGGGCAGTTCGGTGATCGTCTGCTTGCCCGCGTTGATCAGGTCGGCATCCTCTTCGCCTTCGACCGGAAAGGGGCCCATGCCCAGCATTCCGTTTTCGGACTGAAGCGTCACTTGGACACCTTTGGGGATATAGTTCGACACCAGTGTCGGGATACCGATCCCAAGGTTCACATAGGTCCCGTCTTCGAGTTCCTGGGCCGCGCGTTCGGCCATCTGGTTACGATCCCAAGGCATTATGCGGTCTCCTTTTTGCGGACGGTGCGCTGTTCGATCCGCTTTTCATGCGCGCCTTTGACGATGCGGTGCACGTAGATGCCCGGCAGATGGATGTGGTCGGGCTCTAGCGTGCCGGCGGGGACGATCTCTTCGACTTCGGCGACGCAGATCCGGCCGCACATGCCGGCGGGGACGTTAAAGTTGCGGGCTGTCTTGCGGAAGATCAGGTTGCCGGTTTCGTCGGCTTTCCATGCCTTGATGATCGACAGATCGGCAAAAATGCCTTCCTCAAGGATATAGGTTTGGCCGTTGAAGTCCTTGTGGTCCTTGCCTTCGGCGATGACGGTGCCCACGCCGGTTTTGGTGTAAAAACCGGGGATGCCCGCGCCGCCGGCGCGCATACGCTCGGCAAGAGTGCCTTGGGGGTTGAATTCCAGCTCCAGCTCACCCGACAGGTATTGGCGCATGAATTCCGCGTTCTCACCCACATAGGACGAGATCATCTTTTTCACCTGCTTGGTTTGCAGCAGGATGCCGATGCCGAAATCGTCGATCCCCGCGTTGTTGGACGCAAAGGTCAGGTTCTTTGTTCCGGCATCCTTGATGGCTTGCAGCAAGAGTTCAGGTATCCCGCACAGGCCGAAGCCGCCGGAGGCGATGAGCATACCGTCGTGCAGGACGCCGTTCAGCGCGTCTGCCGCCGAGTCATAGACTTTCTTCATAAAGCTTCCCTCTCTCAGTCGGGACACTTGTCGCGCCGCGCCCAACCGGTGTCAATGCTGCGTCGCGGCGGCAGGTCCCGCGGTCAGTCTTCGGCCTTGGGCTTGGCGGTTTTCTTTGCCGGAGCCTTTTTGGTCGTGGTTTTCTTCGCGCTGGTCTTTTTCGCGGCGGCCTTTTTCGGAGCGGCTTTCTTCTTGCCGCCCTTCTTCGCCTTGGCGTTGACCAGTTCGATTGCCATTTCCTGCGTTACATCGGCCGGTTCAGTGCCTTTTGGAAGGGTCGCATTGACCTTTTCCCACTTCACATAGGGGCCGTAGCGGCCAGCCATGACGGCCATCACGCCGCCGTCAGGATGGTCACCCAGTTCCCTAAGCGGCTTTGCGGCGGCTCCGCGTCCTGCGCCCCGGCTGGCGGCCTTGGTCGCAAGAACTTCGACGGCGCGGTTCATGCCGATGGTAAAGACTTCGTCGACGTCCTTGATGTTGGCGTAGAGCGTGCCGTGTTTGACAAAGGGCCCATAGCGGCCGATTCCTGCCTCGACGATCACGCCGTCCTCTGGGTGAGGTCCGATTTCGCGCGGCAAAGCCAAAAGCGACAGCGCTTTTTCCAATGTCAGGTCGTCGACGCTCCACCCCTTTGGCAGGCTGGCGCGGGGCGGTTTGGGCAGATCTTCGGTCACTTCGCCCCGCTGGACATAGGGGCCAAAGCGCCCGTCGCGCAGGGTGATCGGATCGCCGTCGTCATGTCCCAACAACCGGCCATCGGGGCCGATCGCGGTTTCTTCGGCGCCCGGAGGTCCAAAGGGCCGCGTGTAGCGACATTCGGGGTAGTTCGAGCAGCCGATAAAGGCGCCGCCCGACCGGGCGGTGCGCATCGACAACCGGCCAGCGCCGCAGTTCGGACAGGCGCGCGGGTCGCCGCCATCTCCGGTCGGGGGAAACAGGTGAGGCTCCAGAACTTCGTTGATCTTTTCCAGAACGTCGGTGATGCGCAGTTCCGACGTTTCCGCGATCGCGGCCGAAAAGTCGCGCCAGAAGCGGGTCAGAACGTCTTTGTAATTCGCGTCGCCCGCGCTGACCTCGTCCAGCTGGTCTTCCAGACCGGCGGTAAAATCATATTCGACGTAGCGGCGGAAATAATTCGTCAGAAAGACCGTGACCAGCCGCCCCTTGTCTTGCGGGATCAGGCGGCCCTTGTCCTTGGTCACATAGTCGCGGTCCTGAATCGTCGTCACAATCGAGGCATAGGTCGACGGGCGTCCGATGCCCAGTTCTTCCATCCGTTTGACCAGCGTGGCTTCGGTGTAGCGCGGCGGAGGCTGCGTGAAATGCTGTTCGGGCTGGACCGACGATTTCTGCACGCCTTCGCCCTGTGCCAGCTGCGGCAGACGCTTGTCGTCATCGTCCATCACGCTGTCGTCGCGGCCCTCTTCGTAGATCGCGATAAAGCCGTCGAACAGAACCACCTGTCCCGTCGCCCGCATGACGACCTGTTCGTCCCTAGAGCCGATATCGACGGTCGTGCGCTCCATCTGTGCGGCGGCCATCTGGCTGGCCAGCGTGCGCTTGTAGATCAGATCGTACAGCTTGCGCTGATCTGGGTCCGCGATGCGCAAGGCCTCGGTGCCGCGCATCATGTCCGTCGGGCGGATACATTCGTGCGCTTCTTGGGCGTTCTTCGCCTTGTTCTTGTACATCCGTGGCGAATTCGGGAGGTACTTTTCCCCGAACTTCTCTCGGATCGCGTCGCGGGCGGCCATGACGGCTTCGGGCGCCATGTCGATGCCGTCGGTCCGCATATAGGTGATCAGACCCGCTTCATACAGCCGCTGCGCCGCCGACATCGTCTGACGGGCGCCCATGCCGAATTTGCGGCTGGCCTCTTGCTGAAGGGTCGACGTCATGAACGGCGGGGCGGGGTTGCGGCTGGCGGGCTTGGCTTCGACCGAAAGCACCGACAGGTCACGCTTTTCGATCGCGTTTACCGCCATTTCGGCCTGCGTCGCATTGCCCAGATCGAACTTTTCCAGCTTTTTGCCGCCCAGAACTGTCAGCCGCGCCTCAAAGCTCTGGCCCCGCGGCGATGTCAGGATCGCCTTTACCGACCAGTATTCCTGCGCGCGGAACGCCTCGATCTCCATTTCGCGCTCGACGATGAGGCGGAGGCAGACGGACTGCACCCGGCCTGCGGATTTCGCGCCGGGCAGCTTGCGCCACAAAACGGGGCTCAGGTTAAAGCCCACCAGATAGTCCAGCGCGCGGCGTGCCAGATAGGCCTCGACCAGCGGGGCGTCGACCTGACGGGGGTGCTTCATCGCCTCGGCAACCGCCGATTTCGTGATCGCGTTAAAGGTGACGCGGGCGACTTTGGTGTCTTTCTTGATCGCTTTTCGAGCTGTCAGCGCCTCTTGGAGGTGCCAGCTGATCGCCTCTCCTTCGCGGTCGGGGTCGGTCGCGAGGATCAGGTCAGGATCGTCTTTCAAGGCGTCCGCAATGGCCTTTACGTGCTTGCGGCTGTCTGTCGCGATTTCCCATTTCATGTCGAATTCGGCTTCGGGATCGACCGATCCGTCTTTGGCGGGCAGGTCGCGCACGTGACCGTAAGAGGCCAAAACCGTGTAGCCGGAGCCAAGATATTTGTTAATTGTCTTGGCCTTAGCAGGAGACTCTACGACTACGACGGGCATGGGAATCCTTGCTTGGCTCGCTGTTCTTATGGCGGCGCACCTTGTGGGAGGCAGGCGGCGATTGTCAATGCAAGGTCGAGAGATGGGCGAATATTCCCTGTAGCCTAAGGGATATTGGCGTCATTCGGTCCCGTTTCGCGCCCCTGCCTGCCGCGATATCCGCGTGGATCGTCAAACTGCGCGGGTGATCATTCCACCGGGTTGCCGGATCAACCGGCCTTCGACTTCGAGGTCGACGATGGCGGGGGCGACCGCCATCGCAGGCGCGCCCAGATCGCGGATCAACTGGTCTTCGGCGACGGGGGCATGGCCCACACGGTCCAGAATGCGGGAATGCAGCGCCGCGATGCCGCGCAAACCGGCAGGTTCAACGGGTGCTGCCGCCGCCGCCGCAACCGGCGGGCGCGGGGTGCCGCAGACTGTCCCCAATTCGGGGGGCGGCAGGGCGTCCAGGATGTCATTGACCGACCGAACCAGTGTTGCGCCGTCGCGGATCAGCGCGTTGCAGCCGCCCGCCCGCGCGTCGAAGGGATGACCGGGAACCGCCAACACGTCCCGCCCGATGGCCAGGGCCGCCTCTGCCGTGATCAGGCTGCCAGAGCGTAACGCCGCCTCTACAATCACCACGCCTTGGGACAGGCCGGCGATAATCCGGTTGCGGGGCGGGAAATGGCGGGCCTGGGGCTGCAGGCCCATCGCTTGTTCCGAAACCCGCAGGCCGCCTGCCGCGATTTCATGGGCCAGTTCGGCGTTTTCACGGGGATAAAGCACATCAACCCCGCCCGCCTGAACCGCGATGGTCGAGCCGATCGACGCCCGATGGACCACCGCGTCGATGCCGCGCGCCAGACCCGAAACGACGACATATCCGGCCTCGGTCAGGCCCTCTGCGATTTTTGTGGCCATCCGGAGCCCAAGCGACGAGGCGTTGCGTGCTCCGATCAGGGCGACCGACGGACGCGACAGCATCGACAGATCCCCCAGCGACCAGAACAGCGGGGGCGCGTCCGGTAGGACCTCTAGCCGTTTTGGATAGTCATGGTCGCCGCGATGGACCAGCCGTGCGCCTGCGCGTTTGCCTGCGGCCAGTTCGGCGGCCACCACCGGTTCGGGACAGGGGGCATAGCCCGACACACCGGCCGCGCGCGCGATTTCCGGCAGGGCCAACAGCGCGTCGCGGGCCGATCCGTGATCGGCCATCAGGCGGTAATAGGTTGCAATTCCGACTTTTCGGGAGCGCAACAGGCGGAGCCTAGAGAACCGTTCGTCTTCCGTGGTGGGTGGGAGTGGGGGGTGAGTGGAAGAATGGGTATCACCGGTCATCCGTGGTTCCGTCCTGTTGCAAGACAAGACTTACGCGGCAAATGGTTAACCGGCTCTTAAACCGAACGGGCCCTTTGCCACGTTTTTTCGGAAAATCACGATTGGGTCGACAGCCAGTCCATGACACGGCCGCGCGCGCTTTGGTCGCCGCTGCGGCGTGCTGTCTCGATCACTTCGCGCAGTTCGGACAGGCAGATGCGCCGGATCAGGTGCTTGACGGGACCGACCGAGGCGGGCCGCATCGACAGGGCCCGAAAGCCAAGCGCGGCAAAGCAGATCGCCTCGATCGGGCGACCGGCGTCTTCGCCGCAGAATGACAACGGGGTGCCCGCGGCGTTGCAGCGGTCGACAACCATCTGCAAGTAATTGAGAAAGCTTAGGTTTAGCGTGTCGTAGCGTCTGCGGACCAGTTCGTTTTCGCGGTCCGCGGCGAAGAAGAACTGTTTCAGATCGTTGCCGCCGACCGAAATGAAATCGACCTCTTCGAAAAAGGCGTCTGGGGCAAAGGCGAGGCCCGGAGTTTCCAGCATCGCGCCGACGTGGATCTGGCTGGGCAGGGTGTGGCCAAGGATTTGCTCACGTTCGATCGCCTTGTCCATTTCGCTGCGAGCGGCGCGGAATTCGTCGTGCTGGGCGATAAAGGGGAACATCACGGTCAGCGGGCGGCCGTTCGCGGCCCGCAGCAGAGCCTGAAGCTGCATCCGCAACACGCCCGGTTTGTCGAGCCCGACCCGAATCGCCCTCCAGCCCATGGCGGGGTTCGGTTCGTTATTGGCCTTCATGTAGGGCAGGACCTTGTCCGACCCGATATCGAGCGTCCGGAACGCAACACGGCGGTCACCGGCGGCATCCATCACGCGGGAATAGAGGCGGCTCAGTTCCGCCCGTTTCGGCATCTGGTTGCGGACCAGAAACTGTAGTTCGGTGCGGAATAGCCCCACGCCTTCGGCGCCGGAACTGACCAGCGACGGCAGATCGGCCATGAGCCCTGCGTTCATCGTCAGGGTGACACGGGTCCCGTCCAGATCCTCGGCCGGAAGGTCGCGGATCGAGGCATAGCGTTCAAGCGCGCGGGCCTGCATCGCGATTTTGTCCCGAAACGCGTTCTGGACGGTTTCGTCGGGCCGCAGATGCGCGATGCCCTGATCCCCGTCCAACAGGATGGTGTCGCCGTTCAGGGCCTCGGTCGTGATGCCTTCGGCATGGATGATCAGCGGGATGGCCCATGCGCGGGCGACAATCGCCGCGTGGCTGCCGACCGAGCCCTCCTCCAGCACGATACCCCGCAAACGCTTGCCGTATTCCAGCAGCTCTCCGGGTCCGATGTTGCGGGCGACCAGAACGGGATTATCCGGCATTTCCGCGCCGGTGTCCTTGCCCTGACCGGTCAGGATGCGCAGCAGCCGGTTCGCAAGATCGTCAAGATCGTGCATCCGGTCCCGCAGGTAGGCGTCGGTCGCCTGTCCCATACGGGTCCGCGCCAGAGATTGCTCTTTTTCGACGGCGGCTTCGGCGCTGAGACCGGTTTCGATGTCCGCCTCCATCCGCTTCATCCAACTGCGCGAATTGGCGAACATCCGGTAGGCTTCCAGAACCTGCACCTGTTCGGTGTTCACGCTGTCTGCCTTGTCCAGCATTTCGTCCAGCGAGGTCCGAAGGTTTTCGATCGCGTCCCGCAGGCGCTGGATTTCACGTTCGGGATCGTCCGACACGGGGTTGGTCACGACGACGCGCGGTTCGTGCAGATAGACGCGACCCTCTGCGGTGCCTTCCTGCCCGACGGTGCCGCGGAACATCACCGACTGCTGATGTCGCGCCGAAAGCGCCGCGCCTTCGCCCACAAAGGCGCCAAGCTCGGTCATTTCGGCAAGGACCATCGCCACGACTTCTAGGGCATAGACCTCGTCATGGGTGAATTCGCGCGCGGCCTTGGACTGGACGACCAGAACGCCCAGAACCTCTCCGAGTCGCTGCACCGGCACGCCGCAAAAGCTCGAATACCGCTCTTCTCCGGTTTCCGGCATATAGCGGAAACCCTTTTCGGCGGGGGCGTTGGCGGTGTTGATCGCCGTGCGGTGTTTTGCGGTCCGGCCGACCAGACCTTCGCCCAGCCGCAGGCGCGTCTGGTGGACGGATTCGGGCTTCAGGCCTTCGGTCGCGCAAAGTTCGAGCGTTTCAGCGTCGCGGAACAGGTAGATCGAGCAGACCTCGGTCTCCATCGAGGCAGCGATCAGCTTCACGATCCGGTCAAGCCGTGCCTGACCGGCCGAGCTTTCGGCCAGAGTGTCCCTCAACCGCTTGAGAAGTTTGCGGCTCTCGCTTTCCATATGCCCGTCTCGTTGGGTCCGTTGCCCCCTCTATAGGCGAGAGCGCACAATTTGGGAAAGGGCAAAGGCGTGGCGCAGCCCGAACCCGCTACGGCATTTCGCCGATGAGACGGAAAATTGGGCTGGCCGGACCGGCCCCGCTGACATCGGGGCGCATGAAAACCGTAGGCGGGCAGCGGTCAGGCGCACGGCCCGCATCGGGGGCGTCAGTCGTGAACCGAAAGGCTGGCTTAGTTCTTTTCCAGCTCGAACGCGTCGTGCAGCGCCTGAACCGCCAGTTCCATGTATTTGCGGTCGATCAGGACCGAAACCTTGATTTCCGAGGTGCCGATGACCTTGATGTTGACCCCTTCCGAGGCCAGCGTCTTGAACATCTTTGCCGCGACGCCCGCGTGGCTCCGCATTCCGATGCCGACGATCGACACCTTGGCCACGCCGTTGTCCACGACGAGGTCAGAGAAGTTGTAGTCGCCTTTGTCCCGCGCGGTGTTGATCGCCTTTTCGGCGCGCTTCACCTGATCGATCGGGCAGGAAAACGTCATGTCCGTCCGCCCGTCTTCCGAGATGTTCTGAACGATCATGTCCACGTTCACGCCAGCCTCTGCCAGCGGTCCGAAAATGGCCGAGGCCACACCGGGCCGGTCCGCGACCGAGGTCAGCGTCAGTTTGGCTTCGTCACGGCTGTAGGCGACGCCTGCAACAACATTGCTTTCCATGATTTCCTCCTCGTCGCAGACGAGCGTTCCGGCGTCGTCCGATACTTCTTCAAAGCTGCTGAGCACCCGCAGCCGGACCTTGTAACGCATCGCCAGTTCGACCGAACGGGTCTGGAGCACCTTTGCCCCGAGCGATGCCAGTTCAAGCATTTCCTCGAACGCGATCTTGTCGAGCTTGCGCGCCTTTTCACAGATGCGCGGGTCGGTGGTGTAGACGCCGTCCACATCGGTATAGATGTCGCAGCGTTCGGCGTTGAAGGCGGCGGCAAAAGCAACGGCCGTCGTGTCCGATCCGCCGCGCCCCAGCGTGGTGATGCGGCCCTCGGGGCTGATGCCCTGAAAACCGGCGACCACGGCGACCTTCATGCCTTGGGCGAATTTCGCATTGATATTGTCCGAAGGGATTTCTTCGATCCGCGCCGAACCATGGGCCGAGGTCGTCTTGACCGGCACCTGCCAGCCCTGCCAGCTGCGGGCGGGGATGTCCATTTCCTGAAGTCGGAGCGCCATCAGACCGGCTGTGACGTTCTCTCCGGACGAGACGATGGCGTCATATTCGCGGGCGTCATAAAGCTGCGAAGTCTCGTTGACGAAGCCCACCAGTTTGTTGGTTTCGCCCGACATGGCCGACACGACGACGATCACGTCGTATCCCTTTGCCACCTCGACGGCGACGCGTTTCGCCGCCCGATGGATGCGGTCGATGTTGGCAACCGATGTGCCGCCGAATTTCATCACAAGGACGGGCATTGGCATTCCTTTAGCAAAATCGGGGCACTCATACTTTGCGAATGCTGCGCATGCAATGTGCCTGTCGCGACAAATGTTGCGTCAGAACGGGGCCGGTCGCGGATTCCGCAAATTTCCGCGTCAGAACGGGTGGTCGCGCCCGTCCCAAGTCTCAAAACAGCCGGTGGTGCCCATGCCAAGAGCGGCGAAACGCCCTGCCAGTCCGGTGACGGCTTCGGCTGTCGTGATCTCAGCGGCGCGGCCACCCATGTCGGTCTGAACCCAGCCCGGATGGTAGATGCCGACCGCGATACCGTCGCCGCGCAGATCCACGGCAAGGTTCCGCCCAAGGTTCAGCACCGCCGCCTTGGATGCGCGGTAGATATAGCTTCCGCCCGGGGCCTTGGTGTCCGACGCCATCTGGCTAGAGATGATCGCGATCTTGCCCTTTGCCGCCCGCAGGTTCGGAAGCAGCGACTGGATGGTCAGAAAAACGCCTTTCACATTGGCGGCAAAGCTGTCGTCCCACATCTGCGCGGCATAGCCGCCGTCCAGCTTCTGACCCTTGTCCAGATAGACGCCCGCATTACAGACCAAAAGATCGACCGGCACCCCGTCGAGTCGCCGAGCCAGCGCCGCATGCGACGACGGGTCGGTCACTTCTAGCGGCAAGAGCCCGTTCACGGCCTTGCGCGAGGTTCCCTGTGCCGCAACCCCCGACGAGGCATAATGGCTTAGCAGGGCCGCGCCGATGCCTCGGTTCGCGCCGGTAATAAGTATGGTCATCAGTTCGCCTGTTTGCTGGTTTTGAACGGAAGCGGCATGACCGGCACGCCGTCCTCCAATAGGGATTTCGCGTCTTCGATCTTTGCTTCGCCATAGATCGACCGCGCGGGCTTTTCGCCCAGATGGATGGCGCGGGCTTCCTTGGCAAAGGACACGCCCACGTATTCGCTGTTGTCCTCGACCTGCTTTTTCATGTCCGCGATCGCTTTTTCGCGCTCGTCCGCGGGCTCGGAAATGGCGCGCTGTACATCGGTCCGCACCGACGGCGCCATGAGCGTCTTTTCAACCGTCGCAGAGCCGCATTCGGTGCAGGTCACCATGCCCGCGGCACGCAGCGTGTCGAAGGCCTCGGCCGATTTGAACCAGCTGTCGAACCTGTGGTCTTTGTCGCATTTGATCGTGTAGCGGATCATCTTCGGTTGCTGTCCCGGGGCTGGCTTTAACTGCCGTCTACCACGTATCTAGGGGTTTTTTGGCGCTGGGCAAAGCCTTAGCGGTGGACGATTTGCGGATCAAATGTGCGGATGATCGACCTTAGGTCCTCTTCTGCGACCAGACCTGCGGCGGTTTCGATGTCGAACCATTTGCGCGTGCGGCTGCTGCGTTCGGGCCAGTCCTTTTTCGTCTTGGTGACCAGAACGGGGTAGACTAGCACAAGGATCTGCACCTGCTTTTTCGGAATCGGTTTGGAATAAAGATAGACGCCAAGGCAGTGGTCAAAGGCGATCCCTTTCAATCCCGCCTCTTCCCAAGCTTCGATCGCTGCGGCCTCGGCGGGGGTGATTTTGTGCATCGGCCAGCCCTTGGGCAGAATCCAGCGCTTGGTTCCCCTGCTGGTGATCATGCAGATCTTGGCGTTGCCGGTGTCTTCGTCCAGCTTGTAGGGCAGGGCGGCGAACTGGACACGGATGTCGGTCTTGACCGTGTTCTTCAGCATCAGCGGCTGCTGCGCATGGGGCGGGGGTGTCGGCGTTGACATCTGTTTCATTCGGGCTTGATTGAACTTTGATTGAACCGTGACAAAGGCCGCCCGACGATGCAATCGGAATGGTGAGGATGCAAAAGCCAATATTCATCGGGCACGAGATTTTCCGAACCTCGTCCTATGGCGCGTGGCACCCATTGCGGGTGCCCCGTGTGAGCACGGTCATCGATCTGTGCCGCGCGATGGGCTGGCTGCCGCAGGACCAGTTCCGCACCGCCCCCCAAGCCAAACCGGCGGCATTGCGCGCCTTTCACACCGAAGATTATCTGGAGGCTCTGCAGGCCGCAGAGCGGGCCCAAGCGGTGACGCCGGACATTCGGGCGCGCTATAATCTCGGGACTCCGGCAAATCCCGTCTTCCCCCAGATGTTCAGCCGCCCCGCGACCGGCGCGGGCGGGTCGTTGCTGGCGGCGGAGCTGCTGCGCGAGGCGGGCGTGGTCTATAATCCGGCTGGCGGAACGCACCACGGCTTTCCCGGTTATGCCAATGGATTCTGTTTTCTCAACGACCCCGCGCTGGCGATCACGTCCTTCCTGCGGGCGGGCCTGAGCCGGATCGCCTATGTCGACATCGACGCGCATCATCCCGACGGGGTCGAAGCCGCGTTTCGCGACAGGCCCGAAGTCCTGATGATTTCGACCCACGAAGAAAACCGCTGGCCCCGCACCGGCGCGCTGGACGACCGAGGCGCGGGCAACCTGCACAACCTGCCCTTGCCACGCGGCGCGAACGACGACGAAATGGCCCTTGTCCGCGACAACGTGATCCTGCCGCTGGTCGCCGCCCACCGGCCCGAGGTCATCATCCTGCAATGCGGCGCCGATGCCGTGACCGAGGATCCGCAATCCCGCCTGACGCTGTCCAACAATGCCCATTGGGCCATCGTCGAGTCGCTCCGGCCTCTGGCGCCGCGGTTCCTTGTGCTGGGCGGGGGCGGCTATAATCCTTGGTCCGTGGGGCGTCTTTGGGCTGGCGTCTGGGCCGTGCTGAATGGCTGCGACATCCCCGACCGGCTGCCGTCCGGTGCAGAGGCGGTGCTGTCCGCGCTAGAGTTCCGCACGCACAGCCGTGTTCACCACCCCGCGCCCTACCTGACCCAGACCCTGCGCGACGATCCCCGTGGCGGCCCGATCCGCCCCGAGGTCCGCCACAGCGCAAGCCAGATTGCGGCCCGTGCTCGGCCCGAGCTATAGTCACGCCAAGCGCTTGATACGCGAACATTTCCCCGGATAATGGACCCATGAAAGCCAAAGACGCCCAAGCCGCCAAACTGGTCTGCGCTGCCGCCATGATCGCGGGCGCAACCATGGCCTCTCCGGCATCTGCGGATGTTGTCACGGTTTTCGCCGCATCCAGCCTGCAGACCGCTCTGGACCGCATCGCGGTGGGTTTTGCCGAGGCGACCGATCATGAAGTGCTGCTGGTCTACGGCGCGTCCTCGACCCTGAGCCGCCAGATATCAGAGGGCGCACCCGCTCAGGTGTTCATCTCGGCCAACCCCGACTGGATGGATGTGCTGGACGAAGCCGGCGCATTGGCGGCGGGATCGCGGGTCGATCTATTGACCAACACTTTGGTGCTGGTCGGGCAGCAAGGCCCCGCTGTCGGATTGGACCAGAGCCTGATTGCGGCGGTCGGGGACGGCTACCTTGCCATGGCCGAGGTCACATCGGTTCCCGCCGGTATCTATGGCAAGGCGGCTCTGGAAACGTTGGGGCTGTGGGGCGCGCTAGAACCTAGGGTCGTGCAAACCGACAATGTCCGCGCAGCGACCGCGTTGGTTGCGCTGGGCGAGGCAGAGTTCGGCATCGTCTATGCGTCAGACGCGGTGGCTGACCCGTCCGTCCACGTGCGGGCCACCTTTGCCGACGACAGCCATCCCCCCATCATCTATCCCGCCGCAATCGTCGCGGGCGACGGACAAATGGCGGCAGGGGCCTTGATGGACTATCTGCAAAGCGCCGCGGCGACCGAGGTCTTTCTGGCCACGGGTTTCGGGGTCCTGCCGTGACCGGCGAGGGTTGGCTGGGCCCCGCCGAATGGCAAGCGATCGCCCTGTCGTTCAAGGTCGCCCTGGTTGCGACTCTGTGCAGCCTTCCGGTCGGACTGGGCGTTGCGCTTTTGCTGGCCCGAGGCAGGTTCTGGGGGCGCGGGCTTTTGAACCTGCTGGTCCACTTGCCCTTGGTCATGCCGCCGGTGGTGACGGGATATCTTTTGATCCTTGGATTTGGCCGTCGCGGGCCTTTGGGAACGATGTTCGAAGAGGTCTTTGGCCTGGTGTTCGCGTTCCGGTGGACGGGGGCCGCGTTGGCGGCAGCCGTGATGGGGTTTCCCTTGATGGTGCGGGCGATCCGGCTCGCGGTCGAGGCCGTCGATCCCGGTCTGGAAGAGGCCGCGTCAACGCTTGGCGCTGGGCGGCTGAGGGTTTTCGGGACCGTCACTTTGCCGTTGATCCTGCCCGGAGTGCTGGCGGGCGCCGTTCTGGGATTTGCCAAGGGGCTGGGCGAATTCGGGGCGACGGTGACCTTTGTGTCGAATATTCCGGGTCAGACGCGCACCGTTCCGCTTGCCATTGATACGCTTCTGGACATGCCGGGGGGGGAACCCTTGGCGCTGAAACTCGCTCTGGTGTCCATCGCGGTCGCGGCGGCTGCTCTGGCGCTGTCCGAATGGCTGGCGCGGCGGGTGCGCGGCGCGCGCGGGGGGCAGGCATGACGCTGGGCGTCCGGATAACCCACCGTCTTGGCGATGTGACGATCGAGGCGGATTTCGAAGCCCCCGCAGGCGCCACGGCCATTTTCGGGCGGTCAGGAGCCGGAAAAACCACGATCATTCGCGCGGTTTCCGGATTGCTTCGGCCCGACAGCGGTCGCATCGCGATTGACGGGCGCACGGTATTCGACAGCGAAACGGGCGTCTTTGTCCCGCCGCACAAGCGCCGCATCGGATATGTGTTCCAAGAGGGCCGCCTGTTTCCCCACATGACGGTCCAGAGCAACCTGACCTATGGCGGGCAGCATGATTTCGACCGGCTTGTCGACGTTCTGGGCCTAAGGTCGCTGTTGTCCCGACGCCCCGCGACCCTCTCCGGAGGAGAGCGCCAGCGCGTTGCCTTGGGGCGGGCGCTGATGTCGCGGCCCGATCTATTGCTGCTGGACGAGCCGCTTGCCGCGCTGGACGCGGGCCGCAAGGCCGAAATCTTGCCCTACCTCGAACGGCTTCGCGACGAAGGCGGCGTGCCAATGATCTATGTGAGCCACGACATTTCTGAGATCGCACGGCTGGCCTCGACGTTTGTATTGGTGGACAAAGGCAAAACCCGTGCCGCCGGTCCGATAGGAGAGGTCCTGTCAGACCCGGCGATGGGCGGGGTCCTTGCCACCCGCGACGCGGGGGCGGTCATCTCTGGCAAGATCGGCGACCACGACGCCGCAACCGGCCTGACGCGATTCGACTTTGATGGCGGGGCGGTTTTGGTGGCGGGCGGGGCGGTTCCGGTCGGGATACCGGCCAGGGTGCGCATCGCGGCCTCCGACATTATTTTGTCGCTGGGAAAACCCGAAGGGATCAGCGCACTGAACGTCATCCCCGTGACGATCACCGCAATCGAACCCGCGGGACAATCCGGCGTGTTGGTCGGCCTGCGGGCAGGGTCCGCCATGCTCCTGGCCCGGATCACCCGCGCGTCGAGCGAAGCAATGGGGCTGAAGACAGGTGCCCGGATACATGCCATTGTCAAAGCCACGGCCGTGATGACGGGTCCCATGACCGACGGCGACGACTAGGGTCGGCGCCAATGGGTCGCCCATCCTATTGGCGGCAGCTTCCGTGGGCGGACTGACGGATAGAGTCAGGGGTTTCTCGCGGCGTAACCCGAGAGTTTTGGCATGCCGTCGGGTTTACCTTTGGTTGTGCCGCCGGGTCATCGAAAAGCAGCGCGTCGTTTCTTCTACCAAGGTCGCCACAACATCAGCCGCTGGCATTTCACGCGTCAGGGCAACGGACTGACCCGAAAGCAGGCCCATTAGGTCCGGATCGTTTGTGTCATCCAACGGAGCAGTCAACTCGTATTGCGCGGGAAACGGCAGCGGCATTGCGCCAGAGCTTTCCAGCTCGTCCACCAACCTGTTCTTCAATGCCCGCGCCGGACGGCCCGAAATGACCTCGGTAATGACCGTATCCGAGTCTTTTGCACTGGCGAGGGCGGATCGGTAAACATCAGAAACATCAGCTTCAGGGCAGCGCATGAATGCCGTTCCGAGCTGCACACCACTGGCGCCGAGCATCAACGCGGCCGCGATACCTCTGCCGTCTGCGATACCACCTGCAGCGATCACAGGGACACTCACTGCGTCCACAACCTGAGGCAGAAGGGCGAACATTCCTATTCGGATGCGGGCATCGGCTTCTGCAAACGTGCCCTGATGACCGCCTGCCTCAAAACTTTGCGCGATAATGACGTCCACGCCGCGATCTTCCAGAATTTTCGCCTCCGAGACCGTTGTCGCGCTGCACATAACTGCGATCCCGCTTTTCTTTAGTGCATCGACAGTGTTTTGCTCTGGCAGTCCGAAATGGAAACTGACGAC
>JALQXR010000079.1 GCA_023263105.1 Marivivens sp. | reverse complement strand
AGTTCGACAGGATCCACGACGACGATAGCGTCTGGGCCTCGATATCGACCGCCACGTCCCACCCTTCGGGCCGCGCGACGATGTCGGCGGTTCCCTGCACGGTCTGGTCCTCTGACGTGGCAAGGAATTGCCCCACCTCAACCGAAAAGGGCTGCAGCCTGAGCCGGAAATCGATGCCGACCGTGTCAAAGCGACGGGGCGTTTCGAACAGCTGGTCAGGGTTCAGTTCGATGTTCGTCAGCGCGAGTTGCGCCAAAAGCGTGCGGGGCAACCCGTTTTCAAGATCGCGCAGATAGGCCCGTCCCTCGGATTGGAAACTGCCCCATTCGCTGGCGACCTCGACCCTGTCAAAGGACAGCTCTCGGCGGTTGGGATCGTAGGTCAGATAGGTCCGCGCCGAGCCAAAGGGGATCGGGCGGATATCGGCCGTGGGCCGGATCGACCCCGCGCCGATCTTTAGCGCGGCGTTGACCGGTCCCAGCCTGCCCTCTTCGTCGATTTCACCCCGCACCGAAGCCGACAGCGGCGCGTCGAGCGCCGAAAGCCAGCTAAGCGCGGGAACCTGCGTGGCCAGATCGCCCGCGACCGCGTCCTCGATCGCCAGCCCCATGCGGGCCCGCACGTCGCCCTTGGCGCTTTCATAATTGACGACCAGACGGGTGACATAGGACCGGCCCGACAACAGCGACAGATCCCCCCGAAGCCGGGTCGAGCCGCCCCTCAGGTCCAGCGACACCTGCCCGCCGTCCACCGTCCAGCTTCGGTTGGCGCGGGCGTCGTCAAAGTTGACGATGACGCCATCGGCGCGCACCTGCTCCAGCGCCTCTAGCCCCGGCCGCGCAAGGACCAGATCGATGCCCTGCAACAGTTCTGCCACCGTCGCGGACTGACGCACCGGCGCGCTTCCGGATTCAAACGACAGGGCGACCGATCCATCCGCCGCGCGGCGCAGGGAAATCTGGGTACCCGTCACTTCGATTTCCTGCACAAGGATATCCTGCCGGAACACCAGACCCCGAGGCGAAATCAAGATCTCGGCCCGTGGCACGCGCCCGATCACCGCCTGATCCGCGTCGCGCAAAACCGTGTTGGTCAGGGCCACGCGCGGATGCAGGTCCGAGCCGACTTTCAAAGTGATCGCGCCGAATTCGACCGTGCCGCCGCCCAGAAAGGCAAGGGCATCTGCCTCGATCCGTTTGGTGACCCATGTCGGGGCGGTGACCTCGCGGTCGAACATGAACAGGGCCGCCACAATGACAAACAGTGTCGGCATCACGACACCGGCCAAAGCGGCCACGCGGAACGTATGCCCCAAGGCCCCGCGCCGACGGCGCCTGCGGCCCGACCCGTCACGCGCAGACGACCGGCCGCGCTGGGCGGTCGGGGCATCCGTCTGGGTGTCGATGGGTTCCTCTGCCATAACTCCGTCCGGCGACCCTGCGGCTGCCAATCTGCTGTGCCTGCGCTATTGTCGCCCGAGAGAAGTCCGGTCACAAGCCGACTTGGGGAGTGGACCGGCAAGAAATCCGCCCCATATCCAGTTTTCACGGGGGGCAGCGCGCCCGATGACCCGACCACCCACGAACCGGACCTCCGGCAATTGAAGGACAGACCATGGACCCGCTCCAACCCGGCGATACCGCACCCGCCCTTTCCCTGCCCCGCGACGGCGGCGACATCTGGAGCCTTGCCGACGCACAGGGCCAGATCGTCGTGGTCTTTTTCTATCCGCGCGACGACACGCCGACATGCACGACCGAGGCAAAGGACTTTAGCGCCGCCGCCGCCGATTTCGCAGCGGCAGGGGCCGTGGTTGTCGGCATCTCAAAGGACAGCGTCCGCAAGCACGACAAATTCCGCGACAAACACGATCTTTCTGTGGTGCTTTTGTCAGATGAGCATGGAACCACCTGCGAAAACTTCGGCGTCTGGGGTGAAAAGAAACTGTACGGGCGGACCTATCTTGGGATCGAAAGGTCGACCTTTGTGATCGGCACCGACGGCAAGATCGCGGCTGTCTGGCCAAAGGTCAGCGTCAAGGATCACATCCAAGAGGTTCTGGCCACCGTTCGCGCGATGTGACGCGCCAAGGCGCGTGACCCTGCCCGTTGCGCGGGCTATGAAACGGTGACCCCAATCAAGCCGGAGGCGACTGCCGTGACCACATTGGCCGAAATGGCGACCGAAGTGCTGACCACGGCCGATGGCCGCGAAAAAACCCGCCTGTCCCGTCAGCATGCGGCGCGTTGGTTCGCGGCGCGCGACACCGAGGCGGCGATCACGGTCGGCACGGCCAGCCCTCCGGCGCAACCCGCCCGCCCGTCCAGACCCGAACTTCTTGACCCTCGGGACGTGCCGCGCCGCCGCACAGGCAGCCCCGAAGGCCGCATCGCGCTTTTGCATGCGGTCGCCCATATCGAACTGAACGCGGTCGATCTGCACTGGGACATCATCGCACGGTTTTCCGGCACACCTCTGCCGATCGGATTCTTCGACGACTGGGTCAAAGCCGCGGACGAGGAATCCAAACATTTCAACCTGATGTGCGATTGCCTAGAGGAACTGGGCAGCCACTATGGCGCCCTGCCCGCGCACGCCGGTATGTGGCGCGCGGCAGAGGATACCGCCGACGACCTGATGGGGCGGCTTGCCGTTGTGCCGATGGTGCTAGAGGCCCGCGGTCTGGACGTCACACCCGGAATGATCGACGTCTTCCGCAAGGCAAAGGCCGACAGCGCCGTCGCGGCGCTAGAGGTGATCTATGCCGAAGAAGTCCACCACGTCGCCTATGGCTCCAAGTGGTTCCACTTTCTTTGCGGTCGCCACGATCTTGATCCGAAAGTGGCGTTCCACGATCTGGTCGGGCGCTATTTTCACGGCGCGCTGAAGCCGCCCTTCAACGAAGAAAAACGCGCCGAAGCCGGTTTGCCGCCTGATTTCTACTGGCCGCTGGCCGATGATCTGCCGCCGGACAGACGTCGCACGGTTTCGAAATAGCGGCGCCACCCGCCGCCGGTTCGGCAAGATTCCGCCTCTGAAACCAATGGGTCGCGCTCTCGCTCCCTGAATTTGGTCAAAAAACGTTGCCACTTTTGGCCTCGGCGGCTAACACCTTTCGCGGGGCATGTGCCTGCGCAACCCGTGGCGGCGATCACGGGCAGGGTCGCGCCCGGATGGGATGGAATAGAGGTCACTCCGTGCGATCGCGCCTTGTGCAAAAAATCCACACAACGCTGGAAACGTATTTTCCCGAAAAACGGCTGTTTTTGCGCTCGGATACCGACACGAGGTTTATCCGGCTAAAGTCCGAAACCCAGCTGGTCATCTGGGCCGGCCTGACGATGACTCTGGCATGGACGATCATCGCGACGGCGATTCTCTTGATGGATTCGATTGGCGCGGGCAACTTCCGTGCGCAGGCCCAGCGGGACCAGATCATCTACGAAGACCGGCTGAACCGCCTGTCGTCGGAACGCGATGTCCGCGCGACCGAGGCCGCCGCCGCGCAGGAACGGTTCACCACCGCGCTTGAACAGATTTCAGCGATGCAGTCCGAGCTTTTGCGCTCGGAAGACCGGCGCCGAGAGATGGAAACCGGCATCGAGGTCATTCAGGCCACGTTGCGCCGGACCATGCAGGACCGGCAGGCGCTGCAGGCGCGGATCGACGCGCTGACCACGTCGCTGGACGGCACCGCCAGCGGCACGACGGTCGCCAGCGCCTCGGGCGAGATGCTGGGAACCGTCGATTTCCTGTCGGACGCGCTGGCACAAACCGCGGCCGAGCGGGACCGGATCGAAGCCGACGCGCGCGCCGCAATCGACCGCGCCGCCGAACTGGAACTGGAAATGCGGTTGATGGAAGACCGCAACGACGAGATTTTCCGCCAGTTGGAAGAAGCCATGCTGGTTTCGGTCGAGCCGCTGGACAATATGTTCCGCGCGGCGGGCATGGACCCCGAACGGCTGCTGCGGACGGTTCGCGAAGGCTATTCCGGCACCGGCGGCCCGTTGGCCCCGCTTCAGTTTTCGACCCGCGGCGAAGCCCCCTCGGCCGATGCGCTGCGCGCCAACCAGATACTTGGCGCCATGGACCGCATCAACGTCTACCGGATCGCGGCAGAGCAATTGCCCTTTGCCATGCCGGTCTTTTCGAATTTCCGTTACACCTCTGGCTTTGGCCAGCGGTGGGGGCGGTTGCATGCGGGCAGCGATTTCGCCGGCCCCGTCGGCACCCCAGTCTATGCCACCGCCGACGGCGTCGTGGTGGATGCCGGATGGTCCTCGGGCTATGGCCGGCTTATTAAGATCAGGCACGCCAACGGTGTGGAAACCCGCTATGCGCACCTTTCTCGCATCCGTGTGAACAAAGGCGATAGGGTCTCGCGCGGGGACCGGATTGGTGATATGGGCAATTCTGGCCGTTCGACCGGACCCCACCTTCACTATGAAATCCGCGTGGACGGAAGGCCTGTGAACCCGATGACCTTTATCAGAGCTGGAAGAGATGTTTTCTAAGAGCAAAATCAACGAACCGGGGCCGAAGGCCACTGAAACCGCAACCCCCGCTCCGGCAGCGTCGTCGACCATGTCGTCCTCGACTCCGGACTTCAAGTCGACCGCGCCCAAGGCCAAGCCGCCGGCGTCGATCCTGTCGTCCGACCTGCACGTAAAGGGCAACCTGCGCACCTCAGGCGACATCCAGATCGAAGGTCAGGTTGACGGCGACATTCGCGCCCACCTGCTGACCGTCGGCGAAGGCGCAACCGTTCAGGGCGAAGTCGTGGCCGACGACGTCGTCATCAATGGCCGCATCATCGGCCGCGTACGCGGGCTGAAGGTTCGCCTGACCTCGACCGCACGTGTCGAAGGCGACATCATTCACAAGACCATCGCGATCGAAAGCGGCGCCCATTTCGAAGGCTCCGTGCAGCGTCAGGACAACCCGCTGGACACCTCGGGCGGCAAATCGTCGTCGTCCTCGTCGTCCTCTGCTTCGTCGTCCTCGTCCTCCGGTTCGGGTTCGGGTTCGGGCAAGAAAGACTAAGTCCGACAGGACAGCAGCAGAATTTGCGGGCGCGCGTGTTCCAGTCACGCGCGCTTTTGCGTTTCAGACGTCGCGTTTCCGGTGGAAAGACTAGGCGTCAGGATCGTCGTAAAGCGCGCGCCGGTACAGGTGCCACGTCGCATGGCCGAACACCGGCAGCACCACAAACAGCCCCAGAAACCAAGGCACCAGCGCCGCGATCGAACAGATCGCGATGACCGCCGCCCAGACCAGCATGACCGGCAGGTTCGTCGCGACCATGCGGATGCTCAGCAGCATGGCAGAGACAAAATCCACCTCTTTTTCCAGCAGCAAAGGCAGGCTTACCACGGTCATCGAAAACAGCAGAAACGCCAGCACAGCGCCCACCGCCATTTCGACCATCACCATCCGAAGCCCCTGCCCCGACAGGAAGATTTCGTAACTTGTGGTCACATTGGTCAGCGTCGTCAGCCCCATGAACACGGCAAAAATCATATGGGCAAGAAAGGTCCAGAACAGGAAATAGAACACGATGATCGCGCCCATCCACGGGATTTGCCGCGTCCGTTCCCTCCAGACCACGCCCAGAACGCCCGACCAGCTTAGCGGCAACCCCGCCTCGAGCCTGCGGGACACTTCATACAGGCCGACCGCCGCAAAGGGCGCCGCCAACGGAAACCCCAGCGACGTCACCAAGGTCCAGCTTACATGGCCTGCGCCCAGTTGCAGCAGCATGAACCCCGTGACCACATAGACCGCCGAAAAGAAGATCCCGAATCGCGGAGCGGACCGAAAGTCGTACAGACCCGCCTTCAGCGCGATCCACAGCTCGATCAGCCGCACCTGCCCGATTTCGGGCAAGGGCGACGGCGGGGGTGTCATATCGGCTGCGGGATCTGTCATTCGGCCATTCCTCTTTGCGAAATGAGAGCCGCCCCGACCCTGCCCTGTCAAGCCTCGGGCGGGCGGTCCTTTGACCAAGGCGCGGCGCGGTGCCAGCCTTCGCCCAGTTCCAGGATGTTGCGATCCGCCCCAAGGGGACCCGCGATCTGCAATCCCATCGGCAGCCCGTTGGCACCCCGCCCCGCAGGCACGGCCAGCGACGGCAGCCCGACCAGACTGACGGGCAGAACCAGTTCCATCCAGCGGTGATAGGTGTCCATCGCCCGCCCCGCGATCGACCGTGGCCAGAGCGTTTCTCCGTCAAACGGCCAGACCTGCGCGGTCGGCATCAGCATGGCGTCGAACCGGCTGTAAAACTCGGCCAGCGTCCGCAGATAGTCGCTCCGGATCAGGCTGGCGGCCTGAATGTCCATCGCGGAATAGGACCTGCCGCGTTCGATTTCCCAGATCGCGTCGTCTTTCAACAGGCGCCGTGTCGCCGGATCGTCGTACAGAGCGCCCGCGCCCGCAGCGACCGAAAAGCTGCGCAAGACGGTCCATGACTCCCACAGTTTCTCGGCCGGATAGATCGGCTCGACCTCTTCGACGGTGACGCCAAGATCGCCGAACACCTGCATAGCGGCGGCGTGGCACAGGTCCAGAACGCCGTCGTCAAAGGCCCAAGCCCCGCCCCAATCGCCGACCCAGGCCACGCGGCGGCCGGTCAGGTCTACCTCTAGGTCTGAAAGGTCAGGAAGGTCGCGCGGGTTGGGGAGCCTCGGGTCCGGCCCCGCCTGAACGGACAACAAAAGAGCAATATCCCGCGGGCAGCGCCCCATCGGTCCCAGCGTCGAAAGCCGGTGCAGGTAGGAGTCGCCTATGGGGTCGCTGGGCACCAGCCCGACAGTGGGACGGAAGCCATAGATGCCGGTCCAGCCCGCAGGATTGCGCAGCGACCCCATCATGTCCGACCCGTCCGCGATCGGCAGCATGCCGGTGGCCAGCGCCACGGCGCCTCCGCCCGACGACCCGCCCGGCGTGCGGCTTTGGTCCCAAGGGTTGCGGGTTCGGCCAAACACGGGGTTCACCGTGTTGCTGCCCAGCCCGAATTCGGGAGTGTTGGTTTTGCCGATGATGATCGCACCCGCAGCCCGCATCCGCGCGACCATCAGTTCGTCCCGCGTCGCGGGCGCGGCCTTGGCCAAAGCCGGAGAACCTTCGATGGTCGGAAATCCCTTGGCGTCCGAAAGGTCCTTGATCGCGACCGGCAGGCCGAAAAGAGCGCCTTTCGGGCCATGCGCATCGGCTTTGCGCGCCAGCTCCATTGCCTGTTCGGCGGGCAAACCAGAGACGATAGCGTTCAGGTCGGGGTTCAGCGCCTCGATCCGGCGCAGGCTGGCCTCCATCACCTCAACCGCCGAGAGGTCCCGTCGGGCAAGCCGGTCAGCCAGTTCGTGGGCGTCGGTATAATGCAGATCAGTCACGGGAACCCCCTGTTTTCCTAAAGAAAACAGGTCCGTGGTTTTTGACAAGCCCTTTGTCGGGGTCAGTCGTCGGCGTTCGCCTCGGCGCGGCTCTTGCCCGAGACCTGAAGCGCGAGCGTGGCGGCCATAAAGCCGTCAAGGTCGCCGTCCAGAACGCCTTTGGTGTCGCTGGTTTCATGCGCGGTGCGCAGGTCCTTGACCATCTGGTAGGGCTGCAGGACGTAGGACCGGATCTGGTTGCCCCAGCCCGCGTCGCCTTTGGCTTCATGGGCTTCGTTGATCGCGGCGTTCCGCTTGTCCAGCTCCAGCTGGTAGAGGCGGGATTTCAGGGCCTTCATCGCGATATCGCGGTTCTGGTGCTGCGATTTTTCAGAGCTGGTCACGACGATGCCGGTCGGAAGGTGCGTGATCCGCACCGCCGAGTCGGTGGTGTTCACGTGCTGACCGCCCGCGCCCGAGGACCGGTAGGTGTCTATCCGGATGTCGTTCGGGGCGACCTCGATTTCGATATTGTCATCGACCACGGGGTAGACCCAGACCGAACAGAAACTGGTGTGCCGCTTGGCCGCCGCGTCGAACGGCGAAATCCGCACCAGCCGGTGAACGCCGCTTTCGCTTTTGAGCCAGCCATAGGCGTTGGGGCCGGTGATCTTGTAGGCGGCGGATTTGATGCCCGCCTCTTCGCCCGCGCTTTCGGCCTGCAGTTCGACCTTATAGCCGTGCTGTTCGGCCCAGCGGACATACATCCGCGCCAGCATCGACGCCCAGTCGTTACTTTCGGTGCCGCCCGCGCCCGAGTTGATTTCAAGGAAGGTGTCGTTGCCGTCGGCTTCGCCATCCAGCAGCGCCTCCAGCTCTTTTTGCGCGGCACGGTCTTTGAGCGACTTGAGAGCGGCCTCGGCGTCCTTGACGACTTCGGCGTCTTCTTCCATCTCGCCCAGTTCGATCAGCTCGATGTTGTCCTTCAGGTCCTGGGCAACGCCGTCATAGGTTTCGATCGCGTCGACCAGCATCTGACGTTCGCGCATCAGCTTTTGGGCGGCTTCCGGATCGTCCCAAAGGGTCGGATCCTCGACCCGCGCGTTGAATTCTTCGAGCCGGTATTTCGCGGTCTCTAGCCCCAGCCGCTGGCCAAGCAGGTTCAGCGACTTTTCAATCGCGGCGACGATATTCTGGACTTCTGCGCGCATAAGGCATTCCGGTCTTTAGTCGGCCCGTCAGGGGGCCACATTGTCGGTTCCGAAGGGGTTTAGCCCGACTGCCCCGCACGGGCAAGCCAGAGGTCGCCGCCTTCATGTTCCGGTCAGTAGAGGCCACCCGAGGACAGGCTGCCGAACGTCGCTTTCGGCCCCACCGTCGCGGTTTCGCCGGTCGAGGTCACGACGCTGCGGGCTTCTTGCGGGACTTCGTCAAAGAACGGAAGGTCCGCCGCCATGGCAAAGCCGCCGTCGTACATGATGCCGAACAGGGGTTCTTCGCCCGCACGGAAACATTCGGCGATGGCATTTTCGTTGACCGTATCGTCGGGAAGGCGGGCGCCGGTGTAGCGGTCGATCTTGATGAACTGACATTCGGCCGGAACGACGAAGGGGCCGCCGCCGAACTGCTCGACCGCTTCGGTCATAAAGCTTTGGAACACGGGCGCACAGGTGCCGCCGCCGGACGCCCCCCGCCCCAGCGGGCGCGGCGTGTCATAGCCGATGTAGCAGCCCGCGACGATGTTCGACGTAAAGCCCACGAACCACACGTCCTTTGCGTCGTTGGTCGTGCCGGTCTTGCCCGCGACGGGCACCGGCAGGTTCACAGCCCCCGACGCCGTGCCGCGCAGGACAACGCCCTGCAGCATCGAGGTCAGCTGATAGGCGGTGACCGCGTTCATGATCCGGTCGCGGTTGGACTGGATCGCCGGCGCAAAGCCCGGTGTCAGGCGCGGGTTGGCGCAGTCCAGACAGGTCCGCTGGTCATGCCGGTAGATGGTGTTGCCATAGCGGTCCTGCACGCGGTCGACCAGCGTCGGCTCCACACGTTCGCCGCCGTTGGCGAACATCGCATAGGCCGCGACGATCCGGAAAAGCGTGGTTTCCTCGGACCCCAGCGACGACGCAAGGAACGCGCCCATCTGGTCGTAGACGCCAAAGCGTTCGGCGTATTCCGCCACGACGTCCATGCCGACCTCTTGGGCCAGACGGACGGTCATCAGGTTTCGCGACTGTTCGATGCCTGTGCGCAGCGGCGTGGGGCCATAGTATTGCTCTGACGCGTTCTGCGGCCGCCAGACGCCTTGCGGGGTCTCGATTTCGATCGGGGCGTCGACGACGATGGTGGCGGGGGAATAT
>JALQXR010000078.1 GCA_023263105.1 Marivivens sp. | reverse complement strand
TGACCTCGGCGCCGATGCGGATGATGCCGCGCTCGTCGAGGTTGGCCAGCATCTCGTCGCTGACGTTCGGGATGTCCCGGGTGATCTCCTCGGGGCCCAGCTTGGTGTCGCGCGCGTCGACCTCGTGCTCCTCGATGTGGATCGAGGTGAAGACGTCGTCGCGCACGATGCGCTCGGAGATCAGGATCGAGTCTTCGTAGTTGTAACCGTTCCACGGCATGAACGCGACGACCACGTTCTTGCCAAGAGCCAGTTCACCCATGTCGGTCGACGGGCCGTCGGCGATGACTTCGCCTTTGCCCACGGTGTCGCCCACTTTGACCAGCGGACGCTGGTTGATGCAGGTGTTCTGGTTCGACCGTTGGAACTTGCGCAGACGGTAGATGTCGACGCCGGGGTCGCCGACCTCGAGATCTTCGGTCGCGCGCACAACAATACGCTGCGCGTCCACCTGGTCGATGATGCCGGCACGGCGGGCCATGATCGATGCGCCGGAGTCGCGGGCAACGACGCCCTCGATGCCGGTGCCGACCAGCGGCGCCTCTGCCTGCAGCAGCGGCACGGCCTGACGTTGCATGTTCGAGCCCATCAGAGCGCGGTTGGCGTCGTCGTTTTCAAGGAACGGGATCAGCGATGCCGCAACCGACACCAGCTGCTTCGGCGACACGTCGATCAGGTCCACCTGTTCGCGCGGGGCGAGGGTGTATTCACCGGACTGACGGGTCGACACGAGGTCGTTCACAAAGTTGCCGGACTCGTCCAGCGTCGCGTTGGCCTGTGCCACGGTGTGGCGCATTTCCTCGGTCGCGGACATATAGGACACGACGTCGGTCACCTTGCCCGCTTCCACCTTGCGGTAGGGGGTTTCGATGAAGCCGTATTTATTAACGCGGGCAAAGGTCGCGAGGCTGTTGATCAGACCGATGTTCGGGCCTTCCGGCGTTTCAATCGGGCACATCCGGCCATAGTGGGTCGGGTGTACGTCGCGGACTTCGAAGCCGGCGCGTTCGCGGGTCAGACCGCCCGGCCCCAGAGCCGAAAGGCGACGCTTGTGCGTTACTTCGGACAGCGGGTTGGTCTGGTCCATGAACTGCGACAGCTGCGACGAGCCGAAGAATTCGCGGACAGCCGCAGCCGCCGGTTTCGCGTTGATCAGGTCCTGCGGCATGACGGTGTCGATTTCGACCGACGACATGCGTTCCTTGATCGCGCGCTCCATGCGCAGCAGGCCGACACGGTACTGGTTTTCCATCAGTTCGCCGACCGACCGGACACGGCGGTTGCCGAGGTGGTCGATGTCGTCGATGTCGCCCTTGCCGTCACGCAGTTCGACCAGCGCCTTGATACAGGCGACGATGTCTTCGTGACGCAGCGTGCGCTGGGTGTCTTCGGCATCAAGGTCGAGACGCATGTTCATCTTTACGCGACCAACGGCCGAAAGGTCGTAGCGCTCGCTATCAAAGAACAGGCTGTCGAACAGGGTCGACGCGGCTTCGACGGTCGGCGGTTCGCCCGGACGCATGACGCGGTAGATGTCCATCAGCGCGGTGTCGCGGTTCAGGTTCTTGTCCGCCGCCATGGTGTTGCGGATGTAGGAGCCGACGTTGACGTTGTCGATGTCCAGAACGGGGATCGAGGTGAAACCCGCGTCGATCAGCTCTTTGACGGTGCCGCCGACGACAGTGCCGTCCTTGTCCATTTCCAGAGTCAGTTCGTCACCGGCTTCGACGTAGATCGCGCCGGTCTCTTCGTTGATCATGTCCTTGGCGACGTATTTGCCAACAACATTCGAGAACGGCACAAGCAGTTCCGCAACCTTGGCGTCTTCGATCAGTTTCTTGACGGTCCGCGGCGTGACTTTCTCGCCTGCTTTGGCGATCACTTCGCCAGTTTTCGCGTCAACAAGATCAAAGGTCGGACGGGTGCCGCGCACACGCTCGGGGAAGAAACGGGTGACCCAGGATTTACCCTTCTTCTCCAGCTTGTATTCGACGGTGTTGTAGTAGGCGTCCATGATCGCTTCCTGATCCATGCCAAGGGCATAGAGGAGCGTGGTCACGGGCAGCTTGCGGCGACGGTCGATCCGCGCGAACACAAGGTCCTTTGCGTCGAATTCAAAGTCCAGCCACGAGCCGCGGTAGGGGATGATCCGGCAGGCGAACAGCAGTTTGCCCGACGAATGGGTTTTGCCCTTGTCGTGATCAAAGAACACGCCGGGCGACCGGTGCATCTGGCTGACGATCACACGTTCGGTGCCGTTCACGATAAAGGTGCCGTTCGGAGTCATCAGGGGCATGTCGCCCATGAAAACGTCCTGTTCCTTGATGTCCTTGACCGACCGTGCGCCGGTGTCTTCGTCGACATCGAACACGATCAGGCGCAGCGTGACCTTCAACGGGGCGGAATAGGTCAAGTCGCGCTGCATGCACTCCTCGACGTCGAACTTCGGCTTTTCGAGCTCGTATTTCACGAACTCCAGAACTGCCGTGTCGTTAAAGTCCTTGATCGGGAAGACGGATTGGAAAACGCCTTTGATCCCCTCGCCGTCAGTCGGCAGGTCCAGCTCGCCGGAGCGCAGGAAGAGGTCATAGGAAGATTTCTGAACCTCGATGAGGTTCGGCATTTCCAGAACTTCGCGAATTTTGCCGTAGTATTTACGCAGGCGTTTCTGGCCAAGGAAGGATTGAGCCATTTGCGTCGTTACCTTTCAGTTCTCGTGCAGGGATCAGGGCCGCTGGGCTTCGGCCTGACACCATCTGAGAGCGGGCTTTCCGGTCTATTCCTGGTGTCCGTCCCACCGGACACCTCCCGACCATCGGAACCTACCCAAGGAGGGGGCGTTGAATTCGCCCCCCGCTAAGACAGGTTTGGCTGGACCCGCGGAAAGCGGGCCCAGCCTGAACTGCGGGACCTGTTACAGCCCCAGAAGCGTGGCTTAGGCCAGTTCGACCTTGGCGCCAGCGGCTTCCAGCTTTGCCTTGATTTCTTCGGCTTCGGCCTTCGGCGCGGCTTCTTTCACCTTGCCACCGGCTTCGACCAGATCCTTGGCTTCTTTCAGGCCAAGACCGGTGATCGCGCGGACTTCTTTGATCACGTTGATCTTCTGCGCGCCGGCGTCCTTCAGGACGACGTCGAATTCGGTCTTTTCCTCAGCAGCGGCAGCGTCGCCACCGGCAGCCGGACCAGCCATCATGACAGCGCCGCCAGCAGCGGGCTCGATGCCGTATTCGTCCTTGAGGATAGTTTTCAGTTCCTGGGCCTCGAGCAGCGTGAGGTTCACGATCTCTTCGGCGAGTTTCTTCAGATCAGCCATTTTATGCTTTCCGTTCGTTTAATGTGTGTTCCAACGTCAGGGCGACATGCCCCATGGAGGTGTTCAGTTGCTTCAGGCAGCTTTCTCTTCGATGGTCGAGAGAATGCTCGCGATGTTCGAAGCAGGCGCGCCAATGGCCCCGGCGATGTTCGAAGCGGGGGCACCGATGCAGCCAACGATCGAAGCAATAAGCTCTTCGCGGGACGGCATTTCGGAAACCGCTTTGACACCAGCAGGGTCAAGCGCCGTGTCACCCATAGCACCACCGAGGATAACGAGCTTTTCGTTGTCCTTGGCGTACTTCTGAATAACCTTGGCCGCAGCCACGGGATCTTCAGAATAGGTCAGCACGGTCATGCCCGTGAGGAAGTCAGCAATGCTTGCGCAGGGCTTTCCCTCTAGGGCGATCTTGGCGAGCTTGTTTTTGGCAACGCGAACAGACCCACCCGCTTCACGCATTTTGGCGCGCAGGTCCTGCATTTGTGCAACTGTCATACCTTCGTAGTGGGCAACCACTACGACGCCAGAGCTTTCAAAGATCTGGCCGAGTTCCTCGACCACTTTCTCTTTCTGGGCTCTATCCACAGTTTCACTCCAAGTTTGGAAGGTTTCCCCTCCGGCTCAATTGAACCTGTCACATGAGCGACAGGCATTCGGGTCCGCGTCAGGGTCCCGAGCCGTCGATCGCCCGAAGGAACGCGCGCAATGCGCATGCCAAACGGAATCTTGTCTCGTTTCCCATCTCAGGAAGGACTTATGGAGTTTCCCCCGCCCTCCGTCTCGGACAGAACACGACAGCGCCCAGACGAATCGGGGCGCTGCCGAAGTCATGGTCACTAAGACCGTTTGGTCAAAATGCCAAGGGTCTTTTGCAATAAAAATCAAAAGCCAGCCGGTCAGCCGATCTCTTTCCCGAACAGCGGGCCGGACGGGTCGCCAAAGCGGGCAAGCCGTCGCCCAGAACCGACCGGAAGGCGCGTTCGCTTTGCGGCAACCACAGGGCGCCTACGCGAAATGACTCGCGATCAGCCCGTCGAAATCAAAGTCCTTCCGAAAGCCCCTCCCCATTTCCTCTAGTCTCTGGAAACGAGAGTCGTCGAATTCGGTAAGCTGCCGGTAAAGCCTTTCAAGGTAGGCCGAGCCTTCGCCCTCCTCTGCCAGCACGCGCCGGATCTCGCGGGCGAAGGCCGGATCAAAACTGGAAGCCGAAAGAGCCGGCCTTCTTTAGTGCAGGGTAATTAGGCGTCGGCGCCCATCTTGCGGATGTAATAGATCGAGCCGAACAGCATGAACAAGTTGGCGACCTGTCCCGGAGCGGCCGCTGCAACTGTGAGCGTGCCGATGGCCACCCAATACACGTGCAAGATTGTCAGCAGTCCGTTAAACGTGACGTTTGCCCAAAGGACCGCGCTGATCCCCGTGGAATCCGGCTCGTTTCTGATCACGTAGTTTGCAACCGCAATGCCAAGGATTGCGGTACCGTAGGCGCGCAGAATGACATGAAGGTCGGCGGCTGGCTCAAAGCCGATATTGCCGGCCATGATCTGCGGCGTCACGAGCATGACCAGACCGAAAAGTAGACCCAGAATGGCTGTGATTATCAGGAAAAGTGAACGTGACATGGGTGCCCCTCATTTGTTTACTGGACCCTGATCATGCCCGCCAAGCTGGAATTAGTCAAAATACCGCACATTATATGCATAATGTCAGAATTAATGCGGCAATTTGATTAATACCTAAGGTGGCCCCCAAAAACAAAAACGGCGGGCAAAAGCCCGCCGTTTTCAAACTCTATAGTCCGGTCTTAGTTGCCGGTGGCCGAAGCCAGATCAACCGAAACGCCCGGGCCCATGGTCGACGAAATGGCGACCTTTTTCATGTAGGCGCCTTTGGCGCCAGTGGGTCTGGCTTTCTGGACGGCGTCGATAAAGGCCATCAGGTTCTCTTCGATTTTCTTGGCATCGAAAGAGGCCTTGCCGATACCGGCGTGAACGACGCCAGCTTTTTCGACCTTGAACTGGACCTGACCACCCTTTGCAGCAGCAACAGCTTCTGCAACGTCGACGGTCACGGTGCCGACTTTCGGGTTCGGCATCAGGTTGCGCGGGCCAAGGACCTTACCCAGACGGCCGACGATCGGCATCATGTCGGGGGTGGCGATGCAGCGGTCAAAGTCGATCTTGCCCGACTGAACCACTTCCATCAGGTCTTCCGCACCGACGATGTCGGCGCCAGCGGCTTTGGCCTGCTCGGCCTTGTCACCACGTGCGAACACAGCGACGCGGACCGTCTTACCGGTGCCGTTCGGCAGGTTGACAGTGCCACGGACCATCTGGTCGGCGTGACGGGGGTCAACACCAAGGTTCACCGCGACTTCGATGGTCTCGTCGAACTTGGCCTTGGCGTTTGCCTTAACCAGAGCGACAGCATCGGCGACGCTGAGGTTTTCTTTGCCCACGAAAGCTTCGTTGGCGGCGGTCATGCGTTTTCCGAGCTTTGCCATTACTTCACCTCGATACCCATGGAGCGGGCGGAGCCCAGAATGATCTGCATGGCGCCTTCGACGGAGGTCGCGTTGAGGTCCTTCATCTTGGCCTCTGCGATCTCACGGACCTGAGCAACCGACACGGAACCGGCGACTGCTTTGCCCGGGGTCTTGGAACCCGACGACAGCTTTGCAGCTTTCTTCAGGTAGTAGGACGCGGGCGGCGTCTTGATTTCGAACGTGAACGATTTGTCCTGATAGTAGGTGATCACGGTCGGGCACGGAGCGCCCTTTTCCATGTCTGCGGTCTTCGCGTTGAAGGCCTTGCAGAATTCCATGATGTTGATACCGCGCTGACCCAGCGCCGGACCGACAGGGGGAGCAGGCTTCGCATCGCCAGCGGCGACTTGCAGCTTCAGCTGACCCATTACTTTCTTGGCCATTTGGCCTCTCCTTCTTCCAACCCCCGTATCACGCGTGATCGGGGCTTACGTTGTGTGGTCCGGTTCCAGCGGCGCGCCGCCTTCCCCTCCCACGGGTGCGCACTCAGCCCTGCTTAGAGACCTGAGTGAATTCCAATTCGACCGGCGTCGCGCGGCCAAAGATCGAAACCGTGACCTTGAGGCGCTGGTTGTCTTCGTCGACCTCTTCGACCATGCCGTCGAAATCTTCGAACGGGCCGTCGTTGACTTTGACCTTTTCGCCGATCTCGAAGCGGATGAGCGTGCGGGGCGCTTCCTGTCCTTCTTCGACACGGTTCAGGATCGCGTTCACCTCGGCGTCGCGCATCGGCATCGGGCGGCCCTGCGGGCCAAGGAAACCGGTGACGCGGTTGATCGAGTTCACGAGGTGGTAACCTTCGTCCGACATTTCCATGTGGACCAGAACATAGCCCGGCATGAAGCGGCGCTCGGTGCTGACTTTTTTGCCGCGGCGCACTTCGATTACTTCTTCGGTCGGGACCAGAACTTCGTCGATCTGATCCTCAAGCCCCTTTTCGGCAACCTTGGTGCGGATCTGTTCGGCGATCTTCTTCTCGAAGTTCGAGAGCACGCTTACCGAATACCACCGTTTAGCCATGTTTCCCGATACCTCGACTCAAGTGACCCCAAGGGGTCAGAAATTCCAATTAACACGGGCCTTTGGGCCCTGGCTCTCCGGAAAAGAAAAGCGGCGCGCAACTCGATTCGCCGCACGCCCTGACCGGAAGTCGGTGGCTCATACCCCTCGAAGCCAATGAATTCAAGAGGGTCGGGCCACATTTGCCGCAGTTGCGCGGAATGACCTATCAGCTACCGAAGTAGGTCAGCACGCCCTGAAGACCGGTGCGGATCAGCAGATCGGCCAAGGCAAAGAACACCGCAAGCAGCACCGCCAGCGTGAAAACCATCACAGTGGTGAGCAGCACCTCGCGGCGGCTCGGCCAAACGACTTTGCCGACCTCGGCTCTGGTCTGCTGAATGAACTGAACCGGATTAGTCCGTGCCATGGAAACTTCCTCTACGCGTTATCTGGCGGGACATACGCAACACGGACGGGGTTTTCAAGCGGTCTTGCCCGGACGCAGCAGGGTCACACGCGGCAGATCGGCAATTCGGGCGACCTGATCGGTGTAATTCTTTTGCCCCAGCGCCAACTCGGCTTCGGTAAACAGCTCGGGTTTGGGGAACCCTGTTCCCGACGGGAACCGCCGACGCGCCCAATAGGCCAGCTCTTTCAGGTCGTCGCCCGCCGGCGCCTGAAGGATCACATCGATGGCCCGCTGGGACAGGCCGGTGTTCGACGCGCCCTTGGGCAACTTGACCAGATCGGCGTGCGGCCCGACCATCTGCGACACGATGGTCGACTGCAGCGCGGCATAGTCTTCGAACCGCCAGAGCGTGACGCCCGACAGCCCGTCGATCTCGGACAGGCCGCGGATCAGCGGGAACCAGTCGATCTCTCCGATCGGGTTGGCGTCTGTAAAGTCGTCGACCGTCACCTGATGTCCCGAGCCGACCATCTGCGAATAGGCCGAGGTCAGGAACGCCGCTGGGTGCCGGACGCACAGATAGACCGAAACGCGGTTTGGGCCGACGCGGCGCACCAGTTCGGCAACGCGGGCGGGCGCTTCGTCGTAGATCGGCATATGCACGCGCCCGTCCCCGTCGTGGAGCGCGCCCAGAAAATTCTCGTCGCTTAGGATCAGCCGCTTTGCGTCGCGGTGGAACTGCTTGTGGCGCGGGCGGGTCCAGTCGGGGCCAAAGGGCACATCCAACCCGAACAGCGATACGATGGTGCGACCCTTGCGGCGCAGGTTTTGGGGTCCCAGAAACTGGACGCCATGTTTCAAGAGTCGGTCGCTGGCCGACTGCAGCCCCTTTTGAAGGTGCGTCGTCGCGGTCTTGTGCGGACCAAGGTGCAGGACGATCTGATCGGGAATTGGCAAGTGATAGCGCCCTTTCCGAATGGCCGGACTTACCGGCCTGGCAGGGGCAGCAGGGTTCGAACCCGCGACCTACGGTTTTGGAGACCGTCGCTCTACCAGCTGAGCTATACCCCTAAGGCCAAGTCGGGGATTACGGCACCGGGCGAGGGGAATCAAGTGGCCTTTTCAGGATTTTCCGCCCTGCCCGACCACAGCACCGCCACCGCGATAAGCCCCCCCGAGGTCGCGCCCCAGATGACCTGCGAAACCGGCAGCACCTGCACCAGAGCGCCCGCGGCCAGCGCCCCTGCGACCAGCGCCGCGCCCTCGGCCAGATGAAAGGTCGCGTTGGCGCGGCCAAGCCGGTTCTCGGGCAGCACCTGTTGCCGCAGGCTAAGGGCAAGGATCATCGACACCGTGACAAAGCCGTCCCCGACCAACTGCGCCGAAATCAGCAAAGCAACCGCCCAGTCCGGAAACACCAGCGACAACGGCACCGCGAAATCCCACAGCTTGCCGATCAGCAGGGTCAGCACGATGGCGCGAAACAGGCCCAACCGGCGCTGGAACGGACCGGCGGCCACGGCTCCGATGAAACTGCCCAGTCCGCCGAACCCGATCACCAGCCCGACCATGGCAGGAGAAAGCGCCAAAAGGTCGATCGTCACGACCATGTAAAGCGCGAAAAAGAACCCGCCCGAGAACGCCAGCAACAGCGTCGCCGCAAGGAGTCTAGACACCAGCGGGTGCGACCGGCAGACACGCAGCCCCGCGATTGCATCCGCAAAAGGGCCCGTCGCCGGTGCTTCGTCCTCGGTCGGGGAGCCAGTTTCGGTAATCCGCCGAAGGAACAACGCCGACCAGACGTAGCTGGCCGCATCCGCCGCCAAGGCAAGCGGGGCGCCGACGACCGACACAAGGACACCGCCAAGCCATGGCCCCACGCCCTCGGCCACGGCCTCGGTCGCCTCAAGCCGGCTGTTTGCCGTGACGATCTGGTCCTTGGACACAAGGGCGGGCAGATAGCTGTTGTCCGCGATCCCGAACAGGGTGGTCGCCGCGCCGACAGCCCCCGCGACGACGTAGAGCTGCGCCATCGTAAGGGTGCCGAAATGGGCGGCCAGAGGAACCGTCAAAAGAACCGCGGCCCGAAACAGGTCCGACCAGACCAACATGGGGCGCTTTGGTCGGCGATCCACCAGCCCACCCGCGAACAGGCTGACCAGCAAACCCGGAGCAAAGCTGAGCGCCGATAGCAACGCGACTTGGGACGGTGTCGCGTCAATCGTGGAAATGGCAATGATCGGCAGAACCGTCCGCGATATCCGATACCCGACCGCGCTGACCGACTGGGCCACCCAAAGACGCATGAAGTTGCGGTTCGCGGTCAGTCTTTCCATGCGGCACCTTGAACGAAAACGGGCGGCCCGCTGGGGCCGCCCGTTCCTCCTACCCCAAAGGGCCAGAGTTTACTTCAGGATTTTGGAGACGACGCCCGAACCGACGGTGCGGCCGCCTTCGCGGATGGCGAAGCGGAGGCCTTCTT